>NZ_JBIWAE010000005.1:0-362568 GCF_044759865.1 Streptomyces sp. NPDC099050 | reverse complement strand
AGCGGAAGCCGCCACGGTCGCCACCGCGGTCGTCACGGTTGAAGCCACCCGAGGGGCGGTCGTCACGACGGAAGCCACCACCGGTCGGACGGTCGCCGCCCGAGCGGAAGCCGCCACGGTCGCCACCGCGGTCGTCACGGTTGAAGCCACCCGAGGGGCGGTCGCCACCGGAGCGGAAGCCGCCACCGGCGGGACGGTCGCCACCGGAGCGGAAGCCGCCACCGGCGGGACGGTCGCCACCGGAGCGGAAGCCACCGCCGGCCGGACGGTCGCCACCGGAGCGGAAGCCGCCACGGTCGCCACCGCGGTCGTCACGGTTGAAGCCACCCGAGGGGCGGTCGTCACGACGGAAGCCACCACCGGTCGGACGGTCGCCACCGGAGCGGAAGCCGCCACGGTCGCCACCGCGGTCGCCACGGTCGTCACGGCGGAAGCCGCCACGGTCGCCGCCACGGTCGCCACGGTCGTCGCGACGGTTGTCACGGCGCTCGTAGTTGCCACGGTCGTCACGGCTCTGGAACGCGGGGCGCTCCTCGGCGACCGGCTCGGCCACGGCTGCCGCGACCTCGGCCTCGGCGGCCTCGACCACCTCGGCGACAGCGGCCTCCGGGTCCTCGCCGCGCTCGCGCGCGGAGCGGGCGACCAGACGGTCGGCCTCCTCGCGCAGCTCGACGGCACGGCGCGACAGGCGCTCCAGCTGCTTGGTGAGGTCGGCGACCTCGCGCTCGGCCTGCTTCGCGGCGTTGTTCGCGGAGTCGGCCTGGACCTGGGTCAGCGAACGGGCACCGGTGATCTCGGCGACCTCGGGGTCGAAGGCGCCGACGCCCTGGACGATGTGGCGCGAGGCGTCGACGCCCGCGTCCTCCATCAGGCGGAAGATCTGGCGGCGCTGGTGCGGGAGCGCCAGCGACACGACGACACCGGACTTGCCGGCGCGGGCGGTACGGCCCGAGCGGTGCAGGTAGTCCTTGTGGTCGCCGGCCGGGTCCACGTTCAGGACCAGGTCGATGCCGTCGACGTGGATGCCGCGGGCGGCGACGTCGGTCGCGACGAGCGCGTTGACGTATCCGTCCTTGAAGTCGGCGAGGACGCGGGTACGGGCACCCTGCGTCATGCCGCCGTGCAGCGCGTCGGCCTTCACACCGGACTCGATGAGCTGCTCGGCGATGCGGTCGGCGCCCAGCTGGGTCCGGACGAAGATGATGGTGCGGCCCTTGCGGGCGGCGATGGCGGCCGTGACCGGCGCCTTGTCCTTCGGCTTCACGACGAGGACGTGGTGCGTCATGGTCGTGACGTTGCCCTGCGCGCTGTCGACCTCGTGCGTGACGGGGTTGGTCAGGTAGCGCTTGACCAGGGTGCCGATCTCGTTCTCCATGGTGGCGGAGAAGAGCATGCGCTGGCCGCCGCCGGGGATCTGGTCGAGCAGCTCGGTGACCTCGGGCAGGAAGCCCAGGTCCGCCATCTGGTCGGCCTCGTCGAGGACCGCGACCTGGACGTTCGCCAGGGAGCAGGCGCCGCGGTTGATGATGTCGCGCAGACGGCCCGGGGTGGCGACGAGGACGTCGACACCGCGCTCCAGAGCGAAGATCTGGTTGCTCATGGAGGTACCGCCGCAGACGACCTTCATCTTGAGGCCGAGGACGTCGCCGTAGGGCTGGAGAGCGTCGGCGACCTGCATCGCGAGCTCACGCGTCGGCGTCAGGATGATCGCGCGGGGCTTCTTCTTCTCGGTGTGCCCGCCGGCCAGCGAGGCCAGGGTCGGCAGACCGAAGGAGAGGGTCTTGCCGGAGCCGGTGCGGCCACGGCCGAGGATGTCCTTGCCGGCCAGGGCGTCCGGGATGGTCGCGGCCTGGATCGGGAAGGGCGCGGTGACGCCGTTCTGCGCGAGCTTGCGCACGATGCCGTCCGGCAGACCGAGGTCGCCGAAGGTCAGGGTGGGCTCGGCGTCGGCGTCGGCCTCGTCGGCCGAGTCGTCGGCGGAGTCGTCGTTGAAGTCTTCGGTGGAGTCCTCGAAGGAGTCGCTGGACTCGTCGGACTCGTCGGACTCGTGGTTCGTCACGTCGGCCTCGAGGGCCTCGATGATCTCGTCGGTGACGACGGCCTCAAGGGCCTCGGTGACCGCGAGGGTCTCGGCGTCGACGATCTCGTTGGAGTCGTTCTCGGGCATGACGGAACGGTCAGAACTGGAAATGGACATGCGAAATGCGAAACCTTCCGGAGTCTCGGCACGCGCCCAAACTCCGTGAATCGCAAATCGACCGCCTCAATGCGGTCAGCCACGGTTGGGGAGAGTACGCGCCACACGGCGCTCTTCGGAGTCGGCGCCGGGCAATGGGATCAAACGATCTATAACCATACGCACCCTCCCCCGGGTCTGGCAAGTCCCTCCCCCGAAGACGGCGCTGACCTGCGGAAACACCATCCGCCCGCCAGTGCGGCGGCGGGCGGACGGGGCCGGGTTCGAGCCGGGACCGGGCCTAGGGCTGCGTGCCCGGATCGGGCGACTGCTCGGGCTGCGGGGACTCCGGAGGCGGTGTGGGTTCCGTCACTGGCGGAGTGGGGACCGGCGGTTCGGGAGTCGGCGGCTCCGGGGTCGGGGAGGCGGGCTGGCCGCCGGAGGAGCCGCCTCCACCGGATCCCGAGCCGGACACGGAACCGCCCGGCGGGGGCTGGGGCCCCTGGCCGCCCGCTCCGCCGCCCGGACCGGCCGACGGCGAGGGAGCCCCGGGCGGACCGGCCGGCGCGCCCGGGCTGGGGGAGGCCCCGACCGCGCCGGAGGTGGTCCCGGGCCCTCCGGCCTTGCCGTCCTGGCTCCCCGTACCGCCCTTCGGGCCGTGGCCGCCGCCCTGGCCCCCGACGCTCTTGCCGGACGAGGAGCCGCCGCCGGACGTGCCGCCCTGGAGGCCCGTCGACGCGGAGGGCCCGGGCTTGGCGGCGTCCTCCCCGACACTCATGCATCCCGCGGTCGCCGCCACCGCGAGCGCGGCGACGGCGAGCCGGAGCGAGCGGGAGGGACGCGAGGAGCGGAGGGAAGCGGACAACTGGCGCACGGGGCACCTCCGGAACGCTGGCAAGGGTCCGCGATGAGCGGGTCGATGTGCCCAACTCCCCGCGCCCCGTAAGGGACACGCCCCAGCGCGCCCCAAGGAGAGCGAGGGACGCGCCGTCAGGCGAACAACTGTCCAGCGACCTGGTGACCGAGCGTGACCCCGCCCAGCCCGACCAGCACCGAGGCCGTCACGTTCGCCGCGGCCAGGAACTTCCAGCCCCGCTCGGCCAGGCGCAGCGTTTCGTAGGAGAACGTCGAGTAGGTGCTCAGCGCCCCGCACAGCCCGGTGCCGAGGAGCAGGTTCAGCCGCGAGGAGGCGGCCCCCTCCAGCACCGCACCGGTCAGCGCGCCCAGCATCAGGGAGGCGGCCGCGTTCACGACGAAGGTCCCCCAGGGGAAGACCGAGTCGTGCCGCGCCTGTACCGCGCGGTCGGTCAGGTACCGCAGGGGCGCGCCGACGGCCGCGCCCACCATGACGATCAGCCAGTTCATCCGCGTCCCACCCCTCGCCGCGCTCCCCGCCCCGGGCCGTCGCCGACCGCGCGCCGCGTGAGCACGGCCGCCGCCCACACCGCGCCCAGCGCCCCGGCCACCGTGAGCCCGGCGTACGCCAGCGCGGTACCGGCCTCACCGGCGTCGAGCAGCCGCGCGAAGTCCACGGCGTAGGTGGAGAAGGTGGTGAACCCGCCGAGGACGCCGACCCCGAGGAAGGGCCGTACGAGCGGACGCGCCGACCGGCCGCCCTCGCTGATCAGCACCATGAGGACGCCGATGAGCGCGCAGCCCCCCACGTTGATCCAGAAGGTGCCCCACGGAAAGGCCCCGGGCGCGGCGGGCCACAGCAGCCCGACCCCGTACCGCGCGGCGGCGCCCGCCGCCCCGCCGGCCGCCACGGCGGCGAGCACCCGGCGCTGCGGTTCACATGTCGACACCGGGCCATTCTCGCGCGGCGGGTCCCGGCCCGCCGCTAACGAGCCTCCGCAATCGGGCCGCGGCACGGGAGAATGGCCTCGTGCTGGAAATGACGCGTGACGCGTTCGAAGAGTTGGTGGCCGAGGCGCTGGACACGATCCCCGAGGAGCTGACCCGGGTCATGGACAACGTGGCCGTCTTCGTGGAGGACGAACCCGCCTCCGACGACCCCGACCTGCTCGGCCTCTACGAGGGGACCCCGCTCACGGAGCGCGGCGAGTGGTACGCCGGGGTCCTGCCCGACCGGATCTCGATCTACATGGGGCCGACCCTGCGGATGTGCGGGAGCACGGACGAGGTGGTCCACGAGGTCGCCGTGACGGTGGTCCACGAGATCGCCCACCACTTCGGCATCGACGACGAGCGGCTCCACGAACTCGGCTGGGGCTGACCTCCCGGGGCGCGAGCCGGGCCCCGCCTGGCCCGCTCCGGGAGCGCCCCGGGCGCGAGCCGGGCCCGCTCCGGGAGCGCCCCGGACCCGCCCGCGGGAATCGTTTTGGCGATCGCCGCCGGGATCCCATATGCTTCTCACGTCCCCGACGCGCTGGAAAGTGCCCGGCGGGCCTTTAGCCCTCATCGTCTAGTGGCCCAGGACGCCGCCCTTTCAAGGCGGTAGCACGGGTTCGAATCCCGTTGGGGGTACGCAATACCGTGTGCGAGACTTGTTCTCGCACATTGCAAGGACCTGTGGAGCAGTTGGTTAGCTCGCCACCCTGTCAAGGTGGAGGTCGCGGGTTCAAGTCCCGTCAGGTTCGCTGAAGCCGGAAACGGTTTCGTGGCTGGGTAGCTCAGTTGGTACGAGCGATCGCCTGAAAAGCGATAGGTCGCCGGTTCGACCCCGGCCCCAGCCACCAGAGAACGAGAAGGCCCCGTCCATCGGACGGGGCCTTCTTCGTCATTCCCCGCGGACCTGCGCCGCCCGGGCCCGTCGGCGCCACTGCACCAGGCCCACGCCCGCGGCCGCCACGGCCACCAGCCCGAGCAGCGCCCAGTCCGGAACCGCGTCCGCCACGGCCTGCACCCACTGCTCCACCGCGAAGGAATCGTCCACGTCGAGCAGCCCCGGCAGGGCGCTCGCCCCGTCGTAGGCCAGGAACAGCGCGCCGAGCAGGATGAAGAACAGGCCCGAGGCGAGCGAGGTCGTGTGCAGTTCGAGCCGGCCGAGCGAGAAGGCCCGGCCGCGCAGCCAGCGCCTGCGTCCCAGGTCGAAGCGCTCCCAGAGCAGCGCCAGTACGAACAGCGGCACCGCCATGCCCAGGGCGTACACCGCCAGCAGCAGGCCTCCGTACACCGGGCTGCCGCTGACGGCCGCCACCGTCAGGACGCTGCCGAGGATGGGCCCGGCGCAGAAGCCGGCCAGGCCGTAGACCGCGCCCAGCGCGTACACCGACAGGGCGGTGGTCGGCCGGATCCTCCCCGACAGCTCCGAGATCCGCCGCGAGGCGAAGCCGAGGCCGAGGAGCTGCGCGAGGCCGAGCCCGATGATCAGCCAGCCGCCGAAGAGTACGAGGGCCTCGCGGTTGCCGTGGAAGAACCGTCCGGCGTACGAACCGGCCGCCCCCAGCGGTACGAGGGTGCTCGCGAGACCCGCGTAGAAGATCCCGGTGCGCGCCAGCAGCCGGGAGGTGGAGTCGATGAAGTACGCGAAGAAGGCGGGCAGGAGCAGTGCGCTGCACGGGCTGAGCAGCGCGAGGAGGCCGCCGAGCAGGGCGGCCAGGTATCCGGCGTCGGTCACTTCGCGGCCGCCTGCGCCTTGGCCCTGGCGATGGCGGCCTCGAAGGCCGCCGCGGGCTGGGCTCCGGCGAGGGGCTGTCCGTTGATCAGGAAGGACGGGGTGGAGGTGACGCCGATGCGGTACCCCTCCTCCTGGTCCTTCGCCAGAGCGGCGGCGGCCTTCTCCCCCGCCATGTCCGTCTCGAAGCGCTCCAGGTCCGGCACCCCGGCCTCGCGCGCCAGCTCGGTCAGCCGTTCGGCGACGAAGCCCTTCTCCTTGGCGCCCTCGGCGTACGCGGCCGCGTGGAACTGCGCGAAGCGGTCCTGCTGCCCCGCCGCCCAGGCGGCCTTGGCGGCGGCCTCGGAGTCGGCGCCGAAGATCGGGAAGTTGCGCCACTCGATGCGCAGGGTGCCGTCCTCCACGTACTTCTTCACGAGCGCGGGTTCGGTGTCGCGGGCGAACTTTCCGCAGTAGCCGCACTTGAAGTCGGAGTACTCGATCAGGACGACGGGGGCGTCGGCCCGCCCGGCGGCGAGCTTGTCGCCGGACTCGCGGCGGGCCAGGGCCTTGAGCTGCGCGGCGGGATCCGTGGCGGGTCCGGCCTCCGGAGCGGAGGTCACGGACGACCGGGCGGTGCGGTCGGTGCCGTTGGCGCCGTGATCGGGCTTGGTGGCCTGCCAGGAGACGAGGCCGAGGGTGACGGCGGCGAGGGCGACCCCGGCGGAGATCAGCAGGGGCTTGCGGGAGGAAGAGGAGGAAGAAGGGGAGGAAGGGGAAGCGGGCATGCGGGTGCTCCAGAGCTGTGCGGACGGGAGGGGACGGACCGGGCGGCCGATGCGGCCGGTCCTCCTAGACCCGCATCACGGACAGCTCCAGCAGGCACGGCGCCGACGGGCCGGGCCCGCGTACGGGGACCCGTACGGGTATCGCCCGGGCCGGGACCTCCACCTCGGGCCCCTGCCGCGCGGGCGGCGCCTGGGCCTGCGCCTGGTCGGATCCGGCCCGTGCCGGCAGGGCGGGTACGCCGTCCCGGCCGGGGGACCCCGGGGCGCAGGCGGGCCCGGCCGGAGCGCCGGAGGCGAAGGCCGCGGCGGGAGCGGAGCCCGGCTCCGCGGGAGCAGAGGCCCTCGCGGCCCCCTGCCCGAGGGCTGCGGAAGCAGCGGCGCCCGAGACGGCCGGGGCCGCCGGGACCGCCGGGACCGCCGGGACCGCCGCCTGGAAGGTCCCCGTCAGCAGGGCCCAGCCCAGCAGCACCGCGAACACGCACCGGAGGCGGCGGCTGCGGGACATCGTGGGCGGCCTCTCACTGGGACGTCACGGGGGACGTCGCTGAGACGTCACGGGGGACGTCGCTGGGAACACGTCGGGGGACACATCGGGGTAACGCTCGGTTGACTCGTCCCGAAATGGTACGGGTCGGCCCCACAAATGCGTTCGCCACCCGGCACCTACGGGTGAGATCCTCGACCAGGTATGTCTACTTCCTTCGCCGCCCTGCAGACGCTTCTCGGTGAGATCTCCCTCCGTGACGCGCACCGCCTCGGCCGCCGCCTCGAAGGCGCCCGCCGTATCCGCAAGCCCGAGGCCAAGCAGGCCGTACTCGACGAGATCCGCGCGGAGGCCGAGAAGGCCGCCGTGCGACTGGCCGGGCGCGCCTCGCGGAAGCCCGAGGTCACGTATCCCGAGAACCTGCCCGTCAGCCAGAAGAAGGACGAGATCGCCGAGGCGATACGCGACCACCAGGTCGTGATCGTCGCGGGCGAGACCGGCTCCGGCAAGACCACGCAGATCCCCAAGATCTGCATGGAGCTGGGGCGCGGGGTCCGGGGCATGATCGGGCACACCCAGCCCCGCCGGATCGCGGCCCGCACGGTCGCGGAGCGCATCGCGGAGGAGCTGAAGTCCGAGATCGGCCAGACCGTCGGCTGGAAGGTCCGGTTCACCGACCAGGTGGACCAGGACGCGACCTTCGTGAAGCTGATGACGGACGGCATCCTGCTCGCCGAGATCCAGACGGACCGCGAACTGCGCGCGTACGACACGATCATCATCGACGAGGCCCACGAGCGGTCGCTGAACATCGACTTCCTGCTCGGCTACCTCGCCACGCTCCTGCCCACGCGCCCCGACCTCAAGGTGATCATCACCTCGGCGACCATCGACCCGGAGCGCTTCTCCCGGCACTTCGGCGAGGCCCCGATCGTCGAGGTCAGCGGGCGCACGTATCCGGTCGAGGTGCGCTACCGGCCGCTCCTCGAAGACGACTCCGAGGACAGCGACCGCGACCAGATCACCGCGATCTGCGAGGCAGTGGACGAGCTCCAGGCGGAGGGGCCGGGCGACATCCTGGTCTTCCTCTCCGGCGAGCGCGAGATCCGCGACACGGCGGACGCGCTGGAGAAGCGCAAGCTCCGCCTGACCGAGGTCCTCCCCCTCTACGCGCGCCTCTCGCACGCCGAGCAGCACCGGGTATTCCAGCAGCACACCGGACGCCGGATCGTCCTGGCGACCAACGTCGCCGAGACCTCGCTGACCGTCCCCGGCATCAAGTACGTGATCGACCCGGGCAGCGCCCGCATCTCGCGCTACAGCCACCGCACCAAGGTCCAGCGGCTGCCCATCGAGCGGATCTCGCAGGCCAGCGCCAACCAGCGCAAGGGCCGCTGCGGCCGTACCTCGGACGGCATCTGCATCCGCCTCTACTCCGAGGACGACTTCCTGACCCGTCCGGAGTTCACGGACCCCGAGATCCTGCGCACGAACCTCGCCTCCGTCATCCTGCAGATGACCGCGGCCGGCCTCGGCGAGATCGAGAAGTTCCCCTTCATCGATCCGCCGGACCACCGCAACATCCGCGACGGCGTGCAGCTCCTCCAGGAGCTCGGCGCGCTCGACCCGGACGAGAAGGATCATAAGAAGCGGCTCACCCCGATGGGCCGCCAGCTCTCCCAGCTCCCCGTGGACCCGCGCCTCGCCCGCATGGTCGTGGAGGCGGACAAGAACAACTGCGTCCGCGAGGTCATGGTCATCGCGGCGGCCCTGTCCATCCAGGACCCGCGCGAGCGGCCCTCGGACAAGCAGACGCAGGCGGACCAGAACCACGCCCGGTTCAAGGACGAGACGAGCGACTTCCTCTCGTTCCTGAACATGTGGCGCTACGTCCGGGAGCAGCAGAAGGAGCGCGGCTCCTCCTCCTTCCGCCGGATGTGCAAGCAGGAGTACCTGAACTTCCTGCGGATCCGCGAATGGCAGGACATCTATTCGCAGCTGCGTACGGTCGCCAAGGGCATGGGCATCCACGTCAACGAGGCCGACGCCCCCGAGACGAGCGTGCACATCTCGCTGCTCGCCGGCCTGCTGTCGCACATCGGGCTGAAGGACACCGACAAGAACGAGTACCTGGGCGCCCGGTCGGCCAAGTTCGCGATCTTCCCCGGCTCCTCGCTGTTCAAGAAGCAGCCGAAGTTCCTGATGTCGGCCGAGCTGGTGGAGACTTCGCGGCTGTGGGCCCGGGTCAACGCCAAGGTGGAGCCGGAGTGGGTGGAGCCGCTCGCCCAGCACCTGATCAAGCGCACGTACAGCGAGCCGCACTGGGAGAAGGACCAGGCGGCCGTGATGGCCTTCGAGAAGGTCACGCTGTACGGCGTGCCGATCGTCGCCCAGCGGAAGATCAACTACGGCCGGATCGACGCCGAGGTCTCGCGCGATCTGTTCATTCGCAACGCCCTGGTCGAGGGCGACTGGCGGACCCACCACAAGTTCTACGCCGACAACCGCAAGCTCCTCACCGAGGTGGAGGAGCTGGAGAACCGGGCCCGGCGCCGCGACATCGTGGTCGACGACGAGACGCTCTTCGACTTCTACGACCAGCGGATCCCCGAGCACGTGGTCTCCGGGGCGCACTTCGACTCCTGGTGGAAGCACAAGAAGCGCGACGAGCCCGAACTGCTCGACTTCGAGCGGGAAATGCTCCTGACGGAGAAGGCGGCCGGGGTCACCAAGGCCGACTATCCGGACTCCTGGACGCAGGGCCGCCTGAAGTTCCGGGTGACCTACCAGTTCGAGCCGGGCGCGGACGCGGACGGCGTGACCGTCCACATCCCGCTCCAGGTGCTGAACCAGGTCACGGACGAGGGCTTCGACTGGCAGATCCCGGGCCTGCGCGAAGAGGTGGTCACGGAGCTGATCCGGTCCCTCCCGAAGCCGATCCGCCGGCACTACGTGCCCGCGCCGAACTTCGCGACCCGCTTCCTGGCCACCTCGCACCCGCTGCAGGAGCCCCTGCACGTGACGCTGGCCCGGGAGCTCCAGCGGATGGTCGGGGTACCGGTCAGCGCCGAGGACTTCGACCTGACCCGGATCCCCGACCACCTGAAGATCACCTTCCGGATCGTCGACGAGCGCCGCAAGAACCTCGCCGAGGCCAAGGACCTGGAGGCCCTGCGGATCCAGCTCAAGCCCAAGGCCCGCCAGGCCCTCTCGCAGGCCGCCGCGGCCACCGCCGAGCGCGAGGGCGGGGAGTCGGTGGAGAAGACCGGGCTGACGGACTGGACGATCGGGACGCTGACCAAGGTCTTCGAGACCCGCCGGGCCGGCCAGCCGGTGAAGGCGTACCCGGCGCTCGTGGACGCCGGTACGAGCGTCTCCGTACGCCTCTTCGACACCGAGGCCGAGCAGCAGCAGGCGATGCGGCTCGGTACCCGGCGCCTCATCCTGCTCAACATCACGGTGAACCCGGCGAAGTTCGCCTCGGACCACCTGAGCAACCAGCAGAAGCTGGCGCTGTCGCGCAATCCGCACGGCTCCATCCAGGCGCTGTTCGACGACTGCGCGACCGCGGCGGCCGACCACCTGATCGCCCGGCACGGCGGCCCGGCATGGGACGAGGCGGGCTTCCGCAAGCTCTACGAGGCCGTGCGCACCGACCTGGTGGACACGACCGTACGGACGATCACGCAGGTGCAGCAGGTGCTGGCCGCCTGGCAGGCCTGCGAACGCCGCCTGAAGACCACGGCCAGCCTCGCCCTGGTGGCCAACGTCCAGGACGCCAGAACGCAGCTCGCGGCCCTCGTGCCGGCCGGCTTCGTCACGCTGACCGGACTGCGCCGGCTGCCGGACCTGATGCGCTACCTGGTGGCCGTCGACCGGCGGCTCCAGCAGATGCCCACGGGCGTCCAGCGCGACACCACGCGCATGGAGAAGGTCCACGAGATGCGCGACGAGTACCTGTGGCTGCTGGAGCAGTTGCCGAAGGGCAGGCCGGTCCCGGCGGAGGTCACCGAGATCCGCTGGATGATCGAGGAACTGCGGGTCAGCTACTTCGCGCACGCCCTCGGAACGGCCTATCCGATCTCCGACAAGCGCATCGTGAAGGCGGTGGACGCGGCCGCCCCGGGACCTGCTCGGTGATCGAATTCGACTGCACCCCCTGAGCTGCGGTACAGTCTGATTCGCAGCCGCCCAGCGGCCGCAAATCAAGGACCTGTGGAGCAGTTGGTTAGCTCGCCACCCTGTCAAGGTGGAGGTCGCGGGTTCAAGTCCCGTCAGGTTCGCAAGATCATCAGGGCCCGCATCCTCAGGATGCGGGCCCTGATGCGTTTCCGGCGCCCGGCCGTGATGCCCACACCCGGGCATGAGGCCGCCCACCAGCCCGCCCACCAGCCCGCCCCACGGCCCCGATTGGGCTCCTGAGGCACCCGGCACCCCACCCGGCCCTCCCGAGCGCCCCGAAGGCCTCCTGGAGGCCGCCTGAAGGCCTGACGCGCACCTGCGGGCAAATTCCCGCCGCCAACCCGCCCGAAGGCCCCTCCGGAGCCCGCACGGGTCCACCCGTGCCCCCTCGGCCCGTGGCCCGGAAAACCGCCCGTTCGGCCGATGCGCTCTGCGTGACACGCCCCTTTACGGGGTGCATTGCCTGATCCACAAGAGTGATCATCTGTGACGGGAGTCACCCCATGTGTTTTTGAGACGCACGCTTTTATGGGACTCATACGCCCGCTCGATTTTATATGTGCCATTGCACCCACCCCCGCCGGCTCCGCACATCAGCTCGATAACGCCCTGACCAGGGCATAAAAAAGATCGCGCTGGACCCGGCGGAGTCCAGCGCGATCGAACGACTGATGAACCTGTTGGGGCAGGTCCGGTCGTTTCAAAGCTCTGTGGGGCTCATCGGATTGGGGGACCCGATATAGACCCGGCAATAAGTGGTGCTGCGGAACCTCAGGCCTCGCTGCGCTGCTGCGGAATTCCCGCAAGCAGTGCGCGGACCTCAGCCTCGCGGTAGCGGCGGTGTCCACCCAGGGTGCGGATGGACGTGAGCTTGCCAGCCTTGGCCCAACGGGTGACCGTCTTCGGGTCCACGCGGAACATCGTGGCAACCTCAGCCGGGGTCAGCAGCGGCTCGGCATCAGGGGTGCGAGCGGTCATGAGCGGCCTCCTCGGGAGAACCGAACCATCTCGGTTCTTTCCTCTAAATTCTGCACCTTGGCCCACGTTGCCCGAAATGGACATACGCGGGCCGAGTCGGTTATAGGACGAACGGCTTGTCCTCGGCACTACAACTACACCATCCGTCCAGCCTCGACGGCCAAACCGATGGAATTGCCCTCCGAGGTGTTCATCAGCGGCGGAAGCCGATGGACCGTCCCATAACGGACAGTCACCCCACTGTGACGATCAGTCACAGAGCGATCAGGAGTCGTCAGACCCCCCGTAGAGTGCAATACCGAGCATTCCGCCCTTAGTTGGACGGAAGGAACCCTCCCCGGACTCCTTGTCCTATTTTGGCACGAGGGTAGGGGAAGGGCGCAAGGGTGTAGAAAGTGCGGTCCGTCACGCTTGGGCCAATGGCCCGTATCGGGACGAAGGTCCCGGAACAAAGACCCAAAAGAGGGCATCACGGCCTTGAGCTGCCCGTTCTCTTCCGTGCTCGGCCGATCGACGGATGGACAACCGCCCCCGGAGTCGCTACTCGGGTCACGCAGGTCACTCGGCCCACTCGACCGGGATCCGGAACCGGACGGCTCGGGAGCGGCTCAGGAGCGGATCGGGAACGGCTCGGGAACGGCTCAATTGGCGAAGAGTCTCTCCCGCACCGCCCGCCACCGCTCCGCCAGGGCCCCGTACCTCCGCGCCGCCCCGTCCCGGTCCCCGGCCCGCAGGGCCGCGAGCCCCGCCGCCAGGTCCGCGGCCGAGTGGTCGGCGTCGAGCCGGTCCGCCGCCAGGGCGTGCAGCAGCCCTCCGTAGTCCAGCTCCACCATCGAGCGGGGGTGGAACTCCTCCAGCCAGCTCCCGACCTCCACCAGACCCTCGGCGAGCATCTCGTACCCCTCCGCCGCCCGCAGGGTCCGCAGCGCCCGCGCGAGCCGGCGACGGGCCTGCACCATCGGCGTCCGGTAGCGCAGCCCCTCGCCCGGCACGTACTCCCGCTCCTCGTCGGACACCAGCACGAACCAGCGCAGCGGCACCTGCCAGACCGCCGTACGGATCCACGGCCGCGCGTCGGGATTGCGCCCGCGCCAGGCCTCGTACTCCTCGGCCGCCCGGCGGCGGGCGGCCGCGGGCAGGGCGGCGTCCAGCACCGGGAGCGGGAACTCGGCCACCAGTTCCTCCAGCGCGAGCCAGCCGCGCAGCCTCGTCCGCCAGGGGCAGACCAGCAGGACCCCGCCGACCTCGGCGGTGAAGGCGTCCGCGCTCTCGTGCGCCGGGACACCGACCACGGGCACCCGTACCAAGTCCACCAGCGACCGGCGCAGTTCGTCCTGGGCGGTCGGGGTGGCCCCGCGCCGGGCGTAGTCGGCCCAGTGGGTGCGCTCGGGCTCCGGGAAGGCCGTCAGCGGCTCGTAGACCCGCAGGTAGGAGGCGTACGGGACGACGGGGGCCGAGCGGGCGGACGGCAGCCGGGGATCGGGGGATTCGCTCACGCTCTCGTACTCCCCCGCCCCGCCCGGCGCTACTCCGGCGGACGGCTCCCGGCCCCCTCCACCCCTTCGCAAACCCTTCCCCCCACCCTTCTCCCACCCTTCTCCCACCCTTCTGCAACCCCTGAGTGTCCCGATCTGCGGACCGGGAGGGGCGCGCGGCTCCGGAGGTCTTACGCTGCTCCCAGCACGCCCTCCCCCACCCGCAGGGCGGGCGTCTTTCCCGCCGCATCTCTTCCATGGGAGTCACCACCGTGACCGAAATGACCGACGGCGTCCTGCACACCCTGTTCCGCAGCGAACAGGGCGGCCACGAGCAAGTCGTGCTGTGCCAGGACCGAGCCTCCGGCCTGAAGGCCGTCATCGCGATCCACTCCACCGCCCTGGGCCCCGCCCTCGGCGGTACGCGGTTCCACGCGTACGCCTCGGACGAGGAGGCCGTCCTCGACGCGCTGAACCTCGCGCGCGGCATGTCCTACAAGAACGCGCTCGCCGGGCTCGACCTCGGCGGCGGCAAGGCCGTCATCATCGGCGACCCGGCCCGCAGGGAAGAGGGCGGTCTGAAGTCCGAGGAACTGCTGCTGGCCTACGGCCGGTTCGTGGAGTCCCTGGGCGGCCGTTACGTGACCGCCTGCGACGTCGGCACCTACGTGGCCGACATGGACGTCGTGGCCCGCGAGACCCGCTGGGCGACCGGCCGCTCCCCCGAGAACGGCGGCGCCGGCGACTCCTCGGTCCTCACCGCCTTCGGCGTCTTCCAGGGCATGCGCGCCAGCGCCCAGCACCTGTGGGGCGACCCGACCCTGCGCGGCCGCAAGGTCGGCGTCGCGGGCGTCGGCAAGGTCGGCCACCACCTGGTCGAGCACCTGCTGGAGGACGGCGCCGAGGTCGTCATCACGGACGTCCGCGCCGAGTCCGTGCAGCGGATCCTCGACAAGCACCCGGGCAAGGTGACCGCCGTCGCCGACACCGAGGCGCTGATCCGCGTGGAGGGCCTGGACATCTACGCCCCCTGTGCGCTCGGCGGGGCCCTGAACGACACCTCCGTGCCGGTCCTGACCGCGAAGGTGGTGTGCGGCGCCGCGAACAACCAGCTGGCGCACCCGGGTGTGGAGAAGGACCTCGCGGACCGCGGGATCCTCTACGCGCCGGACTACGTGGTCAACGCGGGCGGGGTCATCCAGGTCGCCGACGAGCTGCGCGGCTTCGACTTCGACCGCTGCAAGGCCAAGGCCACGAAGATCTTCGACACCACGCTGGAGATCTTCGCACGTGCGAAGGCGGACGGGATTCCGCCGGCCGCGGCGGCCGACCGCATCGCCGAGCAGCGGATGGCGGACGCCCGCGGCGCGGCACCCGCCGTCTGACCCTCCCGACCCTCACGAGGCCCTTGTGGGGGCTTCTGGGCGGCCCGCCGGGGCGCAGCGAGACGGAACTCACTGCGCTTCGGCGGGTCGCTCGTCAGGAAACGGCTAAAATCGCAGCTGACCAGCGAGGACGGGGCGCCTTGCTGGTACTGCACCGGGGCGCGTCATGCGGGCGGCGTACCGTATGGCCGCGGAAGCAGGTACCGTTAAACCCCTACGGACGGTCTCTCCACGGAGAGCCCGCTCCGAACCATGAACGCGTGTCAGACTCTGGGGCCGTCGAGCCCCGTCACCGAGGGGGTCGAGCCATGGGGCGCGGCCGGGCAAAGGCCAAGCAGACGAAGGTCGCCCGCCAGCTGAAGTACAGCAGCGGCGGGACTGACTTGTCGCGTCTGGCCAATGAGCTGGGCGCATCGCACACGGAACCGCTGCCTGTCAGCGAGCCGGTCGTCGATGACGAGCTTGATGATGATGACGAGGACGACCCGTACGCCAAGTACGCGGAGCGCTACAACAGCGATGACGAGGACGAGGACGAAGAGTCCGGTCCGTCCGTCTACCGTCGCGGTGCTTGACGCGCCCATCGGCGTCGAACTCGCGGTGCGCTGATCCTCAGCAGCGGCACACAGCTTCACATGCACGGAAACCCGGTCCAGGGCATCGCCCCGGGCCGGGTTTCCGTGCTGTTCGCACAGGTGGGGATTGGTGGGAGCCGGTGGTGGCCGGCTCCCCGAGCCGGTCAGACCGCGTAGTCGCCGGTCATCGTCGCGCCCTCGGCGTGGTCGCCGCGGTCCAGGCTGCGCCGATCCTCGATGGCACCCGCGACCCAGGCCTCGACGCCCCGGTCGGACAGGGCGGTCAGAGCCACGTCCACCGACTCCTGCGGGACCACGGCCATCATGCCGACGCCCATGTTCAGGGTCTTCTCCAGCTCCAGGCGCTCCACCTGACCGGCCTTGCCGACCAGGTCGAAGATCGCGCCCGGGGTCCAGGTCGAGCGGTCGACCGTGGCGTGCAGGTGGTCCGGGATCACCCGGGCGAGGTTGGCCGCGAGGCCGCCGCCCGTGATGTGGGAGTACGCGTGCACGTCGGCCGCGCGGGTGAGGGCCATGCAGTCCAGCGAGTAGATCTTGGTGGGCTCCAGCAGCTCCTCGCCGAGGGTCCGGCCGAGCTCCTCGACGTGGCCCTCCAGGGACATTCCGGCCCGGTCGAAGAGGACGTGGCGGACCAGTGAGTACCCGTTCGAGTGAAGACCGGAGGACGCCATCGCGATGACGGCGTCGCCCGTACGGATGCGGTCCGCGCCCAGCAGCCGGTCGTACTCGACGACGCCGGTGCCCGCGCCCGCCACGTCGAAGTCGTCCGGGCCCAGCAGGCCGGGGTGTTCGGCGGTCTCGCCGCCGACCAGGGCGCAGCCGGCCAGGACACAGCCCTCGGCGATGCCCTTGACGATGGCCGCGACACGCTCGGGATGCACCTTGCCGACGCAGATGTAATCGGTCATGAAGAGCGGTTCGGCGCCGCAGACGACGATGTCGTCCATGACCATCGCCACGAGGTCGTGACCGATGGTGTCGTACACGCCCATGCGGCGGGCGATGTCCACCTTGGTGCCGACCCCGTCGGTGGCCGAGGCGAGCAGGGGGCGCTCGTAGCGCTTGAGGGCGGAGGCGTCGAAGAGGCCGGCGAAACCGCCGAGGCCGCCCAGGACCTCGGGGCGCTGCGTCTTCTTCACCCACTCCTTCATCAGCTCGACGGCGCGGTCTCCCGCGTCGATGTCCACGCCCGCGGCTGCGTAGCTGGCACCGGTGGTCTTCTCTGTCATGACAGGAGAGAGCTTTCGTGTCGTTGCTGCGTGTGGTGCGGGGCCCTGGAAAAGCCTGAAAGGAAGGCCCCGCGCAGGTTGAGCAGGATGTGGGGGGGGGAGTCAGGGGCCCGGTCCGCGGGCTCGGGCGAGCCCGCGGACCGTGATGCCGCCTCGTGTCCTACGGGCGCCGGAGGGCGTCGGCGGCGTCGGTGCCGCCGGCCAGCTCCGTCTCCAGGAGCTGCTTGCCCAGGAGCTGCGGGTCGGGCAGCTCCATGGGGTACACGCCGTCGAAGCAGGCCCGGCAGAGGTTGGGCTTCTGGATGGTCGTCGCCTCGATCATCGAGTCGAGCGAGATGTACGAGAGCGAGTCCGCGCCCAGCGACGTGGCGATCTCGTCGACCGTCATGCCGTTGGCGATCAGCTCGGCCCGGGTGGCGAAGTCGATGCCGAAGAAGCACGGCCACTTCACCGGCGGCGAGGAGATCCGGATGTGGACCTCGGCCGCGCCGGCCTCGCGGAGCATCTTGACCAGGGCGCGCTGGGTGTTGCCGCGGACGATCGAGTCGTCGACGACCACCAGGCGCTTGCCCCGGATGACTTCCTTGAGGGGGTTGAGCTTGAGGCGGATGCCGAGCTGGCGGATCGTCTGCGAGGGCTGGATGAAGGTCCGGCCCACGTAGGCGTTCTTGACCAGGCCGACCCCGTACGGGATCCCGCTGGCCTCGGCGTAGCCGACGGCGGCGGGCGTGCCCGATTCCGGCGTCGATATCACCAGGTCGGCGTCGGCCGGGGCTTCCTTGGCCAGGCGCCGGCCCATCTCGACGCGCGAGAGGTAGACGTTCCGGCCGGCGATGTCGGTGTCCGGGCGCGCCAGGTAGACGTACTCGAAGACACAGCCCTTGGGCTTTGCTTCCGCGAAGCGAGAGGTCCGAAGGCCGTTCTCGTCGATCGCGATGAGCTCGCCCGGCTCGACCTCGCGGACGAAGCTGGCGCCGCAGATGTCGAGGGCGGCGGTCTCGCTCGCCACCACCCAGCCGCGCTCCAGGCGGCCGAGGACCAGCGGGCGGATGCCCTGCGGGTCGCGGGCGGTGTAGAGCGTTCCCTCGTCCATGAAGACGAGCGAGAAGGCGCCCTTCACCTTCGGGAGGACCTTGGTGGCCGACTCCTCGATGGTCAGGGGCTTGCCGTCGTCGTCCGTCTGGCCGGCCAGCAGGGCGGTGACCAGGTCGGTGTCGTTGGTGGCCGCCACCTGGGTGGCACGGCCGTCCTGACGGGGGAGGTCGGCGACCATCTCGGCCAACTCGGCGGTGTTCACCAGGTTGCCGTTGTGACCCAGGGCAATGGAGCCGTGGGCGGTCGCGCGGAAGGTCGGCTGAGCGTTCTCCCAGACGGAGGCACCAGTGGTCGAGTAGCGGGCGTGACCGACCGCGATATGACCCTGGAGCGAGCCGAGAGAGGTTTCGTCGAAGACTTGGGAAACGAGTCCCATGTCCTTGAAGACGAGGATCTGGGAACCGTTGCTCACAGCGATGCCCGCGGACTCTTGTCCGCGGTGCTGCAATGCATACAGTCCGAAGTAGGTGAGCTTGGCGACCTCTTCACCCGGAGCCCAGACACCGAAGACGCCGCAAGCGTCCTGGGGGCCCTTTTCGCCGGGGAGCAGGTCGTGGTTGAGTCGTCCATCACCACGAGGCACGCCCCCAAGTGTAGGCGAGATCGACCACTGGTCCGAATTGGGGATGCCCGGGAAATGTCACAGCACGCAGGGTGACGAAACCTGTTCGGAGCCCGGCCGTCTCAATATCCGGATTGCCCTGGTTGACAGTCGCCTGTCGTTTCGTACAAGCTCCGGCTCATGCAGCCTCTCGGTGACCGCACCGTCACCCTCGTCGCGCGCCGACACGTGGACCTCGTCCGTGTCGCCAGCGCCATCTGTCGCTGTTCCGCGTAGTCACACGGCGCTTTTCTCTTTCCTTTTTCCTCCTTTCCCCGCCGCTTTCCGTTCGCGTCCGCTCCGCCGTGCCCTGCGCCGTCCCGCGCTGCCCGGAGCAGGGCCCGCCGGAGGGCGGTCGGGCCCTGCTCTGGAGTACCCGTGACCTCGAACGAACCCAACCTGTCCCGGCGCGCCTTCGGCGGCGCGGTCGGCGCGACCGCGGCCGCCGCGGCGGTGGGGCTGGGCGCCGCCGCCCCGGCCCACGCGGCGCCCGCCGCCGAAGCGCAGCACGCGGGCCCGGAGGAAAGGGAGTTCCGCGCCGAGCGGGGCCGCCGCTCCCGCCGCCCGAACATCCTGTTCATCCTCGGGGACGACCTCGGCTGGGCCGACCTGTCCTCCTACGGCTCCCCGCACATCAAGACCCCGAACCTGGACCGCCTCGCCCGCCAAGGCGTCCGCTTCACCGACGCCTACTCGGGCTCCGCGACCTGCTCCCCGACCCGCTTCAGCCTGTACACCGGCCGCTACCCGGGCCGCGCCAAGGGCGGGCTCGCCGAGCCCATCGCCGACAAGACGGCGGGCCTGGAGCCGACCCACCCGACGCTGGGCTCGCTGCTGCGCGGCACCGGGTACGCGACCGCGCTCATAGGCAAGTGGCACTGCGGCTTCCTGCCCGACTACAGCCCGACCAAGTCGGGCTGGGACGAGTTCTTCGGCAACTTCGGCGGGGCGCTGGAGTACTACTCCAAGCTGGGCGGCGACGGCTCGTACGACCTCTACGAGGGCGACGCCGAGTACAAGGACCTGCGCTACTACACGCGGATCCTGACCGAGCGGGCGAGCGAGTACGTCTCCCGCGACCACGGGAACGAGCCGTGGCTGCTGAACCTCAACTTCACCACCCCGCACTGGCCGTGGATCGCCGACGGGGACACCGAGGCGAGCGCCGAGGTCACCCGCCGGATCAAGGCCGGCGGCCGGCGGGCCCTGTGGCACGAGGACGGCGGGTCCATCGAGAAGTACAAGCAGATGGTGGAGGACCTCGACCGCTCCATCGGCGAGGTGCTGAAGGCGCTGAAGCGCTCCGGGCAGGAGGAGGACACCCTGGTCTTCTTCTCCAGCGACAACGGCGGCGAGCGCTTCTCCCACAACTGGCCGCTCGCGGGCAACAAGTCCTCCCTCCAGGAGGGCGGCATCCGCGTCCCGAACATCGTGCGCTGGCCCGCCCGGCTCGACGGCGGCCAGGTCAGCCACGTGCCGGTCTTCACCCCGGACTGGACGGCCACCCTGCTGGAGCTGGCGGGCGCCCGCGCGAACCCGGCGTACCCGCTGGACGGGGTCAGCCTCGCCGGGTACCTGCTGCGCGGCGAGAAGGTCGCCGAGCGGAACCTCTTCTGGCGGGTGCGCGGGGAGCGGGCGCTGCGCCGCGGCGACTGGAAGTACTACCGCGGCAAGGCGGGCCGCGACCAGCTCTTCAACCTCGCCGGGGACATCCGCGAGCAGGCCGACAAGGCGGCGCTGGAGCCGGCCCGGCTGGCGGAACTGCGGGCGGCCTGGGAGAAGACCGACGCGGGGCTGCTGCCGTACCCGGGCTGATCACCGCCCGTGGCCCCTTCCCTGTCGCTGCCACGCCGTCCTCCACAGCCTGTGGAGGACGGCGGGACCGCGCACGTCTGAGGCCGGGATCACTCGACGGCCGAGGCCGCCTTCGCGGTGATGGCGGTGCCCGAACGGGTCGCGGTGAGGGTGAGGGCGTCGCCCTGGGTCTTCCAGTCGAGCGGGCCGCCGCCGAACAGTTCGGTGAGCGCCCGCTCGACCTCTCCGGGTCCGCCCTCGCAGGCCATCCGGGTGCTGGTGAGGGGGCCGACGGTGAGCCGGTTGCCCTCGACGGCGGCGCTCGCGTTGAAGCGGTTGCAGCCGAGGTTGCCGCTCACCGTCCCGTCCGCGCCCACGGTGAAGCGGGCCCGGCCCTCGGCGCCGGCCGGGACCGAGGAGGCCGTGTCCCCCTTGATCAGGGAATCCACGGTCCACTGCGTGGCGACGAGCGGGGCCGCGGGGGCCGGAGGCTTGGAGTTCAGGGCGATCGTGCTCCCGTCGGAGGTCTTCAACGTGATCGTCTCCTGGCCCTGTTCCACGGTCAGCGAGCCCCGGAAGAGCTTGGCGAAGGCCGTCTCGAACGGCAGGTCGGCGCAGGCCATGTCCGTGTGGGCGCCGGGCGACACGGTCATGGTGGCCGCCGAGTCGAAGACCACCGCGGCGGTGAAGCCGTTGCAGCCGTAGTTGCCGGTGGCTTCGGCCTCGTAGCCCTTGCCGCGCTCCACGGACAGCCGGGCGGCAGCGGGAGCGCGCAGCACCGCGCCGTCGACGGTCAGGCTCTCGACCGACCAGGATCCGGAGAACCCGCGGGCGGGTTGCGTCCCCGGCTCGGCGCCGCCGTCACCGCAGGCGGTGGCGGTGGCGGACAGTGCGAGGACGGCGGCCAGGGCGACGGGGACGAGCGGCAGCGTACGCATGCCGGTGGGACGCGGCCGGCCGCGAACCGGTTCCCGGATCAGCTCATCAGCCGGATCAGCTCATCGGGGGGGATCAGCTCATCAGCTGGATCAGCTCATCAGGGGGAGCAGTCCCGAGAGATCGGCGCGCTCGCCACTGGCCCTGACCTGGGCCCCGTCCAAGGCCTCGGCCCAGCCCGTACGGCCGGTGGCGAGCCTGATCCAGGTCAGCGGGTCGGTCTCCACCACGTTCGGCGGGGTGCCGCGGGTGTGCCGGGGCCCCTCGACGCACTGCACCACCGCGAACGGCGGGACGCGGAACTCCACCGCCCCGCCCGGAGCCTTGAGCGCGAGGGCGTCCGCGAGCAGCCGGGTGCAGGCGGCCAGGGCCTGGCGGTCCACGGGGATGTCCAGTCCGGTGGCCCGGCGCAGGTCGTCGGTGTGGACGACGAGCTCGACGGTGCGGGTGACCAGGAAGTCGGCCAGGGTCATGGCCCCGATCCACAGGTCCAGCACGCGGCCGCCGGGGTTCGCGTCGAGCGCCTCGGCGAGCCTGGCGCCGGCCCGGTCGTAGAGCTCGGCGAGCGGGGCCCCCTCCAGGGTCTCCTTGGCGGCTTCGGCGATCTTCCCGCCGAGCGAGGCCGTCGCGAACGGCCATTCGGCGGCGGAGAGTCCGGCGACGGCGGCGGGCGGCCGGGCCAGGCCGCCGGCCAGCGAGTCGGCGATCCACGCGATGTGCGCGGCCAGTTCGGCGACGGACCAGTCCCCGACCCCGCTGGGCAGCGCGAGCCGCTCGGCGTCCAACTCCCGTACGGCGTCCCGTACATGCCCGAACTGCGCGAGGACGGCCGTACGGGTCCTGGCGTGGTCGTAGGTGCGCGGCTTCTTCTTCGCGGGCGGCATGGGGCCGACCTTACGCCGCCGCGCGCGCCGGTTCGGCCGAGCCCCCGTCCGGGAACCGGAAGGGGGCTCGGAAAAACCCGCGGGATCAGGCGAGAAGCGCCGGGATCGTCCCCTCGTGGGCGGTGCGGAGCTCGGTCAGGGGGAGCGTGAACTCGCCCTGGATCTCGATCTCCTCGCCGTCGACCACACCGATCCGGGTCGCCGGCAGGCCCCGCGCACCGCACATGTCGGTGAAGCGGAGTTCCTCGCTGCGCGGGACGGCCACGATGGCCCGGCCCGCGGACTCGGAGAACAGGAAGGTGAAGGCGTCCAGCGCCTCGGGCACCACGATCCGCGCACCGTTGCCGCCCTTGAGGCAGGACTCGGTGAGCGCCTGGATCAGGCCGCCGTCGGACAGGTCGTGCGCGGCGTCGATCATGCCGTCGCGCGAGGCCGAGATCAGGATCTCCGCGAGGAGCTTCTCGCGGCCCAGGTCCACCTTGGGCGGCATGCCGCCGAGGTGCTGGTGGACCACCTCGGACCAGGCGGAGCCGCCGAACTCCTCGGCGGTGTCGCCGAGCAGGTACAGCAGCTGGCCGGCCTCCGCGAACGCCATCGGCGTACGGCGGTTGACGTCGTCGATCACGCCGAGGACCGCCACGACCGGGGTCGGGTGGATGGCGATGTCGCCGGTCTGGTTGTAGAGGGAGACGTTGCCGCCGGTCACCGGGGTGCCCAGCTCCAGGCAGCCGTCCGCGAGACCGCGGGTGGCCTCGGCGAACTGCCACATGACGTCCGGGTCCTCGGGGGAGCCGAAGTTCAGGCAGTCGGAGATCGCGAGGGGCTTGGCGCCGGTCGCGGCCACGTTGCGGTAGGACTCCGCCAGCGCGAGCTGCGCACCCGTGTAGGGGTCGAGCTTGGCGTAGCGGCCGTTGCCGTCCGTGGACATGGCCACGCCGAGGTTGGTCTCCTCGTCGATGCGGACCATGCCGGCGTCCTCGGGCTGCGAGAGCACCGTGTTGCCCTGGACGAACCGGTCGTACTGGTCGGTGATCCAGGACTTCGAGGCCTGGTTCGGCGACGAGACCAGGGCCAGGACCTGCGCGCGGAGCTCCTCGGAGGTCTGCGGGCGGGGCAGCTTGCCCGCGTCGTCGGCCTGGAGCGCGTCCTGCCAGGAGGGGCGGGCGTACGGCCGGTGGTAGGTCGGGCCCTCGTGCGCGACGGTGCCCGGGGGCACGTCCACGATGAGCTCGCCGTGCCAGAAGATCTCCAGGTGGTCGCCGTCGGTCACCTCACCGATGACGGTGGCGATGACGTCCCACTTCTCGCAGATCTCCATGAAGCGGTCCACGTACTGCGGTTCGACGATCGCGCACATACGCTCCTGCGACTCGCTCATGAGGATTTCCTCGGGCGAGAGCGTCGCGTCGCGCAGCGGGACGGTGTCGAGGTCCACGCGCATGCCGCCGGTGCCGGCGGAGGCCAGCTCGCTCGTGGCGCAGGAGAGCCCGGCGCCGCCGAGGTCCTGGATGCCCGCGACCAGCTTCTCCTTGAAGATCTCCAGGGTGCACTCGATGAGGAGCTTCTCCTGGAAGGGGTCGCCGACCTGGACCGCGGGGCGCTTGGTGGGCTTGGTGTCGTCGAAGGTCTCGGACGCGAGGACCGAGACGCCGCCGATGCCGTCGCCGCCGGTGCGGGCACCGTAGAGGATGACCTTGTTGCCCGGGCCGGAGGCCTTGGCGAGGTGGATGTCCTCGTGCTTCATGACACCGATGCAGCCGGCGTTCACGAGGGGGTTGCCCTGGTAGCAGGCGTCGAAGACGACCTCGCCGCCGATGTTCGGCAGGCCGAGGCAGTTGCCGTAGCCGCCGATGCCCGCGACGACGCCCGGCAGAACCCGCTTGGTGTCGGGGTGGTCGGCCGCACCGAAGCGGAGCGGGTCGACGACGGCGATCGGGCGGGCGCCCATCGCGAGGATGTCGCGGACGATGCCGCCGATGCCGGTGGCCGCGCCCTGGTAGGGCTCGATGTACGACGGGTGGTTGTGCGACTCGACCTTGAAGGTGACCGCGTACCCCTGGCCGACGTCGACGACTCCGGCGTTCTCGCCGATGCCGACGAGCATGGCGTCGTTCTGCGGGACCTTCTCGCCGAACTGCTTCAGGTGGACCTTGCTGCTCTTGTACGAGCAGTGCTCGGACCACATGACGGAGTACATGGCGAGCTCGGCGCCGGTGGGACGGCGCTCCAGGATCTCGCGGATCCGGGCGTACTCGTCCTCCTTGAGGCCGAGTTCCTTCCACGGCTGGGAGGCGTCCGGGGTCTCGGTGGCGTTCTTGACGGTGTCGAGGCTCATGCGCTGACCAGCTTCTTCAGGACCGAGGTGAAGAACGGGAGGCCGTCGGTGCGGCCCGTCCCGATCAGCGGCTCGACCGCGTGCTCGGGGTGCGGCATGAGGCCGACGACGTTGCCCGCGGCGTTGGTGATGCCGGCGATGTCGCGCAGCGAGCCGTTGGGGTTGACGTTGAGGTACCGGAAGGCCACGCGGCCTTCGGCCTCCAGTTCGTCCAGCACCCGCTCGTCGGCCACGTAGCGGCCGTCCATGTTCTTGAGCGGTACGGAGATCTCCTCGCCGGCGGTGTAGTCGCCGGTCCAGGCCGTCTCCGCGTTCTCCACCCGCAGCTTCTGGTCTCGGCAGATGAAGTGCAGGTGGTTGTTGCGGAGCATCGCCCCCGGCAGCAGGTGGGCCTCGGTGAGGATCTGGAAGCCGTTGCAGATGCCGAGGACGGGCATGCCGCCCCTGGCCTGCTCGATGATGCTCTCCATCACCGGCGAGAAGCGGGAGATGGCTCCGGCGCGCAGGTAGTCCCCGTAGGAGAAGCCGCCCGCGAGGACGACCGCGTCGACCTGGTGGAGGTCCTTGTCGCGGTGCCAGAGCGATACGGGCTCGGCTCCGGCGAGGCGCACGGCGCGCAGCGAGTCACGGTCGTCGAGCGTTCCGGGGAACGTGACGACTCCGATGCGAGTGGTCACCGTCAGGCCTCGACCTTCACGGTGAAGTCTTCGATGACGGTGTTGGCGAGGAAGGTTTCGGCCATCTTGTGGATGCGGTCGAGGGCGGCCTGGTCGACCGGTCCCTCCACCTCCAGTTCGAAGCGCTTCCCCTGGCGAACGTCGGCGATCCCTTCGAAGCCCAGGCGCGGCAGTGCACGCTGCACCGCCTGGCCCTGGGGGTCGAGGATCTCCGGCTTGAGCATGACGTCGACTACGACGCGTGCCACTGGCACTCCCGATGAGGTGGTTGGTGCGAAGGCGGTTCCCTCAGCGTACCTGGAGGAAATTTCTACGCGGGTAGATATCTCTCTTGTATGATCCTCCACGCGGTTTCGGCTTCACCAACGCTTCGCAAAATCCGCCGGAAAACCACGCGCCCGGGATTGCGGCGGGACACGCGGAGATAATTAACTGGGCTTCGCAATGCAATGAGAATCGGGGTACAAAGGAATCCGCCGTCGCACCGGTATTTTCCGGCGCACGGTGACGCCAGAAAGATGCATTCTTCCGATACATCCACACAGGCGACATCACCGCTCCGTCCGCGCACGTCTGCGGGAGCGGCGTCGCGCGAAGGGACCGATATCCGTGGCGCAGCGCGTAGTAGTCACGATCTCCGACGACATCGATGGCGGAGATGCATCGGAAACGGTCGTCTTCGGGCTGGACGGTAAGTCGTACGAGATCGACCTCAATGTGGCCAACGCAAAGAAACTGCGGAAGAGCCTCGCCCCCTTCGTGGCCGCCGGCCGCCGGCAGGCCCGCTCCGGCAAGACCTTCAAGCACACCTCCATCGCCCCCGACCCCGCGGTCGTCCGGGCCTGGGCCCGCTCCAACCAGCTCGACGTCCCGCCGCGCGGGCGGATCCCCAAGAAGGTCTACGAGGAGTACAACGCGGCTCACTGAGAGCCGATTTGCCATCCACCCCCACCGATCCGCTAGTGTGTGGATCACGCCAAGGGGCGAGGCCGCAGGTCAGACCCCGAAGTCGTGCGGGTGTAGTTCAGTAGCAGAACATCCTCCTTCCAGGAGGAAGGCGCAGTGTGCGATCCCTGTCACCCGCTCTGCTCGCTTTACCGACCACGGTTGTGGATCAGGTAGAGTGATGCACGCATCGCACGGCAGTTTTGTCGTGGGAAGCATGCGGACGTAGCTCAGTTGGTAGAGCACCACCTTGCCAAGGTGGATGTCGCGCGTTCGAGTCGCGTCGTCCGCTCAGCGAATGAAGGCCCCGGTCATCGACCGGGGCCTTTGTCGTGCGCCCGGTTATCGGAGCCCCGGGATCCATGACAGGTGTCATGGATCCCGCGGCCCTCCGGCCGCGAGACTGGGGCCATGAAACTGAGCGGCTGGTGGAAGAACCGCAGCAGCGCGGAGAAGGTCGAGCTGTACACGCGCTGGTCGTTCCACTTCTTCGTGGTCATCGAGATCGTCTCCATCGGGCTGGCCGCGCTGGGGGCGACGGCCGGGAAGGTCCCCGCCCTGGTCACGGTCGCGGTCTTCCTGACGGTGTGCGCGCACTCCCTCGTCATCGGCTTCCTCTCCTCCCGGGCGCTCGACTGGATCCTGGGCCGGCGCGAGCAGCCGGTGCGGCTCGCGGTCACCGTCGCCGGCCTCACCGCCGCCGTCACCCTGGGCGTCCTCGGTCTGCGCGCGGCAGGCCTCACGGGCGACGAGGGGGTGGCGCCGACCCTCATCGCCGGTACGACCTGCTTCGCCAGCGGCGCGCTCGTCCTGTGCATGCGCGAGGTCCGGCAGATGCGCTACGTGGCTCCGGCCACGGCCGCCTTCGTCGGCCTGGCGTCCCTCGCCTTCGGCATCTCGCCGGGCGGGTCCGCCGGGATGGCCGTCGGGGTGCTGCTGAGCAGCGCCTTCCTCTGCTTCGCCTGCGGGTTCTCCGGCTGGCTGCTCGACACCGTCTACGAGCTGGACCGGGCCCGCGAGGTCCAGGCGCAGCTCGCGGTGGCCGAGGAACGGCTGCGGTTCGGCCGGGACCTGCACGACGTGATGGGCCGCAATCTGGCGGTGATCGCCCTCAAGAGCGAGCTGGCCGTGCAGCTCGCGCGGCGCGAACGCCCCGAGGCCGTCGACCAGATGATCGAGGTGCAGCGGATCGCCCGGGAGTCCCAGAAGGAGGTCCGCGACGTGGTCCGCGGCTACCGCGAGGCGAACCTCGCGGTGGAGCTGGAGGGCGCCCGCGGGGTCCTGCACGCGGCCGGGATGGACTGCCTGGTCGAGTACGAACAGGGCCGCGAGCTGCCCGCCGAGGCCCAGTCGGCGCTCGGCTGGGTGGTGCGCGAGGCGACGACGAACGTACTGCGGCACGGCGACGCCCGCAGCTGCGTGATCCGGCTGACGGCGGGCCCCTCGGGCGCGCTCACGCTGGTGGTGGAGAACGACGGGGTCCCCAAGGCCCCGGCCGGGCCGCCGGGCTCGGGGCTCGCGGGCCTGCGGGAACGGCTCGCGGTGCTGGACGGCACGCTGGAGGCCGGCCCGGTGGACGGCGGCCGGTTCCGGCTGCGGGCGCGGATCCCCGGCCCGGCGGCCGGTCCGATCCGAGAACTGGAGGCGCGGGCATGACCCCCGTACGCGTACTGCTGGCCGACGACGAGCACCTGATCCGGGGCGCGCTCGCCGCGCTGCTGGGACTGGAGGACGACCTGCTGGTCGTCGCCGAGGCCGCCTCGGGGCCGGAGGCGCTCGCGATGGCGCGGGCCCACCGGCCGGACGTGGCGGTGCTGGACCTGCAGATGCCGGGGGCCGACGGTGTGAGCGTGGCCACATCCCTGCGGGCCGAACTCCCCCACTGCAAGACCATGATCGTGACCAGCCACGGCCGGCCCGGGCACCTGAAGCGGGCCCTGGCCGCGGGCGTACGGGCCTTCGCGCCGAAGACCGTCTCGGCGCAGCGGCTGGCCGAGCTGATCCGGACCGTGCACGCCGGAGGCCGCTACGTGGACCCGGAGTTGGCGGCCGACGCGATCAGCGCGGGCGACTCCCCGCTGACCGCCCGCGAGGCCGAGGTGCTGGAACTGGCCGGGGACGGGGCGCCGATCGCGGAGATCGCGGAGCGGGCCTCGCTGTCCCCCGGGACGGTAAGGAACTACCTGTCCTCGGCGGCCACCAAGCTGGGGGCCGAGAACCGGCACACCGCGGTGCGTCTCGCACGGGCCCGGGGTTGGGTATAGTGGTTCTCGCGCTACGGCGCACCTGCGGACATAGCTCAGTTGGTAGAGCACCACCTTGCCAAGGTGGATGTCGCGCGTTCGAGTCGCGTTGTCCGCTCAGCAGTGAAGAAGCCCCGGTCCTCGGACCGGGGCTTCTTTCGTTCCCGGGGGCGCCGCCCCGGGGAAGGGGCCCGTTTCCGGGGCCCCTTCGCCGTTCTCCGCCGTGTGTGGGCTCAGGCCCAGGTCTGGCCGGTGAGGCGCTCGTACGCCTCGACGTAGCGGGAGCGGGTCTGCTCCACGATCTCCTGCGGGAGGGCGGGCGGCGGGAGTTCGCCCTTGGAGTCCCAGCCGGAGGCGGGGGAGGACAGCCAGTCGCGGACGTACTGCTTGTCGAAGGACGGCTGGCTGTGGCCCGGCTCCCACAGGTCGGCCGGCCAGAAGCGGGAGGAGTCCGGGGTCAGCACCTCGTCGGCGGCGACCAGGTTGCCGTCCTGGTCGAAGCCGAACTCGAACTTGGTGTCCGCCAGGATGATCCCGCGGTCGCGGGCGATGTCCCGGGCCCGGCCGTAGACGGCGAGGGTGGTCTGGCGCAGCAGGGCGGCCGTCTCGGCGCCCTGGGTGCGGGCGACCTCCTCGTAGGAGACGTTCTCGTCGTGCTCGCCGACCTCGGCCTTGGCGGCCGGGGTGAAGATCGGGCCGGGCAGCTCGGAGCCGTCGACCAGGCCCTCGGGCAGGCCCAGTCCGCAGACCGTACGGGTCTTCTCGTACTCGGCGAGGCCCGAGCCGGTCAGGTAGCCGCGGGCCACGCACTCCACGGGGACCATCTCGAGGTTCCGGCAGACCAGCGCGCGGCCGGCCCAGTCGGCGGGGGCGCCGGCGGGCAGCTCGGTGCTGATGACGTGGTGGGGGACGAGGTCCGCGAGCTGGTCGAACCACCACAGGGAGAGCTGGGTCAGGATCCGGCCCTTGTCCGGGATCTCCGTGGGCAGCACCCAGTCGGCCGCGGAGATGCGGTCGCTGGCGACCATCACGAGGTTGCCGTCCTCGTCGCGGTAGAGGTCGCGGACCTTGCCGGTGTGGAGGTGGACGAGGCCGGGCACCTGGACCGGCTCGGGCTTTTCGACGAATCCGGGCACGGAGTCTCCCTGTGGTTCTGTACGAGCGCGCGGCCCATTCTCCCGCACCCGGCCACGACCCTGGACAACGGGTCCGCCGGTCCGGCGGGTCCGGCGGTCAGTCCCTCTTGCAGATGCGGTCGAGGAGGTTGGCGGTGGCCCGCTGCACCCGCTCGTCCACGTGCCCGGGGCGGTCGAGGGCCGGGGACCAGGCGAAGGTTCCGGAGGCGAAGACGAGCGCGCCGCTGGGGGCCCGGTAGAGCGAGGTCTCCTGGTGGCGGCGGTGGCCGTCGCCGTCCTCGTACGGGGAGTGCGCGAGCAGGATCCGGCTCTGGTGCTCGGGGAGCTGGGTGCGCGGGAAGTACCGGTCGGCCTCGCCCGCGACCAGGCCGGGGAGTTCGTCGTTCTCGACGGCTCCGGTGGAGTCCCAGAGCCAGTGCGTGGCGTTGCGCACGATGAGCGGCGCGGGCTCGGGGACCCGTCCCGCGTACTGGATGCCGAGCAGCTGCTGCTCCGGGCGGTCCACCTCGCGCCAGAGGCTGGGGCGGCCCGGGCCGCGGCGTTTTCGGCAGGTGAGGAGCCGGTCGTCGACTCCGGAGGGCGAGGGGGAGAGCTCGACCTGCCAGTACATGGTGTTGGCGGAGAGGAAGACGAGCGAGGTCCCGTGGTCGCGGGCGCGCTCGACGGTGCGGCGCATGGGGCCGGACCAGTACTCGTCGTGGCCGGGGAAGACCAGCCCGCGGTAACGGGTGGGGTCGACGCGGCCGGCGTGCAGATCGCGGGCGTCGGCATAGGCGAGGTCGTAGCCGTAGCGCTCGGCCCAGCGGATGAAGTCGTAGGCGTGGCCCACGTGCAGGGGCAGGCCCGCGCCCGCGTAGGGGCGGTCGAAGGAGACGGTGATGGCGGCGTCGCGCTCGCCGAGCAGCCGGCCCTCCTCGTCCCAGGCGTGGTAGAGGCTCGCGCCCGTTCTGCCGTCCTCCGGGTAGAGGTTGTACGCCTGCCAGGTGATGTCGGGCAGCAGGAGCAGCAGATCGGCCGGGTGGTCGTCGCGCACCGTGAAGGGGATGTGCGAGCGGTATCCGTCGGCGGTCGTCAGGACCGCCACGTAGGCGCCGACGCTCCAGTACGAGGGGACCTGGAGCCGCCAGGACAGCCACCAGTGGTGGCAGGAGACGGTGCGGTCGGCGGCCAGGGGTGCGGGCTGGACGATGCCGGAGAGCCGGGGGCTGGTGGTGATCTTGGAGGCGCCGTCGCCGCCGTAGTGCCCGATGCGGTAGACGTCCACGGAGAACTGCTGGGGCGGGTCCACGGTGATGTGGAAGTCGATGGCCTCACCGGGCGCGACGGCTCCGGTGGAGGCGAACCCCTTGATCTGCCGGTGCACGTCGTCGGCGGTGCGGGGGCCGCCCGCGCCACGGGCACGGGGGATCTGCTGGCCCGGCCCGGCGGCCACGGCCGGGTCCACGTACCAGGGCACGACCTGGCCGTTGTCGTCGTAGTAGAGCTCGCTCCCCCGGAACCACGGCAGGGGGCCCTGGCCGAAGGGATCGGTCACCGCGTGCGCGAGCGCACCCGACTCCCAACGCCTGATCTGCTCCGCACCCATACCGCTGCTCCCCTCCCTCGCTCCCCCGAACGCCGCGACCGGTCCCCAGCACATCACATAACGCACGCAGTCCGTCACCGTTCGTCGCGAAAATTTCAAAGGGGATCCCGGCGGGGCCCGGCCCCGGGACCAGAGGGGCCGGCGGGGCCCGCGGGGCCTGCGGGGCCGGAGGGCCGGGCCCGTCTCCGGCCTAGACCAGGCGGACCGGCTTCTCGGGGCGTACGCCGACCTCCGCGAGCCAGTCCCGGAGCGGGCCGGGGTCCCGGTCCTCCACGAGCGAGAGCACGGGTCCGGCGAGATCGGCCCGCCGCACCCCGGCGACCAGCAGGACCGGCCCGTCCAGCCAGTCCAGCCCGGGCTCGCCTCCCGCGGAGTCGACCGCGGCGCAGCACACCAGCGCCACGACGTGGTCCGCCAGCAGGTCACGCCCGCTGCGCGGGGCCTCCAGCGGGAACAGCGGCAGCGCGTCGGCCCCGCGTCCCGCGGCGGCGGCGGCCGCCAGGGCGGGTACGGCCTCCCGCGCCAGGTCACCGCTCAGCCGGCCCGCCAGGGCGTCGGCATCGGCTTCGGCGAGGTGGATCAGCACCCGCTCCACCGTGGAGGCGGCGGGGCCCGGCGCAGCGGACAGCGCGTCCAGGGCGGCCAGCAGACGGGCCGCCTCCGTGCGCCACTTGCGGTCGACGACCTCCTCCGGATAAGCCGCCCAGTCCACCGGCGACCAGTCCGGACCGGCCTCGGCGGGACCTCCGTGGAACAGCCGCGCGGCCAGCAGCGAGGCGGCCTCGTCCACCGCACCCGGCTGGTCCAGCAGATCGCACGCCGGGCGCTCGCCCAGGCGGGAGGTGAACCCGTCGGCCAGCCGGTCGCGGCGGGACAGCTCGGTCAGCGCGGAGACGACACCCGCGTCCAGGTGCGCGGGCCAGCGGCCCATCCGCCAGGCGGGGAGCGCGACGCGGGTCAGCAGCCGGTCCCAGCCGGCGTACGCCAGCCCGACCTGCTCCTGGGCGACGATCCGCAGGGCGTAGTCCACACCCTGTGCACGGTCCGAGGCGGCGGCGGCGACCCCGCGCTCCATCTCGGCGGCGTCCACCCTGCACAGCCGCAGCAGCAGCCGGGCGGAGGCGGCGATCCAGCCGAGGAAGCGCCGGCCGCCCACGTCCACCGCGGCGTCCAGGCCCCGTACGAATCCGCGCGCGTCGGCTATGTCCGGGTGCCCGGAGGGTCCCGTACCGGCGACGACGGGCGCGAGGACGGCGCGGAGCTCGGCGACCCTCATCCACCACAGGAACGGCGAGCCGATCACCAGCACCGGGGCGGCGCCGGGCTCGCACTCCGGGCCGCCCGCTCCGGCGGCCCCGCCCGATATGAGCGTGCGGCCGCGGGCCCGGCGGTGCGCCGGGTGCGTGCGGTCCTCCAGCCAGCTGTCGCAGTCGGGGGTCAGGGCTATGGCGGAGGGCGCGGGAACGTCCATCCGGTCCGCCAGGTCCCGCACGAGCCGGTAGAGATCGGGGGCGGCGGACTCCGACAGCGGCACGGTCGGGGTCATGGCGGGGCCGGCCCGCAGCACGACGGCGGCGAAGATCCCGCCGACGAGCAGGACGAACGCGGCGACGGCGCACACGGCCAGGATCACGGTCGGCCAGGGGTCACCGGCGAGCCGGCCCGTCATGCGGGCGCTCACCAGCACCACGGCCACGGCGGCGGGCAGCAGCCCGACGGCCAGTGCCCTGCTGCGCACACGCAGCACGGCCAAGGCACGGGAACGCGCGGACGGCGTACCCACTTCAGCGATCGAACCTGTTCCGGACACGGCCGGACCTCACCCCCTCTGCCATGCGGCGGCGTTGCTCACTCCCCCACTGTGACACCAGCCACTGACATCGCAATGCCGGTGGGCCATGTGCCGGAATGAGAGCCGGAATGCTTGCGCCGCACCATAGTTGGGGCGCGGGCGGACGTCAGGCAGACGGGGCGACGATCACCCGATGGAATGGCTTTGGGTAAAGCTGGGTGCGTTCGAACGCGGCTGGATGCACTCGCACGCGAGCATGCGCGCGGGCCCGGCCGCACCGAGTGCGTACCGGGCCCGCTTCCGTGGAATCCCGCTGATCAGCGGCGTTCCGCCGCCTTCGCCGCGATGTCCGTGCGGTACTGCGAGCCGTCGAGCCCGATCCGCGCTACCGCCTTATACGCCCTGTCCCGGGCCTGCGCCAGATCGGAACCGGTCGCCGTCACCGACAGCACGCGTCCGCCCGCGCTGACGACCTCGTCGCCCTCGGTGCGGGTCCCGGCGTGCAGGACGTACGCGTACGGGGCGTCCTGTTCGGCCACGTCGGCCAGGCCCGTGATGGGGTCCCCGGTGCGGGGGGTCTCCGGGTAGTTGTGGGAGGCGATGACCACGGTGACGGCCGCGTCCTCGCGCCAGCTGAGCGGGGGCAGCGCGTCCAGGGTGCCGTTGGCGGAGCCCAGCAGCACGCTCGCGAGCGGGGTGCGCAGCCGGGCCAGGACCACCTGGGTCTCGGGGTCGCCGAAGCGGGCGTTGAACTCGATGACCCGCGTCCCGCGCGAGGTGATCGCGAGGCCCGCATAGAGCAGCCCGGAGAAGGGGGTGCCGCGGTGGCGCAGCTCGTCCACGGTCGGCTGCAGGACGGAGGCCATGACCTCGTCGACGAGCTTCGGGTCCGCCCAGGGGAGCGGGGAGTACGCGCCCATGCCGCCGGTGTTGGGACCCGCGTCCCCGTCGAGCGCGCGCTTGAAGTCCTGCGCGGGCTGGAGCGGCAGCACGGTGACGCCGTCGGTGATGGCGAAGAGGGAGACCTCGGGGCCGTCGAGGAACTCCTCGATGACCACGCGGTCGCAGCCCAGCGCGTGGGCGCGGGCGGCGGCCCGGTCGTCGGTGACCACGACGCCCTTGCCGGCGGCGAGGCCGTCGTCCTTGACCACGTACGGGGCGCCGAAGGCGTCGAGGGCCTCGTCCACCTCTTCCGGGGTGGTGCAGACGTAGCTGCGGGCCGTCGGGACGCCCGCGGCGGCCATCACGTCCTTGGCGAAGGCCTTGGAACCCTCCAGCTGCGCGGCCTCGCCGGACGGGCCGAAGACGGGGATGCCCACCGCGCGCACGGCGTCGGCGACCCCGGCGACGAGCGGGGCCTCCGGGCCGACGACGACCAGGTCGGCGCGGAGCTCGGTGGCGAGACGGGCGACGGCTTCGCCGTCGAGGGGGTCGACGGGGCGGAGCTCGGCCACCTCGGCGATGCCGGCGTTGCCGGGAGCGCAGTACAGCGCGTTGACGTCGGAATCGAGGGACAGAGAGCGGCACAGGGCATGTTCGCGGGCGCCGCCGCCGATGACGAGGACCTTCACGCGATGAAGACTAGCCCGCGTTCCCGGATGCCCTTCGTGCGGGCACCCAAGTCGGACCCCCTAGTCGTTCGTATATTCCTCTACAACGGTGGCTCCGAGCTCGCGCACGATCAGGTCGTGTCCGCTCAGCGCGGTGTCGACCAGGTCCGGGTCGTCGGCCTCCGCGATGTCGTCCTCGGGGGCGACCGGCGGGGGCGCCTGGTGGGTGGGCGGCTGGTGCTGCTGCTGGGACTGGTGCTGCTGGTACGACTGCTGCGGCTGCTGGGACTGCGGCTGCTGCGGCGGCGGCGGCTGCTGCTGGTACGTCTGCTGGGGCTGCTGCTGCGGTGCCTGCTGGGTCGGCGGCTGGTGGTAGGCGGGCGCGGGCGGAGCCCCGTAGGAGGACGCGGACACGGGGGCCATGGGCTGGGCTCCCCCGCCGACGACGGCCTCGATCTTCCAGGTGACCTGGAACTGCTCGGCCAGCACCGCCTTGAGGACGTCCTCGCTGCCGCTGCTCGCGAAGTTGTCGCGGGCTCCGGCGTTGGGGAAGCCGAGCTGGAGGGTCGTGCCGTCGAAACCGGCGACCTGGGCGTTCTGGCTCAGCAGGATCCACGTGAAGCGGCGGCGGTTCTTGACGGCGTCCAGCACGGCCGGCCACATCGCCTGGATCTGCCCGGCGCCGGCGGCCATGCCGGGCGCCGGGGCTGCGGGCTCCGCCGGAGCGGGGGCCCGGGGGGCCTGCGCCGGAGCCGCCGGGGGAGCCGCGGGGGCGGCCGGGGCGCCGGGGGTGGCCGCGCCGGGCCAGGCCCCCGCGGCGGGGGCGGCGGCCGGGGCCGCGGCGGGAGCCGGGGCCGGGGCGGAAGCCGGGGCCGGGGCGGAAGCCGGGGCCGGGGCGGAAGCCGGGGCCGGGGCCGCGGGGGCGCCCGGGGTGGCGGCGCCGGGCCAGGCGCCGGGAGCGCCGCCGCCGGGCTGCGCGGCGCCGGGCCAGGCGCCGGGAGCGGCGGCGGCCGGGGCCACCGGCTCGGGCGGAGCCACCGGGGCCGCGACCGGGGCGGGGGCCTGGTGCACGGGGGCCGGGGCGGCCTGGTGCACCGGAGCCGGCTGCGCGGGGGGCCGTACCGTCGCGGGGGCCATGGCGTGGGCCTCCGGCCCGGGTACGTAGCCCATGGCGGGGGCCGGGCCGGGGGCGGCGGCGAAGGCGGCGGCGGCCTGGGCCGCACCGCCGCGCTCCAGCCGGTCGAGCCGCGCCTGCACGGAACGCTCGTCGTCGAAGGCGGCGGGCAGCAGCACGCGGGCGCAGATCAGCTCCAGCTGCAGCCGCGGCGAGGTGGCTCCGCGCATCTCCGTGAGCCCCGTGTTGACCAGGTCGGCGGCCCGGGACAGCTCGGCGGCCCCGAACACGGAGGCCTGGGCCTGCATCCGCTCGACCACGTCGTTCGGGGCGTCGATGAGCCCCTTCTCCCGGGCGTCGGGCACGGCGGCCAGGATCACCAGGTCGCGCAGCCGCTCCAGCAGGTCGGCGACGAAGCGGCGCGGGTCGTTGCCGCCCTCCACCACCCGGTCCACGATCTCGAAGGCCGCGGCCCCGTCCCCGGCGGCGAACGCGTCCACGACGGCGTCCAGGAGGGTCCCGTCGGTGTAGCCGAGGAGCGAGGTGGCCATGGCGTACGTCACACCCTGCTCCGCGGCGCCGGCCAGGAGCTGGTCCATGACGGACATGGAGTCACGGACGGATCCGGCGCCGGCGCGCACGACGAGCGGCAGCACGCCCTCCTCGACGTGGGCGCCCTCGCGGCCGCAGACCTCGCCGAGGTAGTCCCGCAGGGTGCCGGGGGGCACGAGCCGGAAGGGGTAGTGGTGGGTCCGGGACCGGATGGTCCCGATGACCTTCTCGGGCTCGGTCGTGGCGAAGATGAACTTGAGGTGCTCCGGCGGCTCCTCGACCACCTTCAGCAGGGCGTTGAAGCCCGCCGGGGTGACCATGTGCGCCTCGTCGATGATGTAGATCTTGTACCGGCTGGAGGCGGGCCCGAAGAAGGCCTTCTCGCGCAGGTCACGGGCGTCGTCCACACCACCGTGCGAGGCGGCGTCGATCTCGATGACGTCGATGGACCCCGGCCCGTTGCGCGCGAGGTCCTTGCAGGACTGGCATGCGCCGCAGGGCGTGGGCGTGGGGCCCTGCTCACAGTTCAGACAGCGGGCGAGGATGCGCGCGCTGGTGGTCTTGCCACAGCCTCGCGGCCCGCTGAACAGGTACGCGTGATTGACCCGGTTGTTGCGCAGGGCCTGCATCAGCGGGTCAGTGACATGCTCCTGCCCGATGACCTCGGCGAACGACTCGGGGCGGTAGCGGCGGTACAGCGCAAGGGACGACACGTATACGAGGTTATCCGGGCCCACCGACAACGGTGGCCCGCAGACCCGCCAGGTCCGCGGCGGGGACGTCCGTTCCGCGGCGGGGACGCCAGGTCCGCAGTGGGTGCGCCAGGTCCGCGGCGGGACCCGCGGACCGCACTGGTCCTGTTCCCATCGCTGAGCGGCCCGGCCGGCCCGACCCGTCCCGGAACGCAAAGCGCCCCCCACGCACCCGCCAGAGCCCACTTACCCTTGCTGCCTTCCGGCCCTGGGGGAGTTGGGTGAGATAGCGCCACGTGAGGGGCTGGCCCCACCCTAGCGGATGGAGGGCCCTGGAATCGAGCCGGACCCCGACCCGCATCCCGACCCGCACCCCGGCCCGACCCCGCCCGGCGATCACGTTCGCGAGCACCCCTCAACGTCTTGTATTGTTTGCCGCGGAGGATTCGCCTAGTGGCCTAGGGCGCACGCTTGGAAAGCGTGTTGGGGGCAACCCCTCACGAGTTCGAATCTCGTATCCTCCGCCATTGCTCTCACCGGGCAATACGTCGAAGAGCCCCGCTGCTTGCAGCGGGGCTCTTCTTCGTTTGCCGACGAAACCGATGCCGCGCCCCTTCCCACAGGCGAGGAACAGCATGGTCGTCCACACCGCGGTCCCGCTCGGCGCCGAGGCTCCCCCCGTCCACCGCCGGGTCTGGTACGCCTCGTACGGCTCCAACATGCACATGAACCGGCTCGCCGCCTACATCGCCGGCGGAACTCCGCCCGGCGCGGCGCGCTCCCATCCCGGCTGCCGGGACCGCCGGACGCCGGAGCGGTCGATCGCCGTCCAGCTCGCCGGGTGCCTCTACTTCGCCACCGAGTCCCCGGTGTGGACGGGAGGGAGGGGCTTCTACGACCCGTCGGCGCCGGGCCGCCTGCTGGGGCGGGCCCACCTCGTGACCGTGAGCCAGCTGTCGGACATCGCCGCGCAGGAGATGTACCGGGACCCGGGAGCGGATCTCGACCTCTCCAGGGTGCTGCGCGAAGGCCGCGACGAGTCGGGCAGCGGCCGGTACGAGACCTTGGTCTGCCCGGGGACGGTCGAAGGCATCCCCGTGCTGACGTTCACCGCCCCGTGGTCCGTCGGGGACGTCGAGCCGATCGTGCCGTCCGCCGCGTACCTGCGGTACCTCGCGTCCGGTCTGCTGGAGTCGGGACCGTGGGCGGAGCAGGAGATCGCCGACTACCTGTCCGCCTGCCCCGGCGCGGCCGGCCACTGGACACCGCGACAGGTGCTCGGCCTGCTCGCGGAGCCGACGGACCGGCCTGCCGGGGGCCTGCCGGAGGCCCGCGCCTAGCGTGGGGCCACGGACACGGCACAGGAGTTCGAGACCCACCGGCCACGTCGGTGACGGCGGCCGCGGCTTTGGCCGTGGCTTCGGCCGGGAAGGCTGGGACTGTGGGCACCGACTGCCAGCCGGCCGACGCGGGCGAAGTGGCGGACCGGCTGGTCGAGCTGGCCCTCGGCGATCCGGCCGGCCGGGTGCCCGACTTCGCCGGCCCGGCCGTGTACCCGGCCGCCGGCCTCGCCAGGGACTGGCTGCGCGCCACCGGCAAGCGCCGCCCGGTCCTCCCCGTCCGGATCCCCGGCGGGATCGGGGCCGCCTGGCGCGCCGGTCACCTGACCGCCCCCGGCCACGCGCTCGGCCGGCGCACCTGGGAGCAGTACCTCGCCGAGCGTGGACATGCTGGCGGACATACCGGCACATAACGTTTCCCGGGACGGCCGGCCCAGGAGGTCGGCCCAGGAGGTCGGGCCAGCAGGTCGGCCCAGGAGGCCTGCCCAGGAGGCCGTGCGGGCGGCACCGGCGGGCGAGCGGGCGGGAAGCGGGGGAGTGCGGGTGGCGTGGATGGACTGGCTCAGGACGGAGATCTTCCAGCCCTACCCCGAGCTGCTGATCTTCCTGACCATCGCCGTCGGCTTCCTGCTCGGCCGCGTCCGGTACAAGTCCATCGCGCTGGGCGCCGTCACCGGATGCCTCGTCGCCGGACTGGTCATCGGCTCCCAGGCCAAGGTCGAGATCGACGGTCCGATCAAGTCCGTCTTCTTCCTCATGTTCCTCTTCGCCCTCGGCTACGACGTCGGCCCGCAGTTCTTCCGCGCCCTGCGCAAGGACGGCCTCCCCCAGGTCGTCCTCGCCCTCATCGTCTGCGTCACCGGACTCGCCTCCGCCTGGGCCTTCGCCACCCTCGCCGGTTACGGGCCCGGCCTCTCCGCCGGTCTGCTCGGCGGCGGCCTCACCCAGTCCGCCGTCATCGGCGTGGGCTCCGACGCCATCGCCCACCTGCCCGGTGTCAGCGCCGCCGAGGCCCGGGACCAGTCGCATCTGATCGCCGTCGCCTACGCGGTCACGTACCCCCTCGGTACGGTCCTGCCCGCGCTGCTCCTCGCCGGGATCCTGCCGCGCCTGCTGCGCCGGGACCTCGCCGAGGAGAGCGCCGTGCTCGCCGCCGACCTGGAGGCCGCCGAGGACGACCCCGACGCCGGGGAGGGCTACTACAAGCACGTGCTGCGCGCCTACGCCGTCGACGTGGCCGCCTTCGCCGGGCGCACGATCGGGGACTTCGAGGCGGAGCAAAAGGCCGCGGGACGGCGGCTCTACATCACCCGGCTGCGCCGCGGTGGGGAGATCCTGGAGCACACCGCGGACACCCGCGTCGAGATCGGGGACGTCCTGGCCGTCAGCGCGGTCCGCGGCGACCTGGTCGCGTACGACGCGCGCACGCACATCGGGATGGAGACGGACGACTTCGAGCTGCTCGCCTACCGCACCGAGTCCCTGCACGTGGTCATCACCGACCGGAACCTCAGCGGCCGCACCATCCGCACCTTGCGCCACGAGGAGTTCATGCCGGGCGTCTTCGTCGACGGGCACTGGCGGGCCGGCGCCGACCTGCGGGTCCGCCTCGACAGCACCGTGGAGCGCGGCGACACCCTGGTCCTGACCGGGCCGCGCAGCCGGGTGGAGGCGGCCGCGGCGGCGCTGGGCAAGCCGGTGCCGACCAGCTTCGCGACGGACATGGTGTGGATCGCGCTCGGGCTCTTCCTCGGCGGCTGCCTCGGCATCCCGGCGCTGCACGCGGCCGGCGCTCCGCTGTCGCTGTCCACCTCCACCGGGGCGCTGCTGATGGGGCTGGTCTTCGGCTGGATCCGCAGCAAGTACCCCACGTACGGGAACCTGCCGTCGGCCGCGCAGTGGCTGATGGGCACGCTCGGGCTGTGCGTGTTCGTCACGGTCGTCGGCCTCAACGCCGGTCCGAGCTTCGTCCCGGGCCTGCGCGAAGCCGGCTGGCCGCTGCTGCTCTGGGGGGCGGCCGTGACGACCGTGCCGCTGCTGGCCGGATTCGCCTACGGGCACTTCGTGCAGCGCCTCCCCCTCCCGATCCTGCTCGGCGCCCTGGCCGGGGCCCAGACCACGACGGCCGCGCTGGGCGCCCTGACGGAACGCGCGCGCAGCCAGATCCCGGCCCTGGGGACGACGGTCCCGTACGCCCTGGGCAACGTACTGCTGACGATGTGGGGGTCGGTGATCGTGCTGCTGCGGCGGTGAGCGATGAGCGGTGAGCGCATCCCGCGAGGATTCCCGGAGGACACCTTCGACGACCGTGCCCCCGACCGGGCCCGGCAGGTGCGGTAGGACGGCGGACCGCCTCGACGGGGCGCGAACCGCCGGCTAGTCGTGGGGGATCAGGGCCACCGGGCAGTGGGCGTGGTGGGCCACCGCGTGGTCCGTGGGGCCCATGCCGTGGAGGGGGCGGTGGTGGCGGCGGCCCACGACCAGGAGGTCGGCCTCGGCGGCCTCGGCGAGCAGGAGCTCCGCGGGGTCGCCGGGGAGGGTCACGCACTCGGCCCGGACCCGCGGGTAGCGCGCGCCGGCCGCGGCCACCGCCGCTTCGAGCGGCTCCGGGTCCACCGGGCCGCTCCCCGCCGCGCGCACCGCGCGCAGCGGGAGGGCGTGCCGCGCCGCCCAGGCGTACGCGAAGTCGAGCACCGCGCCGTGGTCGCCCGCCGGGTCCACCCCGACGACGACCCCGCCTCCGTGCGGTGCGCGCACGGCGGGCTCCCGTACCAGGACGACCGGGATCCCGGCGCGCCCCGCGACGTGCAGCGCGGTGGAGCCGAGCTGCGGCAGCGGGTGGCGGTCCTCGCCGCTCGCACCGAGCACGATCAGCCCGGCGTCCGCCTGGGCGGCCGCCCGCGGGATCTCGTTGCCGGGCCCGCCCTCGGCGGTGGCCGTCTCTACGGTCAGGCCCCGGTGGTTGGTCCGGAGTTCCTCGGCGAGGGCCGCCAGCGCGGTCCTCGCCACGTGCTCGCTCGCGCCGAGCACGGGCTGGAACTCCACGGAGATCGGCTGGACGGCCGGCCAGGCCCGGCCCACGTGGAGCAGCCGGAGCGGCGCCCCGGCGGCCAGGGCCTCGCGGGCGGCCCACCGCGCGGCGGTGATGCTCCGGGGCGAACCGTCGAACCCGACGAGGAGGGGGAGCGCGGGCGGGGTGGGAGGCGTGAGCGGTTCGGGCTGGGCGGACGGGACGGACGGGACGGACATCGGCGGCACCCTTCCTTCGCTTTTCCGGTCGCTCCTACGACGCTACGCCCATTGACCTCTTCGTCCCGTGAGGAGAGTTTTGCTCCTGTTCGGACCACCTCTTCTGCCCGCACCCGGGTCCGGGGGCGGGCAGAGGGCGCGGGCGCGGGCTAGCAGCGCAGCGCCGCGTACAGGTCCAGCTTGTGGTCGAGGCGGGACAGGTCGCGGCCGGTCAGGGACTCCACGCGCTCGATCCGGTAGTGGACCGTGTTCACGTGCAGGTGCAGTGCCTCCGCCGTACGCGTCCACGAGCAGTTGTTCGCGAGGAACACCTCCAGGGTCTCCCTCAGCATCCCGTCGCCGAGCGCGCCCAGCGTTCGCGCCCCGAACACCCCCCGGACCTCCGGCGGCACCCCCGACAGCAGTTCGGCCAGGGTGTCCAGCTGCTCGACCCCGCGGACCGCGACCTCCGCGTCCGCCGCCGTCAGCGCGAAGCGCGCCTGGCACAGTGACGCGCGTAGCCCCTCGGCCGAAGCCGTCCGCGCGCCCACGCCGAGCCGCAGGTCGGTCCCCGGTTCGGCGCACGCCTGGAGCAGCGGCCATACCGCGCGCAGCCGGTCGGCGAGACCGGCAGCGGCCGACCCGGCGGCGTCGCGCGCGTCGCCCGCACCGCCCGCGCCGCCCGCGCCGCCCACGCCGCCCGCACCGCCCGCGGCCGCCGCATCGGCCGGGCCCTCGTACAGCACCGCCCCGCCCGGGCCCGCCGCCCACCGGGCGCCCTCCAGGTGCCCCAGCGCCTCCGCCAGCGCGTCCCCGTCGGTCGCCGTCACCACGCGGTACGGGCCACCCGCGGGCAGTCCGGCCGTCTGGAGGGCGGCGACGAGGAGGTCCGGCTCGGCCTCGGCCGCCACCAGGGCGAGCAGGTCCCCCGCGGCGGCCCGGCGCGCGGCCGCCCGGCGGGCCGTCCCGTCGCGGTACTGCGCGAACACCTCGGCGATCTCGTGGAGCACCCGGGGCGGCGCCGCGTCCGCGTCCGGGACGTGCAGCAGCCAGGCGTCGTACGGGGAGCTCTCGCTCTCGATCCCCAACGAGACCCCGCCCTTCGCGGCGGAGGCGGCCCGCCGCGCCGGGATCGCGGGCGCCGACGGGGTACGGGCCACCGTGCGGCCGCTCGCGGTCAGCAGGTAGCAGGGCAGCCGGCCCAGGTGCGCGCACGCCCGGTCCAGCAGCTCCGCCGGCCCGGCCCCGCCCTCCAGGAGCCGGCTGAGCTCGCCGCGCACGTTCTCGGGCAGCGCGAAGTGCCGGGTGGGGCGCCTGCTGAGGTCGCCCCACTGGCGCAGGTACACCGCTTCGGTGACGGCCCGGAAGCTGGTCTGCGCGGGGACCGCCACCAGCGGCATCCGGTGGGCCCGGCAGGCGGCGACGAGCTCCTCCGGCACCCCTCCGTGGGTCTCCTCGCCGGCCAGCAGGGCCCGGGCCCCGGCGTCGGCGAGGGCGGCGACGAAGCGGTCGGTCCTGGCGGCGGCCGACGCCCCCGGACGCCACCACACGAGGCCGCTGAGCACGAGCTCTCCGGGACCCAGGAACCGGCCCGGGTCCTCCAGGTCGGTGGCGGTCACCCCGCTGACCTCCTGGCCGAGAAGGGACTGCTCGCCCCACAGCAGGGTGAGGCCGAGATTGTCGGACTGGAGTAGGTCGAGGACGTGCATGGCGGGGACTCCTTGCGGCGGGCGGCAGCCCACAATCGCGAGGCGAATATGAGGGTGGCCATGGTAAATGCAAGGGCAAGTCTGCGAATAGCCTCTTGGATGATTCACCAGGGAGACCCCGTCGGTCCTGGTGCTTTTCCGTGCCGGGGACCAGTCGTCCCGGCGCCTGGCCCGTTGTTTCACTGAGGGAGCCGAGCCGACGACGGAAAGGATGGCGGGAAATGGACCTCAACACGGTGCTCGACGTACGGGACGCACGCCGCCGCGAACCCTGGCGTCCGGGTGACGCCTGGCTCGGCGGCGGAACGTACCTCTTCTCCGAGCCCCAGCCCCACATCCGCCGTCTCGTCGACCTCTCCCGGATGGGCTGGCCCCCGCTGTCCCGGCAGCCCGACGGCTCCCTCGACATCGCCGCCACCTGCACCATCACCGAGCTGTCCCGCTTCGGCCGGACCCTGCCCGCCACGGCCGCGCCGCTCTTCGAACAGTGCTGCCGGGCCTCCCTCGCCAGCTTCAAGATCTGGAACATGGCGACCTTCGGCGGCAACCTCTGCAACGGCCTCCCCGCCGGCCCGATGATCTCCCTCACCGCCGCCCTCGACGGCACCGTCCTCCTCCAGGGCCAAGACGGCGCCACCCGGCGCCTGCCCGTCACCGACTTCGTCCGCGGAGCCGGCGTCAAGGACCTGCGCGACGGCGAGCTGCTGCGCTCGGTGCGGCTGCCCGCCCGCGCCCTGGACTCCCGTACGGCCTTCCGGCAGGCCTCCCTCTACGGTCTCGGCCGCTCCGGCGCCCTCGTCATCGGCGCCCACGACCCCCAGGACGGCTCGCTCGCCGTCACGGTGTCGGCCGCGACCACCCGCCCCTTCCGCTTCTGGTTCGCGCTGCCGCCCACGGCGGCCGAGCTGCGCCGGGCGATCGACGACACCGTCCGGCCCGACGAGTGGTACGACGACATCCACGGCCTGCCCGCCTGGCGGCGCCACATGGGCCTGCGCCTGGCCGAGGAGGTCCGCCGAGAACTGACGGGCGCAGACGCTCCGGAGGAACCGCGATGAGCAGTAGTAGTAGCAGTAGTAGCAGTAGTAGCAGCAGCAGTAGCAGCAGCTACGAGATCGACATCAACGAGCAGCGTTTCACCGAGGAGCCCCGCGCCGGCCAGTGCCTGCGCACCTACCTCCGCGAGCGCGGCTGGTTCGGCGTGAAGAAGGGCTGCGACCAGGGCGACTGCGGCGCCTGCACGGTCCACGTCGACGGGCAGCCCGTCCACAGCTGCCTCTACCCGGCCGTCCGCGCCGAGGGGCGCTCGGTCACCACCGTCGAGGGACTGTGCTCGCCCGGCGGCGAGCTCCACCCCGTCCAGCAGCAGTTCCTCGACGCCCAGGGCTTCCAGTGCGGCTTCTGCACCGCCGGGTTCCTGATGACCACCGCCGCCCTCCAGGCCGAACGGGGCACCGCCCACGACGACGGCAAGCTGGAGGACCTCCCGCGCGCCTTCAAGGGCAACATCTGCCGCTGTACGGGCTATCGCGCCATCGAGGACGCCGTACGCGGCGTGCAGCATGCCGAAACCCCCGAGGCGGGCCAGGCCGTCGGCAAGTCCCTCGGCGCTCCGGCCGGCCCGCAGGTGGTCACGGGCACGGCTCGCTACACCTTCGACGTCACCGTCCCCGGGCTGCTCCACATGAAGCTGCTGCGCTCCCCGCACCCGCACGCCCGGATCGTCTCCATCGACACCACCGACGCCCTCCAGGTCCCCGGCGTGCACGCGGTCCTCACCCACCACGACGCCCCCGACCACCTGTACTCGAGCGCCCGCCACGAGCACCCGACCGAGGACCCGATGGACACCCGGGTCCTGGACGACGTGGTCCGCTTCGTCGGCCAGCGCGTCGCGGCCGTCGTCGCCGACTCCGAACAGGCCGCCGAGGAGGGCTGCCGCCGCGTGGTGGTCACCTACGAGGAACTCCCGTACGTCATCGACCCGGAGGAGGCGATGCTGCCCGGCGCGCCCGTCATCCACCCCAAGGGGCCCGAGTCGGGAATCTTCCGCGCCGAGAACAACGTGTGCGGCGAGGTCCACCACACCCTCGGCGACATGGAGAAGGGCTACGCGGAGGCGGACGTCGTCCACGAGGAAACCTTCCAGACCCAGCGCGTGCAGCACGCCAGCCTGGAGACCCACGGCAGCGTCGCGTACTTCGAGCCCAAGGAGGACGGTTCCCCGGGCGAACGCATCACCGTCCGTTCCTCCACCCAGGCGCCGTTCCTGACCCGGCGGGCGCTGTGCGCCCTCTACGGCCTGAACGAGGACGAGGTCCGCGTCGTCGCGGGCCGCGTGGGCGGCGGGTTCGGCGGCAAGCAGGAAATGCTGACCGAGGACATCGTGGTCCTCGCCGCCCTCAAACTGCGGCGCCCAGTGAAACTCGAATTCACCCGGGCCGAGCAGTTCTACGGTGCCACCACCCGCCACCCCTTCAAGATCACCATCAAGATCGGCGCCAAGAAGGACGGCACCCTCACCGCACTGCGCATCCGGGTCGTCTCGAACACCGGCGCCTACGGGAACCACGGCCCGGCCGTCATGTTCCACAGCGTCGGCGAGTCCTTCGCGGTGTACAAGGCGCCGAACAAGGAGGTGGAGGCGTACTCCGTCTACACCAACGGCGTACCCGCGGGCGCCTTCCGCGGCTACGGCCTGGGCCAGGTCCTCTTCGCCCTCGAATCGGTCATGGACGAGCTCGCCATCCGGCTCGGCATGGACCCGCTCGAACTGCGCGAGAAGAACGTCATCGGCCCCGGCGACCCCATGGTGACACCCATCGGCCACGAGGAGGACCTCTTCATCGCCTCGTACGGCATGAAGCAGTGCATGGACGTCGTCCGCAAGGCCATCGCCGAGGACCGCAGCCACGAGGACGTCCCCGAAGGCTGGCTCACCGGCACGGGCACGGCCGTCGCGATGATCGCGACCGGCCCGCCCGGCGGCCACTACGCCGACGCCCGGATCAGCCTGCTGCGGGACGGGACGTACGACATCGCCGTGGGCACGGCCGAGTTCGGCAACGGCACCACCACCGTCCACCAGCAGATCACCGCCGGTGCGCTGAACACCACGGTCGACCGGATCACCGTCCGTCAGTCGGACACGGACGTGGTCCGCCACGACACCGGCGCCTTCGGCTCGGCCGGCACGGTGGTGGCGGGCAAGGCGGTCATGCTGGCCGCCGACTCCCTCGCGGAGCGCCTCAAAACCTTCGCCGCCCGGCACACGGGCGTGGCCCGGCACCTGTGCAGGCTGTCCGCGGAGTCCTTCGACTGCGCGGGCCGGGTCGTCACCCTCAAGGAGCTCTACGAGGCCGCGTACGACAAGGGCCGGCTGGAGGAGATCACGGCCGACGGCCACTGGGGCGGCTCCCCGCGATCAGTGGCCTTCAACGCCCAGTGGTTCCGGATCGCCGTCGACCCGGACACCGGCGAGATGAAGATCCTGCGCAGCGTCCACGCCGCCGACGCGGGCAAGGTCATGAACCCGATGCAGTGCCGCGGCCAGGTCGAGGGCGGCGTCGCCCAGGCCCTCGGCGCCACCCTCTTCGAGACCGTACGGGTGGACGAGCGCGGGGAGGTCACCACGGCCGCCTTCCGCCGCTACCGCCTCCCGCAGTACGCCGATGTCCCGCGCACCGAGGTCCACTTCATGGAGACCTCCGACGCGATCGGCCCCCTCGGCGCCAAGTCCATGTCCGAGAGCCCCTTCAACCCGGTGGCCCCCGCCTTCGCCAACGCGCTGCGCGACGCGACGGGAATCCGCTTCACGGAGCTCCCGGTAACCCGGGACGTGGTCTGGCAGAGGATCCACGAAGCGGGGGGCGGGGGCCGATCCTGAAGTTCACGCGATCTGCCAGGCAGATACGACCAACACTTACACAGTTGCGGCTCATATCATGGCACCAACCTTGCAGATGAGGTTCCGGGCAGCATCGCGCCGGGCATGACTGAGCCATGGCCACACTCATGCTGCACGGAGACCTGGACCACCCGGCGAAGCTCAGCGTCGCGGACCTTCGGGACTGGGCACAGCACCGCGCCGCGGTCACGTTCGACTGCGCGACGAACGGGCCGCAGCACCACGTGTTCGAGGGCCCGTTGCTCCGCGAGGTCGTCTCGGACGCCGGCCCGGCCTTCGACGCCCGCCGCCGCAAGGACCGTTCGCGGTTCCTGCTCGCCGTGACCGGCGGGGACGGACACCATTCGATGCTGTCCTGGGCCGAGTTGGACGCCGACTTCGGCGCGAGCCCGGTGCTGCTGGCTACCCGGCTCGACGGCGAGGACCTCGACGGGACGGGTGCGCAGCTGGTGGTCCCCTCGGACCGGTGCGGGGCGCGCTACGTCAGCGCGGTCACGCACGTGTGGTTCGGCGCGCTGTCGCCGCCGATCCTGGGCCCGTAGGGTCAGCCGAACTTCGGCATCTCGCCGACCGTCTTCGCCACGTCGATCACGGCGAACGCCGCGCCCTGCGGGTCCGCCACCGCCGCGAAGCGCCCAAAGGGGCTGTCCATCGGGCCGAAGTGCAGCTTGCCGCCGTGGGCCCGGGTCTTCGCGACCGCCTCGTCGCAGTCCGGGACGGCGAAGTAGACCTGGATGTACGAGGGGATCTCCGGCGGGAAGTCGGTGCCCATGTTCATCCGGCCCAGCACCGGGTTCTCGGGGCCGCCCAGGCTGAAGACCTTGAAGTCCATGCCGGCCGCCTCGGGGTCGTCACCGAGGTCCATCTGCTGGGTCCCGTACGGAAAGACCCGCGGGAGGAACGCGTCCGGCTTGGCCACGTCGCGCGAGAAGAACTCGGCCCAGCAGTACGCGCCCGGCTCGCCGGTCTTCTCGAAGCCCTTGTGGTCACCCGGCTGCCAGACGCCGAAGACGGCGCCGCTGGGCTCCTTCGCGATGGCCATCGTGCCGAAGGAGCCGACCTGCATCGGCTCCATCAGGACCTCGCCGCCGGCCTCCTTGATCTTCGCCGCCGTGGCCGTCGCGTCGGGCGAGGCGAGGTAGAGACACCACTGCGACTGGCCCTCCGCCCCCGGCATCGGCGGCACCACGGCCGCGACGGCCTTGCCGTCGGAGTAGGCCTGCGTGTAGTTCCCGTACTCGCTGCTGGACTCCCCGAAGGTCCAGCCCAGCACATCGCCGTAGAAGGCCTTCGCGCCCTCCAGGTCGGAGAACATCGCGTCCAGCCAGCAGGGCGCGCCTTCCGTGAACTCAGCCATGATCGATCGACTCCCGTGTCGTGTACGACGTGACCCGTCTCGGTACTCACGCTAGGCGGGGGGTCCGACAATCGCGCGGGGAGCGCCTCCGCGCGGGACCCTGGAGCCATGGACGACAAGAACAAGGACGACAAGAACAAGAGCGTCACCATCCGTCTCGCCCAGCAGCCGGAGGCCGACGAGCTGCTCGGGCGCAGCCCGCTCGCCGCGCTGGTCGGGATGCTGCTGGACCAGCAGGTGCCCATGGAATGGGCGTTCTCGGGGCCCTACACGATCGCCCGGCGCCTGGGCTCCGACGACCTGGACGCGCACGCGATCGCCGCCCACGACCCGGAGGCCTTCGCCGCGCTGCTCTCCGAGAAGCCGGCCGTGCACCGCTACCCGGGCGCGATGGCGAAGCGGGTGCAGCAGCTGTGCGCGTACCTGGTGGAGCACTACGGAGGGGACGCGGCGGCGGTGTGGGCCGACGCGGGGACCGGCGCCGAGCTGCTGGCCCGGCTGCGGGCGCTGCCCGGCTTCGGGGAGCAGAAGGCGCAGATCTTCCTGGCGCTGCTCGGCAAGCGGTTCGGGGTGCGGCCGCGCGGCTGGCGCGAGGCGGCCGGTGGGTACGGGCCGGCGAACGTCTACCGGTCGGCGGCCGACATCACCGGCCCGGAATCGCTGGCCAAGGTACGGGCGCACAAGCAGGAGGCGAAGGCTGCTGCGAAGGCCGCCACGGCGGCGGCCACTACGACGGCCACGGCGGCCACGACGGCCGCCACGACGACCGGGAAAGCGGCCACCAGCGGTGCCGGCAAGCGGAATTGACCGTTCGGACGAGTACCCCGGCCGTTGTCAGACCCCGCCCCTAAGCTCGTGACCATGACTGAGAACCTGACCCGCGCCGCCACTGCCGAGATCATCTCCGACGGACCCGGCAGCCTGATCACGCTGCTCACGGACACGGCCGAACTCACCTGCAACACGGCCACCTTCGAGGTCGGCGCCGCGGGTGCCCCGGTGCACTTCCACACCAAGGCGACCGAGTTCTTCCACGTCACGGACGGCACCCTCGACGTCCTGCTCGGCGACGAGATACACACCCTGACCAAGGGCGACTTCCTCACCGTGCCCCCCGGCGTGAAGCACGCCTTCGCCCCGGCCGCGGGCGCCACCGCCGAGGTCTTCGTCGGCTTCACCCCCGGCATGGGCCGCTTCGACTACTACCGGCTGCTCGGCCGGGTCCGGGCGGGCGAGGCCACGGTGCAGGACATCACCGACAGCCAGCCCGTCTACGACAACCACTACGCGGAGAGCGACGCCTGGGCCGGCCGCCTGAAGCGCAGCGCCGAAGCGTAGATCTCGTCGGCGTCGAGCCTTCGCAGTTCCTCCGCTATCAGCTCGGCGCTGCTGCGGATCTTCAGCGCGACCTTGCGGTCGGGGCTGCCCGGCAGGAGCAGGGTGGCCAGGACCCCGTCCGGGCGGTCCACGCGGATCTCCCCGGCGGAGGTCGTCAGCCGGACCCGGGTGATGACCGGGCCCCCGGTCGCCACCCGCTCCACGGGCACGCTGAGCCGGTCCTCGAGCCAGCGGGCCAGCAGCTCGGAGCTCGCGTTGCCGGGCTCGCTCTCCACCGCCGCGCCCGTCACCGGGAGCGGCTTCTGGTCCAGGGCGGCGGCCAGGAGCGAGCGCCAGGGGGTGAGCCGGGTCCAGGCCAGATCGGTGTCCCCGGGCGCGTAGGTGCCGGACCGGGCGTCGAGGGCGGCGACCGGGTCGGGGGCCGCCTCGGCGTCCGTGATCCGGCGCTGCGCGAGCGCGCCCAGCGGGTCCCGGGCGGGCGCGTCCGGGGCGTCGGCGGGCCACCAGGCCACCACGGGCGCGTCCGGCACCAGCAGCGGGAGCACCACGGAGCCCGCGTGCTCGGTGAGCGTCCCGTGCAGCCGGAGCAGCACGATCTCCCCGGACCCGGCGTCGGCGCCGACCCGCAGCTCGGCGTCGAGCCGGTTCTGCCGCAGCCGGTGCGAGCCGCGCGCGGTGCGCCGGATCACCGCGATGATCCGGCAGGGGTGCTCGCGCGAGGCCTCGGAGGCCGCGCGGACGGCGTCGTAGGCGTTCTCCTCGTCCGTGGCGACGAGGAGGTTGAGCACGAGCCCCATCGTGGGACTCCCGACGGCCCGTCGCGCGTCGAGCAGGGCCCGGTTGACCTTGCTGGATGTCGTATCGGTGAGTTCGGTCCGCATGCTCCGAGTCTCGCAGGCCGGACGGGGCCTCAGGTACGCGTTCCCGCGTGCGGTGTCAGCGACGCCGCCTGGCCGTGCCGAAGATGGACCGGGAGATCTCGCGGCCCAGTTGCGTACCGATCGACCTGGCCAGGGAGCGGAAGAGCCCGCTGCCCACCACCTGTTCCGCCAGCGAGGGATCCGGCTTCGGAGCGGCCTTCGCGGCCGCCTTCGCCTGCTTCTCGGCCTCCGCCGCGGCCGCCGCCGCCTCGGCTTGCGCCTCCGCCGCCGCCTGCTCGGCGCTGATCTTCTCGTACGCCGATTCCCGGTCGACGGGCTCCGCGTAGCGCGAGTAGAGCAGCGAGGACTTCACCGCCCGGTCCAGCGCGGCCGCGTCGATCGGCCCCATCAGCGACTGGGGGGCGCGCAGCCGGGTCGCCGCCACCGGGGTCGGCGCGCCGTTCTCGCTGAGCACCGTGATCACCGCCTCGCCCGTCCCCAGCTGGGTCAGCAGCTCCTCCAGGTCGTAGGCGGAGTTCGGGAAGGTCTTCACCGTCGCCTTCAGCGCCTTCGCGTCGTCCGGGGTGAAGGCGCGCAGCGCGTGCTGCACCCGGTTGCCGAGCTGCGCCAGCACGTCGGCCGGCACGTCCTTGGGGGTCTGGGTGACGAAGAAGACGCCGACGCCCTTGGAACGGATCAGCCGGACCGTCTGCGTGATGGCTTCGAGGAAGGCCTTGGACGCCCCGTTGAACAGCAGGTGCGCCTCGTCGAAGAAGAAGACCAGCTTGGGCTTCTCCAGATCGCCGACCTCCGGAAGGTCGGTGTACAGGTCCGCCAGCAGCCACATCAGGAAAGTGGAGAAGAGCTGCGGTTTGTCCTGCACCGCCGGGAGCTCCAGTACGGAGACCAGGCCGCGCCCGTCCGCCGCCGTCCGGAGGAATTCACTGGTGTCGAATTCGGGTTCGCCGAAGAATTCCGCGGCCCCCTGCTGTTCGAAGGCGGTGAGCGCCCGCAGGATCACTCCGGCGGTCACCGTGGAGAGTCCGCCGATGCCCTTGAGCTCGGCCTTCCCCTGGTCCGAGACGAGGAAGGCCACGACGGCCCGCAGGTCCTTGAGGTCGATCAGCTCCAGGCCCTTGGTATCGGCGTAGTGGAAGATCAGCCCCAGCGACTGCTCCTGCGTCTGGTTGAGCTGGAGCACCTTGGACATCAGGACCGGGCCGAAGCTCGTCACGGTGGACCGGAGCGGGATTCCGGGGCCGATCCCGCCCAGCGAATAGAACTCGCTGGGGAATCCGGCGCCCTCCCATTCCTGGGCCACGTCCTTGGCGCGTTCCCCGATCTTCTCGTTGGCCGCGCCGGGCGCGGAGATCCCCGAGACATCGCCCTTGATGTCCGCGAGGAAGACCGGAACGCCGTTGGCCGACAACTGCTCGGCGATGAGCTGCAACGTCTTGGTCTTGCCGGTTCCGGTGGCGCCCGCGACCAGTCCGTGCCGGTTGAGCATCGCCAGCGGGATGCGGATCTGGTGCTCCGGCAGGCAGGCCCCGTCCCAGAGCAGGGCCCCCAGATCGAGCGCGGGTCCGGTGAAGGCGTACCCCGCGGCGATCTGGCCGGCGGGGGACACGGCGGGGGACGTGGCGGGTGATGCGCCGGGGGATGCGGCGGGGGACGCGGGGTCGGTGCTCTGGCTCATATATCACTCCCGAAATAGCACTGTTCGCCACCTTTGCACCGTCATAGCAAGGCTGCGCCCGCAGGCCCCTGCCCGGTAGGCTTTCCGTGTGATCTTCAAGCGCATCGGAAATAGGCGGCCGTACCCCGACCACGGCAGGGAAACCACCCGTCAGTGGGCGGATGTCGCCCCGCGCCCGGTCCGGCTCGACCAGCTTGTGACCACCAAGGGCCAGCTCGACCTCGAAACGCTGCTCGCCGAGGATTCGACCTTCTACGGGGATCTCTTCGCCCACGTCGTGAAGTGGCAGGGCGACCTGTACCTGGAGGACGGCCTGCACCGCGCCGTCCGCGCCGCGCTCCAGCAGCGCCAGGTCCTGCACGCGCGCGTCCTCGAACTGGGCTGACCCACCCCGTCCGGGTGTCGGATAGGTCCCGGTTGCGCCTTTCGGGTCAGCCTTGCCCTATCAACAGATGATTCGGTGGGCATCGGCAGCGGTCGGCATTACGCTGCGCACATGAGCATGCTCACTCCCCCTGGCATGGGCGGAAAGTACAAGGTCACGGGAGCGGCTTACCCCCGCATGACCCGCCCTCGACGCCGCCGCCGGATCGTCCTCGTGGTGCTCGGATCGATCATCGGGCTCGCCCTGATCGCTTACGGGGCCGTGCAGCTCATCGACGTGTTCGGCGGTGACGCGGACAAACGCAAGACCGCCGCCGCGGCCAAGGACTGCGCCACCCCCGCCCCCAAGGCGGGCTCCGCCGCCTCCGCCGCACCGGCCTCGGCCGCGCCGCGGGTCGTGCTCCCGCCGCCCGGCGGCATCACGGTCAACGTCTACAACGCGACCCCGCGCGCGGGCCTCGCCAAGGCCGTGGGCGATGAGCTCAAGAGCCGCGGCTTCGCCATCGGCAAGGTCGGCAACGCCCCCGCCGACTTCGACAAGAAGGTCCCGGGCGCCGGGATACTGGTCGGCTCGCCGCAGACGGACAAGGCCGCCTTCTCCGTCCTCGGCACCAACCTCGCCGGCGCCACCCAGCAGACCGACACCCGCGAGACCGCGGACATCGACCTGATCCTGGGCGACGCCTTCCAGGCGCTCACGCCCAAGGCCGACGCCGACAAGGCCCTCGCCGCCCTGGCCAACCCCCAGCCCGCGCCCGCCAAGAAGTGCTGACCCGCTGCCTCTGCTGACCGCATGAAGAAGCCCGGCTTCCCCCAGGGGGAAGCCGGGCTTCATCGAGGCCGCGCCGCTACTCCGCCGAGCCGTACATGCGGTCGCCCGCGTCGCCCAGCCCCGGCACGATGTAGCCCTGCTCGTTGAGCCGCTCGTCCACCGCGGCCGTCACCACCGTCACCGGCGTGCCGGCCAGCTCGCGCTCCATGATCTCGACGCCCTCCGGCGCGGCCAGCAGCACGACCGCGGTCACGTCGTCCGCACCGCGCTTGATGAGCTCCTTGATCGCCGCGACGAGCGTGCCGCCGGTGGCGAGCATCGGGTCCACCACGTAGACCTGGCGGCCCGAGAGGTCCTCCGGCATGCGCGTCGCGTACGTGGAGGCCTCCAGGGTCTCCTCGTTGCGGACCATGCCGAGGAAGCCGACCTCGGCGGTCGGCAGCAGCCGCACCATGCCGTCGAGCATGCCGAGACCGGCGCGCAGGATCGGTACGACCAGCGGCCGCGGGTGGGAGAGCTTCACGCCGGTGGTCGGACCGACCGGGGTGACGATGTCGGCCTGCTCGGTGCGCACGTCCCGGGTGGCCTCGTACGCGAGCAGGGTCACCAGCTCGTCGGCGAGCCGCCGGAAGGTGGCGGAGTCGGTGCGCTTGTCGCGCAGAGTGGTGAGTTTGTGCGCCACCAAGGGGTGATCCACGACCTGCAAACGCACAACATCCTCCAAGACTTGACTGCCGCAGCAAAAGCCGCGACCCGCGACGCCGCTACCTGCGAAAACGGCCGCAAACACGCGACCCACACCCAAAAGGCTACGCGCTGTGCCCGCCCCTTCGCGCCCGAAGCGGCGGCCACGCCCGGAAAGCGCTGGAGATGCGACCCGCCCGGACCCCCAGCACGCTGGACTGATGACCCACGCAATGGTGATCGCCGCCGTAGACGGATCCGAACACAGCCTCAAGGCCTTGGAGTGGGCAAGGGCTGCGGCAGTGCGCCACGGCACCGGGCTCGTCGTCGCCCACGTGCTGCCCGACAGCGTCCAGCTGTACGCGGCACGCCGTTCCTCGCTACAGGACCGCACCGAGCCCGAGGAGGCCGAGGACCCCGTCAGCGTGCGTATACGGGCCCACCTCGCCACCGGGGGCGAACTGCCGTCCGAAGTCCGCTACGCGTCCTTGGAGGGCTCCGTCCCGGAGGCCCTGCGGGACATCGGGGAGGGCGCCCGGATGCTGGTGATGGGCTCCCGGGGCCGCGGCGGCTTCGCCGCACTGCTCCTCGGCTCGAACAGCCGCGCCGTGGCCACCAGCGCCGGCTGCCCCGTGGTCGTGGTCGCGCACGAGGGGCGCGGAGCGGACGCGGCCCCCCAGGCCTCGGCCGGGCGGGTCGTGCTGGGACTGCACGCCGCGGAGACGCCCGACAACGTACTGGACTTCGCGTTCACGGAGGCCGCCGCGCGGGGCACCACGCTCCAGGTGGTCTCGGCGTACAGCATCCCGCCGTCGCCGACGATGGTGATCGACAGCCCGTTCGCGGTGATCCCGCCGGAGGCGCTGGTGGGGGAGGACGAGAACGCGGTGCCGGCCGAGCGGGAGATGCTCCGCTCCCAGACGGAGCGGCTGGCCCCGTTCCGGGCGAAGTACCCGGACGTGCCCGTCGAGCAGGCCGCGGTGCCCGGGGACGCGGCCGGGCGCCTCGTCGCCACCTCGAACTCGGCGGCGCTGATCGTCGTGGGCCGCCACCACCCGCGCCGGCACATCCGGTCCCTGATGATGGGCTCGGTCGCGAACGCCGTGCTGCAGCACGCGCACGGGCCGGTGGCGATCGTCCCGACGCTGGCGGAGTCGCCGGAGTCGCCGGAAGCCCCGGCGGCCCCGGCGGCCCCGGCGTCTCCCGCGTCGACCGAGGAGTCCGCGTAGCCGGGTTTGTCGGAATCCGACCGAATTCCTGCCGGGTCGTGGCGGAAGGTGGCATCAAACGGCTGGTCCGGGGGAAGGTGGGGGTTCGGGGGGACGGACCGGACCGGACCAGCCAGGGGCGGTGACCCATGCCCGAAGACGATCACGAGCCACTGGAGACGACGGCGCAGCGCAGAGCACGGCGCGCGCAGTTCCTCCGTGACCTGCACGAGGCCCGGGAACTGCGCGACCGGGTCCAGCCCAGGCGCGCCCGCGCCGCCCGCATGCGCCAGCAGATGCGCATGCGCACCTTCCGCTGGTGAGCCCTGCCGACCTCCCGTTCGTGCGCCCTCCCCACGGCCCCGGCGGAGTCCCTCCCAGCTGCCGCGAGGCCCCCGCCAGGCCCCCGCCCGGCCGCCGTCCCGCCCCCGGCGCGAGGCCCCGTACAACACGCGCGGCCAGCGCCACGGCGCGGAAGACCTCTCGCAATGGCTCGGTTTCTGCCACGATGCCGACTGGGCGGGGTACGAAACGGTGAGCACGGCGACCGTTCCACCCCCACCCACCTCCGGCCGGGGGAACTCCAACCGGCACGCCTATGACCAGTGGGAGAGTCACGGTGTATTTCGCCGCACTGCTCGCGCGCACCGAAGACGGGTGGGAAGCGAGCGACATGGAACTCGACGATGTCGAGTCTCTGAGTGATCTGATCGATCTCGCCCGCTCCGCCTCTGTCGACGACGACACGGTGGTAGCCCTCATCGAACAGGAGGACACCTGGTTCGGGGTCGTCCGGGTGGACGGCGAGGAGGACCCGCGCTACTACGTGTCCAACGCCTCCGCCGCCTCCCGCAGCTCCTACGGCTCGATGCTGACCGACGAGCTGCTGGGCAAGGACGACGAGGACGACGAACTCGACGAGCTGGACCTCGACGGCACCGAGGACGGCGAGGGCGAGGTCATCACCTCTTATTCGGACGGCGGATCCGCCGAGAGAAACGAGGAGGACGACGCTGACGCGGACGACGGCCACGACGTACGGGCCGGCGCCGAACCGGCACCCGCCGGCCCGCTCGGCGACCCCCGGCTGCTCGACGACCTCGGGGTGAGCCACAAACAACTGATGACCCTGGACGGGGACGCCCTCTCGGAGATCGCCGATTCGCTCGGCGCCACCGAGGTCCTGGAGGCCGTCCGCTAGTGATCCCCGCGCACCACCACACCCCGCGGCCCACCCCGTACACGCCCGATCCCGTACGGGACCCGTGGCAGGACTCCATGCGCCTGGCGCTCCGGGAGGCCGCCCGGGCGGTGCCGGCCGGCGACGTGCCGGTCGGCGCCGTGGTGCTCGGCCCGGACGGCACGCTCCTCGCCACCGGGCACAACGAGCGGGAGGCGACCGGAGACCCGACGGCACACGCCGAGGTACTGGCGCTGCGCCGCGCGGCCACCGCCCTCGGGGAATGGCGGCTCCCGGGGTGCACCCTCGTGGTGACCCTGGAGCCGTGCGTGATGTGCGCGGGCGCCCTCGTGCAGTCGCGGGTGGCCCGGGTCGTCTACGGGGCGGCCGACGAGAAGGCGGGCGCCGCCGGATCACTGTGGGACCTCGTACGGGACCGCCGGCTCAACCACCGACCCGAGGTGATCGCGGGCGTGCTAGCGGGGGAGTGCGCGCGGCAGCTCACGGACTTCTTCCGCGACCTCTGAGCGCTTTCGCGCGTATCGATTTCAGAGCACGGGTCTCCTTGGGCTAAGCTCTCTCTCGGTAGCGTGTCCGAGCGGCCGAAGGAGCACGCCTCGAAAGCGTGTGATGGTGCAAGCTATCCGTGGGTTCAAATCCCACCGCTACCGCTCTGATCGAAAGCCCCGCCCCGCAAGGGTCGGGGCTTTCGGCGTTCCCCGGGCTTCCGGGGGTGGGTGGCTTCCGGGGGTGGCTTCCGGGGGGCTTCCGGCGGGTGCGTGGCTTCCGTAGGGTGCGGGGCTTTCGGCGTCCGAGGGACATTCGCGTGACCGCCCGCGCCCTGGGCCGTTGTCACGGCATGACCAAGACCCAGCGCATCCTCGCCGCCATCGCCCTCGCGGGGGCCGCCGCGGGCCTCGCGGCTCCCGCCGCCTCCGCCGCCCCGGTCGCCCCGCTCACCCTTCCTGACCTGCCGGCGCCGCAGGGCATGCCCGAGGGGGCGAGCCCGTCCTCGGTGCAGGAGATCGGCGGACAGGTCAGCGGCGGCCTGAACCAGCTCAACCAGCTGATGGAGCTGCCGAACCAGCTCGCGCCCGTGATCGCCCCGGTCCAGCCGATCGCCGACCTGGCCGGCGGGCTGGAGTAGCCGCGCGGAGTCCCCAAGGACGCCGAGAAGACCGAGAAGACCGAGAACGCGAGGAAGGCCCCGACCTGAGTCGGGACCTTCAACGGTTGGGACGGGGGAAGTGGCATCGGGGGGACAAGCCACTTCCCCCGATGAGGACGGAACCTGCCAGTCCAAGCCGCAGTCAGGGGGGAAGCTTGCGGCTCGGACCCCGCAGTGAGGTCCTGTCCCTCGCTCACCGATTTCCTGCCAGAACCGGTGGGCTTGTCTCCAATCCTGCGCCTTCCGGGGCCTCCGGCACACCGGCAAAGGGCCTGCGTCGCCAGGCCATTGGTCCCTAAAGGCCGGGTGAGTGTTCGAACACGACGGGCTAGACTCTCCGGACCTTGCAGGACCGGTTGGGGAGGCCGACAGCGCACGTGGAAACCAAGAAGCTGATCTCGGGCGCCCTTGTCGTCTTCGCCCTCTTCGTCATCATCACTCAGCCCAAAAAAGCCGCCGATATGGTGCAAATAGGCTTCCAGGGAATCTCGGATGCCGCAACGGCGATCGGCGAGTTCATGACCGAACTGGTGCGCTAAACCCGTACGCTGAAGCGGTTTCCGGACTTCCCGGCCCCCCACTCCGACGGGTGGGGGGCTTTTCGCGTTCCCACACGCGGGGCAAAATGCACCGTTACGCCCAACTCACCCTCAACACGGCGATATGCGGTGCTTGCACACAGTGCACATGTCTTGTGATGCTATGACCGCTTTTGACGGATGAGTTGATGACGTGAAGTGAAGGGGTGGCGTGACCGTGCCGGCCAGTACTGCGCCCGAGGTGCCGCCCCAGCAGGAGCAGCCCCGCGAACCCCACGGGGACTCCGCACAGGCCGCCCCGCACCGGGCCTCCGCGCAGGTGTCCCCGCAGGGCCAGCCACAGGTGTCCCCGCAGGTGTCCCCGCAGGGCCAGCCACAGGTGTCCCCGCAGCCCCAGCCGCAGGAGTCCCACGTACCGCCCCAGCAGGAGGCTCCCGAGGAGCCTCCGGTCGCCCCCAGGCCGCAGAGCCGGGGCGCCGACACCCGGGCCCTCACGCAGGTCCTGTTCGGGCAGCTGAAGGATCTGCAGCCGGGCACCAGCGAACACTCACGGGTCCGCGGGGCCCTCATCGAGGCCAACATCCCGCTCGTCCGGTACGCGGCCGCCCGCTTCCGCAGCCGCAACGAGCCGATGGAGGACGTGATCCAGGTCGGCACGATCGGGCTGATCAACGCGATCGACCGGTTCGACCCCGAGCGCGGGGTGCAGTTCCCGACCTTCGCCATGCCGACCGTCGTGGGCGAGATCAAGCGGTACTTCCGCGACAACGTCCGCACCGTCCACGTCCCGCGCCGGCTCCACGAGCTGTGGGTGCAGGTCAACGCAGCCACCGAGGACCTCACCACCCTGCACGGCCGCACCCCGACCACCCCCGAGATCGCCGAGCGGCTGCGCATCGGCGAGGACGAGGTGCTCTCCTGCATCGAGGCCGGCCGCAGTTACCACGCGACCTCCCTGGAGGCCGCCCAGGAGGGCGACGGGCTCCCCGGCCTGCTCGACCGGCTCGGCTACGAGGACCCCGAGCTGGCCGGCGTGGAACACCGCGACCTGGTCCGCCACCTGCTCGTACAGCTGCCCGAGCGCGAGCAGCGGATCCTGCTCCTGCGGTACTACAACAATCTGACCCAGTCGCAGATCAGCGCCGAGCTCGGCGTCTCCCAGATGCACGTCTCCCGACTCCTCGCGCGGAGCTTCGCCCGGCTGAGATCCGCAAACAGGATCGAGGCCTAACCGGATCGAGTGGAGATCATTCTCCACTTTTCCTGACACACCAGCAGATTCCCGCCCTAGAGCAGGCCTAACGTGTTCTGTCGCTGGAGATACTTGTCGACATGGCGCTACAGCGTGTTGCCGACATGTGACATTCTGCTGGAACCGCGTTTGCCGCAGCCCCGCCTCCGGTATTCAGGTGGAGGCTGCGTTCCTCCGACGGGCGCGCAGATGAAGCGCGAACCGTCCGCGACCTCAAGGGGGTGGCATGTCCGTAGACCAGGGCAGCTCACAGGTGCTCACGCTCGTCAAGCAGCGTGAAGTGCCGGCAGTGTCCCACCGCTCGGAAGCCATCGACACCCGGATCGACACCCGCACCCTCTCCCGCTCCCTCTTCAAGCGGCTCGCAGGCCTCGACGCGGACAGTCCCGAGCGGACGTACGTGCGCGACACCCTGATCGAGCTGAACCTCCCCCTCGTGCGCTACGCGGCGGCCCGCTTCCGGAGCCGCAACGAGCCCATGGAGGACATCGTCCAGGTCGGCACGATCGGGCTGATCAAGGCCATCGACCGGTTCGACTGCGAACGCGGGGTGGAGTTCCCGACCTTCGCCATGCCGACGGTCGTGGGTGAGATCAAACGGTTCTTCCGGGACACCTCATGGTCCGTGCGCGTCCCGCGCCGACTCCAGGAGCTGCGACTCGCCCTCACCAAGGCCAGCGACGAGCTCGCCCAGAAGCTCGACCGCTCGCCGACCGTGCCGGAGCTGGCGGCCGTGCTCGGGGTCTCGGAGGAGGACGTCGTCGACGGCCTCGCCGTGGGCAACGCGTACACCGCCTCCTCGCTCGACTCGCCCTCCCCCGAGGACGAGGGCGGCGAGGGTTCGCTCGCGGACCGGCTCGGGTACGAGGACACCGCGCTGGAGGGCGTCGAGTACCGCGAGTCGCTCAAGCCCCTGCTGGCCAAGCTCCCGCCCCGGGAACGGCAGATCATCATGCTGCGGTTCTTCGCGAACATGACCCAGTCGCAGATCGGCGAGGAGGTCGGCATCTCCCAGATGCACGTCTCCCGGCTGCTGACGCGCACGCTCGCGCAGCTCCGCGTCGGCCTGATCGGCGAGTAGCCGGCCCCGCGCCCACCGGGATGTGGCTGGGGGACTGGCAAGCAACGGGCGCGGTGGCGCTCGGACAATCCGCCGCAGCCGCTTCACAATTGACGGCACGTCAGTAAAACTGCCGGGATGCGAAAGGTATCCCGGCAGGCCGCCGTCCTCGCCCTTTGCGCCACGGCTTCCGCCGCCGCCCTGACCGGCTGCGGCGGACCGGCGCGCGAGGGCTACGTGGCCGTCGGCGCGGCCGCCCCCGGCCCGGAGCGGGGCGCCGGGGAGAACGTCGCCCCCAGGGCCCGGGTCGAGTTCCAGCCGCTCCCGCAGGGGTCGCCCGGATCCTCCGCGGCCGGCGACGGCACGTCGGGGAGCACCTCGGCGGACATTCCGGCCGAGGTCCCGGGCGCCACGCCCGGCGGCACTCCGGGTGGCGCCTCGGGCGGAGTCGCGGGCGGAGCCTCGGGCGGGATCCCCGGCGGTACGCCGCCCGGCGGCCCGGGATCGCGGCCCCCGGCCGGCTCCGCCTCGGGCGGAGGCACGGCCACGCCCCCCGGCGGCCCCGGGAACCCGCCCGCCACCGCACCCGGCACCACGCTCCCGACCGCCCCGGGCGGTAAGCCCGGGAGCCCGTCCAGCCCGCCGCCGAAGCCCGGGCCGTCCGCCCCGGCGCCGCCTCCGGCCACGCCGGCGAAGCTGAGCATCGGCGCGCCGACCCGTACCGCGACGGCGGAACGCTGGTGCGAGCAGGTCACGGTGTCCTTCACCAACACCGGAGGCACGGCGGCCCGTTCGGGCACGGTCAGCTTCGCGACGCACATCATCGGCGCCCTCGGCGTCGACTGGAACACCATCCACTCGACCCAGCCGCTGCCCGCCCCGATCGCGGGCGGCACGACGAAGAAGCAGACCTACCGGATCTGCGTCGAGGCCTGGCGCGTCCCCCTGGGCATGCACGTGGAGACCCAGAGGGTCACGGCCACCTGGAACTGACGGCCGCCGCCGCGCGGACCGGGTGTCAGAGCGCCAGCCAGGCCACCACGGCGATCAGGACCACCGCGGCGAGGCCGACGCCGATCCACAGGCCCGCGCCGGCGCCCGACTTGCGCGCGGCGCGGTTCTGCATGCGCGAACCGGGGACGGCGGGGGCCGGTACCGGCTCGTCGACGAACGCCCGGAACATCTGGGTGCTGCCCGCGGGGTCGTAGTCACCCTCGGGAGCCTGTGAGTTGTGGTTCGAGTCGTGATTCGCAGCCATGCGCAGGACCCTAGCCGGTTTTCCGATTCCTTTACCGCCCGGGCCTCCGATTCATTTGCCTGTAACAACCATCTGCTTCTATGGTTGCCCGAAGCAACGACATTCGGAGGGGGGTCCCGGTGACCGCAACACCCGCGGCGCCCACAGCGCCCGCACCGCCCACACCCGCCACGCGCTACGCCGAATTGGCCCGACAGCTCACCGGCATCGGCGCCGTCAAGCGCGACCTCGCCCGTCTCCTGCCCTCCGACTGCCCGCCCGGTTCGGCGGCCGTGCTCACCGTGCTCGACCGCCACGGTGAGATGCGGCTCGGCCGCCTGTCCGAGCACCTGGCCATCGACATCTCCGTGACCAGCCGGCATGTCGCGCACACCGCCGACCGCGGCTGGATCACCCGCGACACCGACCCCGGCGACGCCCGCTGCCGGATCCTGCGCCTGACCCCGGCCGGCCGCACGCTCCTCACCGAGCTCGGCACCCGCCACACCACCGCGCTGGAGAAGGCCCTGGCCGACTGGTCCGACGCGGACGTCGACCACCTCAACATCCTGCTGGCCCGGCTCCGGTCGGGCTTCACGCTTCCAGACAGCTAGACCGAAGGAACCACATGGCTACGACCACACCCACCGGTGTGCGGGAAGGCGGCCGGCCGGAGACCACGTCCGACAGCGCGCCCATGACCCACCCGCAGATCATGAAGGCGCTCTCCGGGCTGATGCTCGGCATGTTCGTGGCGATCCTGTCCTCCACGATCGTCTCCAACGCCCTGCCCCAGATCATCGGCGACCTCGGCGGCACCCAGTCCTCGTACACCTGGGTGGTCACGGCCGCCCTGCTCTCGATGACGGCGTCCACCCCGCTCTGGGGCAAGCTGTCCGACCTCTTCAGCAAGAAGCTGCTGGTCCAGATATCCCTGGTGATCTACGTCCTCGGCTCGATGGTCGCCGGCATGTCCCAGAACACCGGCATGCTCATCGCCTGCCGCGTGGTCCAGGGCATCGGCGTCGGCGGCCTCTCCGCCCTCGCCCAGATCGTGATGGCCGCGATGATCTCCCCCCGCGAGCGCGGCCGGTACAGCGGCTACCTCGGCGCGGTCTTCGCCGTCGCCACCGTCGGCGGCCCGCTGCTCGGCGGGGTCATCACCGACACGAGCTGGCTCGGCTGGCGCTGGTGCTTCTACGTCGGCATTCCCTTCGCCGTCATCGCCCTGGTCGTGCTCCAGCGCACCCTGCACCTGCCCGTCGTCCGGCGCGACGTCAAGGTCGACTGGCTCGGTGCCCTCCTGATCAGCGGCGCCGTCTCGGCCCTGCTGATCTGGGTGACCCAGGCCGGCACCTCGTACGACTGGATGTCCTGGCAGACCGCGGCGATGACCGGCGGCGCCCTCGCCCTCGGCCTGCTCTTCCTCCTGGTCGAGTCCAAGGCGAGCGACCCGATCATTCCGCTGCGCCTCTTCCGCAACAAGACCATCAGTCTCGCCTCGGCCGCCTCGCTCTTCGTCGGCATCGCGATGTTCTCGGGCACCGTGTTTTTCAGCCAGTTCTTCCAGTTGGCCCGCGGCGAGTCCCCCACGATGTCCGGAATCCTCACGATTCCGATGATCGGCGGGCTCTTCGTCTCCTCCACCGTTTCCGGTCAGGTGATCACCAAGACCGGTAAGTGGAAGACCTGGCTCGTCTCCGGCGGTGTGCTCCTGACGGCCGGACTCGGCCTGCTGGGCACCCTGCGGTACGACACCCCGTACTGGCACATCGCGATCTTCATGGCGCTGACCGGCCTCGGCCTCGGCATGATGATGCAGAACCTGGTCCTCGCCTCCCAGAACCAGGTGGCCCCCGAGGACCTGGGCGCCGCGAGCTCGGTCGTCACCTTCTTCCGCTCGCTCGGTGGCGCGATGGGCGTCTCCGCCCTCGGCGCGGTCATGGCCAACCGGGTCACCCACTACGTCCAGGACGGCCTCGCCGAGCTCGGCCCCAAGGCCGCCGCCATGGGCCACGGCGGCACCGGCGGGGGCGCGATCCCGGACCTCGCCAAGCTGCCCGAGCCCTTCCGCACGGTCGTCGAGTCCGCGTACGGGCACGGCGTCGGCGACGTCTTCCTCTACGCCGCCCCCACGGCGCTGCTCGCGCTGGTGCTGGTGGTGTTCATCAAGGAGGTCGCCCTGAGGTCGAAGCCGGCGGCCCACGAGCCGGCGGCCGCCGCGGCCGAGTAGCCGGACGGTCTACGGGGCTGCGGGCGCGGCCGGGGCGGCCGGGGCGGCGGCGGGCGCGGCCGGGGCGGCCGGGGCGGCGGCGGGCGCGGCCGGGGCGGCCGGCGCTACGCCCGCCGCGGGCCCGGCGTGCGCCTCGATCCCGGCGATCAGGACGTCGAGGGCGAGGCAGAACTCCCCGTCGGGGGGCCGCCGGACCGTGCCTCCACGGCCGTGCAGGAGCTGCGAGACGGCCATCCGGGCCCCGGCACGGGTGGCGTACGGCAGGCCCGTGGCGTCCAGCAGCCGTACGGCCGCGGCCGTGATCCGTTCCCGGTCCGGTCCGGCGGGTTTCAGGACGCCTGTGACGTGGGCGCGGTGAGGTCGTAGAAGGTGGCTCCGCCGATCGTGGAGGCCTTGAAGTTGGCCCTGACCCACGTCTCGATGGAGCTGCTCACGCCCCCGCCGGGGCCGCCCCCGCCGCGGGTCGCGGTGCCGGTCTCGGCGGCGGCGCCGGCTTCGCCGCCATCGGCTCCCGCACTGCTCTGGCCGATGAAGTAGTGGATCCTCCCGGCGCTCACGTACGCCTTGAACCGCTCCAGGGTCGGAGAGGGGTCGCTGCCGTTGAAGCCGCCGAGGGCCATCACCGGCTGCTGCGAAGCGAGCTGGTAACTCGCCGCGTTCTGCGAGCCGATGGCGGCCGCCGCCCACGTGTACCGGTCCGCGTCGGCGCGCAGCGCGGCCGTGGCCTCGGCGCTGGTCCGCGTCCCGCCGAGCAGGCCGCCCATGCCGCCTCCGCCCTCGCCCCCGCCGGGTCCGCCGCCGGTCCGGGTGTCCCGGCCGCCGTCGGTGGGGCGGTTGCCGGCTCCGGGTGCCCGGCCGCCGGGGGCCTGGCCGCCCGGGGCGGTTCCGCCCGGGGGCGTGCCCTGCGGTGCGGCTCCGCCGCCGGGCATCCCGCCGCCGCCCGGCATCTCGAAGCCGCGCATCCCGCCGCCGGGGCCGCCCCGGCCGCCCGCGACCGCGGGGCCCGCGGTGACGATCGAGCCCGTGTGCGGGGTGGTCACCGTGGTCAGGCAGTACGCGAGGGGTCCGGCCAGGGCCACGCCCAGGCCGACTGCCGCCACACCGAGTGCGGTGCGGCGGCCCAGCCGCGCGGTGAACGGCAGCAGCAGGGCCGTGCCGAGTCCGAGAGCGAGGACCGGCCAGCGCAACCACGGCACGTACTCCGCGGAGCGGCCGAGCAACACGAAGGCCCAGTACGACGTGAGAGCGAGGGTCCCGGCGAGCGTGAGGGAGGCGGCCCGGCTGCCCCGCTCCTCCCAGAGGACGGCGATGCCCATGCCGACCAGGGCGGCGATGGAGGGGGCCAGCGCGACGGTGTAGTACTCGTGGAAGATGCCCTGCATGAAGCTGAAGACCACCGCGGTGATCAGCAGCGCCCCGCCCCAGGCCAGGAAGGCCGCGCGGGCCATGCCCTCCAGGGTGTCGGTGGCCCGGCGGGCCCGCCAGGTGACCACGAGGCCCACGACGAGCATGATCAGCGCGGCGGGCAGCAGCCAGCCGATCTGACCGCCGATGTTCGAGGAGAACAGCCGGTCGATGCCGGTCTCTCCCCAGCTCATCCCGCCACCGGCTCCGGGGCCGGTGCCGGTCATGCCCTCGGTGGCCGCCGTACGGGCTCCGCCGCCGACGCTGCCGGTCTCCTCGCCGTTGATCCGGCCGAGGCCGTTGTAACCGAGGGTCAGTTCCAGGAAGGAGTTGCTCTGCGAACCCCCGATGTACGGGCGGGAGGAGGCGGGCCACAGTTCGACGACCGCCACCCACCAGCCGCCGGCCGCGACCATGGCGAGGGTGGAGAGAAGCAGTTGTCCCAGGCGCCTGCGCAGCCGGGTCGGCGCGCAGACCGCGTACAGCAGGGCGAGGGGCGGCAGGATGACGAAGGCCTGGAGGGTCTTGGTCAGGAAGGCGAAGCCGACCGCGACCCCGGCCCAGACGAGCCACTTGGTGTGCGCGCCGTCCAGGGCCCGGAGCACGCAGTACACGGTGACGGTCATCAGGAGGGTCAGCAGAGCGTCGGGGTTGTTGAAGCGGAACATCAGCGCGGCCACGGGCGTGAGCGCGAAGACGGCTCCGCTGATGAGGGCCGCCGCCGGGCCGAACTGGCGGCGTACGGCCGCGTAGAGCACGGCGGTCGTGCCGACGCCCATCAGGGCCTGCGGGACGAGGATCTGCCAGGCACCAAGCCCGAAGAGCCGGACGGACAGCATCATGGGCCACAGCGCGGCCGGGGGCTTGTCCACGGTGATGGAGTTCCCGGCGTCGGAGGAGCCGAAGAAGAAGGCCTTCCAGCTCTCGCCTCCCGCCTGGACCGCGGCGGAGTAGAAGGAGTTGGCGTAGCCGGAGGCACCCAGGTCCCACAGCAGCAGGACGGCGGTGGCGAGGAGCAGCCCGAGGAAGGCGGGGCGTTCCCAGCCGGGCCGTGCGGCGTGCGCCCGGGCCGTGGTGGGGGACGGGGCGGCCGGGGAGGGCGGGTGGAGCGGTAGCGCTGCCGTGGTCATCAGGAGTGGTCCTTCGCGGGAGTGGCGCGCCGTTCGGGGAAGACCCAGGCGCGGAAGAGCAGGAACCGCAGCACCGTGGCGGCGAGGTTGGCGGTGACCAGGACGGCCAGTTCGGTGCTGTGCCCCGGTGTGGAGGTGGCGGCCCCGAGGGCGGCGAGCGAACCGCTGGTCAGGGCCAGTCCGATGGCGAACACCACGAGTCCCTGGGCCTGGTGGCGCACGGCTCGGGCCCGGCCGCGGACGCCGAAGGTGAGGCGGCGGTTGGCGGCGGTGTTGGCGACGGCGGAGAGCAGCAGCGCGGCGGCGTTGGCGAGCTGGGGCCCGGCGGCGGTCCGTGCCGCGGAGTAGAGGAGCAGGTACAGGAGGGTGGACAGGGCGCCGACCGCGCAGAAGCCCAGGAGCTGGCGGGCCAGCCCGCGCGGGACCCCGGGCAGGGCGGTGCGGTCGCGCGGGTCGTCCCCGAAGGGGCGGGCGAGCCGGTCCAGCGGGAGCGCGCCGACGGCCAGCGCCCGGCCCACCCGCCAGACCCCCTTGAGGTCCTCGGCGGCGGTGCGGGCGATGTGCACGGTGGAATCGGGGTCGTCGACCCAGTCCACCGGGACCTCGTGGATCCGGAGCCCGGCCCGCTCGGCGAGGACCAGCAGCTCCGTATCGAAGAACCAGCCGGCGTCCTCCACGAGCGGCAGCAGCCGGGTCGCGACCTCGCGGCGGATCGCCTTGAAGCCGCACTGGGCGTCGCTGAAGCGGGCGGAGAGCGAAGAGCGCAGGAGCAGGTTGTAGGCGCGGGAGATGAACTCCCGCTTCGCTCCCCGGACCACCCGCGAGGAGCGGGCCAGGCGGGTGCCGATGGCGAGGTCGGAGTGGCCGGAGATCAGCGGGGCGACCAGCGGCAGCAGGGCATTGAGGTCGGTGGAGAGGTCCACGTCCATGTACGCCAGGACGGGCGCGTCCGACTCCCCCCACACGGTGCGCAGGGCCCGGCCACGGCCCTTCTGCTCCAGCCGGGTGCTGCGCACCCCGGCCACGGAGGCGGCGAGGGCGGCCGCGACCTCGGGGGTGCGGTCGGTGCTCGCGTTGTCGGCGATGGTGATGCGGAAGGGGTACGGGAAGGTCCGGGTGAGGTGCTCGTGCAGCCTGCGCACGCAGGGGCCGAGGTCCGTCTCCTCGTTGTAGACCGGGATCACCACGTCGAGGACGGGCCCACCCGGTACGGGCGCGAGGGGCGCCCGTACCGGGAGCGCTCCGGGAGAGGTGTCGGTAGGCATGACCCGACCCTCCCGGGGCGGGCTGTCACCGCTGTGTGCTGACCCTGTGGCCCGTCTGTGAGTGCGGTTGCGCGGCCGGAGCGGGGGCGGCGGGGTCGGCCAGGGGCAGCAGGACCTCGAAGGAGGTGTGGCCGGGGGCGCTGCGGACGTCGACGTGGCCGCCGTGGGCCGAGACCACGGCGGCCACGATGGCCAGGCCGAGGCCGGTGGAGCCCGCCGAGCGGGAGCGGGAGGCGTCGCCGCGGGCGAAGCGCTCGAAGACGTGGGGCAGCAGTTCGGGCGGGATGCCGGGGCCGTCGTCCTCGATCCGGAGCCGGACGGCGCATGTTTCACGTGAAACATGCGCCGTGACGGTGGTGCCGGGCGGGGTGTGCGTCCGGGCGTTGGCCAGCAGGTTCACCAGCACCTGCTGGATCCGCGCCGGGTCGGCGTGGACCAGGGCGGGATCCTCGGGTAGTTCCAGGCGCCAGTGGTGGTCGTGGCCCGCGGCCCGCGCATCGCTGACGGCGTCCACGACCAGCGGGGCCAGATCCGTGTCGCAGGTGGACAGCGGGCGGCCCGCGTCGAGCCGGGCCAGCAGCAGCAGGTCCTCCACCAGACCGGTCATCCGGGTGGCTTCGGACTCGATCCGCCCGAGGGCGTGCCGGGTGTCGGGGCCGGGCTCCTCGCGGCCCCGGCGGGTCAGTTCGGCGTACCCGCGGATCGAGGCCAGCGGTGTGCGCAGCTCGTGGCTGGCGTCGGCGACGAACTGCCGGACCCGGGTCTCGCTCTGCTGGCGTGCGGTCAGGGCCGAGGAGACGTGGCCCAGCATCCGGTTGAGGGCGGCGCCGACCTGCCCGACCTCGGTACGGGGGTCGGCCTCGGCGTCGGGGACCCGCTCGTGGAGGGCGGGCTCGCCGCTGTCCAGGGGGAGCTCGGAGACCCGCGTGGCGGTGGCGGCGACCCGACGCAGCGGGCGCAGGGCGACACCGACCAGGGCCTGTCCGGCGAGGGAGGCCGCGATCAGCCCGGCGAGGGTGACGAAGACCTCCACCGCGATCAGGGTGTGCACGGTGGAGTCGACCTCGGTGAGCGGGAACCCGATCACGATGCGGCCGCCGCTGCTGTCGGGCGAGGTGAGCACCCGGTAGGCGCCGAGGCCGGGCAGGTTCAGTTCGACCGGGTCGCCGGGGCGGCCGTCGGTGGCCTTGCGGGCGGCCCCGGCGAGGACGGAGGCCTGCTCCGTGGTGAGGCGCGGGTGGCCGGCGGACCCTGCTCCGTACCCGGATCCGCCGATGGCGGCACTGCGCTGGCTGCGGACGCTCTCGACTGCCTTGCCCGCGGTGTCGAGGCGGACTCCGACGGCCCCCAGCGGGGATCCCGGTCCCATGACGACGCCGAGGTTGTTCTCCCGGGGGAACTTGGCCGCGCCCGGGTGGCTCACCATCTGGATGGAGGCGCGCAGCTGTTCGTCGACCTTGTCGACCAGGTACGAGCGCAGTGCGACGGTGGTGACGGTGCTGATGGCCGCGCCGACGACGGCGATGAGGGCCACCGCCGAGACGACGAGCCGGGTCCGCAGCGACCAGGGCCGCCGGGTCCATCGGGGGCGGCGGGGGCCGGGCGGACGCGCCGGGCGGCCCGGCCGGCGGGGGCGGCGGGGGCGGCGGGGCTCGCCGGCCGTCACTAGTCGGCCGGCTTGATCAGGTAGCCGGCGCCGCGACGGGTGTGGATCATCGGCTGGAGGCCGGTACCGGCCTCCAGCTTGCGCCGCAGGTAAGAGATGTAGAGCTCGACGACGTTGGCCTGGCCGCCGAAGTCGTACGACCACACGCGGTCCAGGATCTGCACCTTGCTCAGCACCCGGCGCGGGTTGCGCATCAGGTAGCGCAGCAGCTCGAACTCGGTCGCGGTCAGGTGGACGTCCTGACCGCCCCGGTTCACCTCGTGGCTGTCCTCGTCGAGCCTGAGGTCGCCGACCTCCAGCACCGACCCGCCGCGCGCGGCCTGCGCCGCCCCGGAACGCCGGACCAGGCCGCGCAGCCGGGCGACGACCTCCTCCAGGCTGAACGGCTTGGTGACGTAGTCGTCGCCGCCCGCCGTCAGACCCGCGATGCGGTCCTCGACCGAGTCCTTCGCGGTCAGGAACAGCACCGGAACGTGCGGGAGCTCCCGCCGCAGGCGGCCCAGGACGGCCAGCCCGTCCATGTCGGGGAGCATGATGTCGAGCAGGACGACATCGGGCCGGAACTCCCGTGCCGCACGCACCGCGCCGGCGCCGTCGCCCGCGCTGCGGACCTCGCAGCCCTCGTAGCGCAGGGCCATGGAGAGCAGTTCGGAGAGGGCGGCCTCGTCGTCCACGACGAGGACCCGGCACGGGCCGCCGTCGGGCCGGACGAGGGCCGCGTGGTTGCCGGTGGACGTGGACGCGTGGGATGTGGTCGTCACAGTCATGCGTACACGCTGGCCGCCGCCCGTGAGAGCGCTCTTGCCTGAAGCTGTGAATTCCCTGAGAAACCCCTCCCGCCCCTCAGGCCAGGCGAAAGAGCCGGGCGGCATTGTCGTGGCAGACGGCGCGCAGCCACGCGTCGCCGAGGCCGAGGCGTTCCAGGGCGTCGAGCTGGTGCTCGTAGGGGTAGGGGATGTTCGGGAAGTCGGTGCCCAGCAGGATCCGGTCGCCGAGGTCGGCGAGCCGGCCGCGGTCCTGTGGCGGGAAGCCGCTGAACTGCTCCGAGAAGTCGGTGAAGGCCATGGTGGTGTCGAGGCGGACCTCGGCGTACCGGTCGGCGAGGTCGAGGAAGTCGGCGTACTCCGGCATGCCCATGTGCGCGACGATCAGCGGCAGCCGGGGGTGGCGGGCCAGCAGCCGGGCGATCGGACCGGGGCCGGTGTGCTTCCCCGGGACGGGCCCCGAGCCGCAGTGCACGACCGTCGGGATCCCGGCCTCGGCGAGGAGCCCCCAGACCGGGTCGAGCCGGTCGTCGGTGGGGTCGTACCCGCCCACCTGGAGGTGGGCCTTGAAGACGCGGGCCCCCGCGGTGACGGCCTGGCCGACGTACTCCCGCACCCCGTCCTCGGGGAAGAAGGTCGCGGTGTGCAGGCAGTCGGGGGTGCGCGCGGCGAAATCTGCGGACCAGGAGTTGAGCCAGGCGGCCATGGCGGGCTTGTGCGGGTAGAGCATGGCGGTGAAGGCCCGGACCCCGAACTCCCGCAGCAGCACGACCCGCTGCTCCTCCTCGTGCCGATAGGTGATGGGCCACTCGACGCCGGTCAGCGGGCCCACCGCGTCGAAGTAGTCCCACACCTTGTCCAGTACGCGCTCCGGCATGAAGTGCGTGTGTACGTCGACCAGCCCGGGCACCCCGAGCCGTTCCCGGAACGCCCGGACGGCCTCAGCCGTCTTCGCGGACAAAGCCGTGGCTCCGCTCGACCGTCGCGACGTGCAGGGTGTAGCTCTCGTACCAGTCGGTGCGGCCCTGCTTCATCGCCGCCTGGTGCTCCATTTCCCCACGCCAGAGGGCCATGGACTCGTGGTCGCGGAAGTAGGCGACGGTGATGCCGAGCCCGCCGGGGGTGCGCGCGGACTCGTAGCCGAGGAAGCCCGGGTTGCCGCTGACGAGCTCGGCCATCCGCTCGAGCGTCTCGGGATATCCGCCGTCCTCGGCGGTCCGGACACTGGTGAACACGCTCATGACATAAGGAGGTTCGAAGGCCCGCACGGGCTGGATGCTCATGCCCACCACCCTCTGTGGCGGGAACGTGGCATGTCCACCGGAAAATGGCTCGGAGCGCCAAAGGGATCCAAGTTTTGACCTTGCCCCCTCCTCTGCCGGTCGGATCAGAACAGCCCGTCCTGCGCGGCCGCGGCTTCCCGCCCGACGGCCGGGATCGGGGCCACGGGCACATCGGTGGCACCGCCCTCCCCGGGCGCCACCAGCTCCCACCCCGCGAGCAGCCGGGTGTCCACGACCAGCCCGTCGGCAAAGTGCAGATCGGGCCCGGCCGCGCCGACGAGCCGGCCGGCGACGCTCCCGCCAGACACCATCTCGGTGATCACCCGGGCCGGGGCGGGCAGCGCGTCGAGCCCGAACACCCCCGCGTGGTCAGTCACCTCGCACTCCAGCCTCTCCAACGACTCCGGCCACCCTTCCAGCGCGGCCGCCCGCGCGTGCAGGGCCGCGACCTCCGCCGCCCGCTCGGGCGCCGGCGGCACGTCTCCCCGCACGGACCGCTTACGGGCATAGGCGATCCGGTCGGGCACGCCCAGCGCGGCCCGCAGCAGCTCCTCCGTCCGACGGGTCGCCATCAGCGGCCCGCGCCCCAGCCAGGCCCAGGCCACCGCGCCCTGCTCCAGCAGCCGGACGGACCCGCGCTCCTCGGCCGTGATGCCGACCTTGACCAGCCCGGTCCCGAACCAGGCGAGGTACACCCGGTAGGTACGCGGATCACCGGCGTTGGTGTCGGCCGCCACCGAGAAGGAACGGTCCAGGCCGGCGCACTCGGGGCACTGGGCGTTCCCGGCCCGGCCGGTCACGCTCCGCCCCGTCGGGCACGGCGTCCGCCGTCCGGCCCGCCGGATGCCGAGGCAGTGGCGCTCCCCCCGGGCGGCGAAGGCGAGCGACTGCCCGTACCCGAGGGGGCTGGTGCGCTCTCCCCGTCCCGGTCCCGGCCCGTACCAGCCCATGGCGGGCCGGCCGTCGTTCCACCGGAGCCCGGTGCACCACCAGGTCACAGGGGGAGCGGTCGCTCGAAGGAGGTTTCCAGGACGACGGTGTCCTGCGTCCCGCTGACACCGTCGGTGGTGTAGACGCGGCGCGGGACGTCCTGCAGCTGCTCGGTGGTGGCCGTGCGGCGGACCTTGACCATCACCGAGGCACTGCCGGCGATGATGTGCGCCTCCTCAATCTCCGCGATGCCGTCGAAGGCGGCCCGCGAGTCGCCCATCCAGGCCGTGGAGCCGACCATCACGTAGGCCAGGACCCCGCTGCCGACGGCCGCCGGATCCACCTCGACCGTGGTCCGCCGGATGACCCCCCGCTCGCGCAACTTGCGCACGCGCTCATGGGTGGCGCCCGCGGAGCGCCCCACGGAGGCCGCCAGCGCCGCGTACGGCTGGCCCGCGTCCTCCTGGCAGCACTGGATCAGCGCCCGGTCGATGTCGTCCACCGAACTCCTCCTCCGCCCCTGCACACCCTGGCGGCGACGCTACCTGATCCCGAATTCACCCCTTGTGGCCGAACAGCATTCGGCCGTCCCTTCCCCCCTGGTCTCCCCCGACCCGGTTAGCGGGCGACGAACTGCGTCAGGATCGCCTGCACCTCATAGATGTCGACGCCCTTGGTGAAGGTCTTCGCTATCGGCGCCGAGCTCCCGGAGAGCCATATCTTCAGCTCCGCGTCCAGGTCGAAGTGGCCGGCGGTCTCCACGGAGAAGTGCGTGATGCTCCGGTACGGGATCGAGTGGTACTCGACCTTCTTGCCCGTCACCCCCTGCTTGTCGATGAGCACGAGCCGCCGGTCGGTGAACAGGATCGTGTCGCGGATCAGCAGGTAAGCGGCGTGCACCTGCTCCCCCTGCCCCAGCAGTCGCGCGTACTCGCGGTGAGCCGACGCCGGATCCACTGCATGCGCGTTCCCGAACAGTCCCATGTGCGTTCCCCCTGCTTTCCCGGTGAACCGTCTCCGGTGAGCCGATCCCTGGCGAGTCGATCTCCAAGAACCGTAGCCTCGCCCGTCCGCACCCCGCGTCCCCCGGCAGAGCCATCTCCCCCCGTAACCCCCCGGAGCCAGGTCTCATCACCAAGGAGGAGGAGAGGGGGGAGGGGAGGGGAGGGGGAGAAGAGAAAGCACAACGCAAGAGGCCCCCCGGTGAACCGGGGGGCCTCTTGGGCTGTGCACTCGGCAGGATTCGAACCTGCAACCTTCTGATCCGTAGTCAGATGCTCTATCCGTTAAGCTACGAGTGCTTGGCCGGCCGGGGTTTTGCGCCCCGTTGGCCTTGCGAGAACAACAATACATGGACCTCGCCGGGACGCGAAATCCATTAGGTCCACCCGCTCTGACCTGCGAAAACGGCCTAGAAGAAGATCATCCGGTTGGTTGCCGGGGCGTCCTCGGCGCAGCTCCGCGCGGGCAGATCCCGCCTCCCTGAACCCGCCATCCCCCGAACGCGCCGAACCCCGAACGCACCGAAGCCCCGGTCCGCAAGGACCGGGGCTTCGTGAAGTGCGGAGGCGGAGGGATTTGAACCCTCGATGGGGGGTAAGCCCCAAACCGCATTAGCAGTGCGGCGCCATAGACCGGACTAGGCGACGCCTCCAGCACACCCCCGCGTACGAAGGTGCGTGCAGATGATGACACAGGCCAGGGGCCCGTCACCAATCCGCTCCCACGGTACAAGGAGGGCGGCCCGCAGAGCAAAGCCTTAAGCACCCCCGTATGCGGAACGTCGGCGCCCGCTCGTCGTTGGTCTGTCGTACGACGTACGGACGACCTGGAGTTCCCCATGCTGCGTCTCGCCGCTTTCGCCGTCACCTCCGCTCTGGCCGCAGCGGCGGCGGGCCCGGCCGGCCCCCTGCCCCCGCTGCCACCCCTGAGCCGGCTCCTGGCCGCCCCCGCGCCCGCCCCCGACCGGCTCACCATCGTGGTGGCCGACACGGGCAACCCGCGGGCGGACGGCGAGTACCGGCTGGAGTGCGACCCGCCCGGCGGGAACCACCCGCAGGCCGAGGACGCCTGTGCCCGCCTCGAAGCCCTCGCGCGCGAGGGGAAGGACCCCTTCGCCCCCGAGCCCAAGAACCAGCTGTGCACCATGCAGGACGGCGGCCGGGCCACCGCCCGGATCACCGGAACGTGGCACGGCCACAGGGTGGATTCCGGGTTCCGCCGGACGGACGGCTGCGAGATCCGCCGGTGGAACGACTTGGAACCTGTGCTTCCACGTGGGCGTTCCTGACCTGGGAGGATGCGCCGCTCGGGCGGTATGCGCCGGACATCCGCCCCCTCGCCGGGAGCCCGTGCGCTTAGACTCCTCCCGTGACATGCCGGTAGTTGTGGTCAGGGAGGAAGCTCGTCGTGAGCAGCAGGCCATCCCGAGGCGCTGCTCGCCTCGCAGCAATACTCGACGCTCTTCCGGACGCGCTGTTGCTCGTCAACGCCAACGGCACGGTCGTCAACGCCAATTCGATCGCCCTAGAGGTCATGGAGAGCCCCGGAACCGGGCTCGTCGGCCGGGGCGTGCTCGACCTCCTGCCCGAGTTCGACTCCAAGCTGATCCCCGGCTCCATGCGCCGGCCCGGCGAGGACGAGGGCGGCCGTGCCCGCCCGAAACGGATGGTCGCCCGCCGTACCGACGGCAGCGAGTTCCCGGTCGAGGTCACCGCGGCCCACCTCGACGGCCGTGACGCCTACCGCGAGCCGCAGCCCTCGTACACCGGTGACGAGCTGCTGATGCTCGTCGTCCGGGACCTCTCCCAGACGGTGGACACCGAGGCCGAGCTGGCCCGCTCCCAGCGCCAGACCGAGATGATCCTGCGCGCCGCCGCCGAGGGCGTCGTCGGCACGGACACCGACGGCAGGGTCGTGCTGGTCAATCCGGCCGCCGCCCAGATCCTCGGCTACCGCGCCACCGACCTCGGCAACCGCGAACTGCACGGGCTGGTCCAGCACTCGCGCGCCGACGGATCGCCGTTCCCCTTCGAGGAGTCCCCGCTCGCCGACACCCTGCGCAGCGGACGCAAGCACCGGGTCCGCGGCCAGGTGCTGTGGAACAAGGCCGGGCAGCCCGTCGCCGTGGACCTGACCACCTCTCCCGTACGGGACGGGGAGCAGCTCGTCGGCGCCGTCATGACCTTCACTGACCGGCGTTCCTACGACGCGCTGGCCGCGCGCCACGCCCAGTTGCTGTCCGTCCTCGGCGACTCCCTGCGGGGACCGCTGGAGGAGCTGCGCGGCGAGCTGGCCACGCTGGCCGCCGACGACGCGGGACAGCTGTGGCCCGAGGCCAACCAGCTCCTGCACCACCTGGCCGCCGGCTACTCCCGGATGACCACGCTGGTCGACAACGTGCTCTCCTTCCAGCGCCTCGACGCGGGCGGCGAGAAGCTCGACAAGAAGAAGGTGCTGATCGACGGGGTCGTCGCGGCCGGTGTCGACGGCGCGGTCGAGCTGATCGGCCCCGGGCGGGCGCAGTTCGCCGTGCACGCCCCGACCATCGAGGCCGAGGTGGACGCGGAGCGGATCGCGACCGCCCTCGCGCACCTCGTCGCGGACGTCGCCGGGGTGGACGCCACCGGCAAGACCCGCCAGGGCAGCGGGTACAGCGACTCGACGATCGTGGTGGCCGCCGCGCAGCGCGGCGAGGTCGTACGGATCGAGGTGCGCGGACCGTACGAGGGCGGCAACCCGGTGCACGAGCCGATCGTGCGGGGCATCGTGGAGGCGCACGGCGGTGTGCTGCAGACGGTGGAGGTACCCGGCGCGCCCGGCGGGGCGTACGTACTGGAACTGCCGCTGGGCGCGGGAGCCGGCACGGTCACCCTGCCCGAGCCGAAGGAGGCCCCCCCGGCCGAACCCGGGACCCAGCCCGGGACCGAGGGCGGCCCGGGGCAGGTCTCCGGCGGCCGGCGGGCCCGGCGCGGCGTGGACGCGTTCCTCACCGACGACGCCGATGAGGCAGCCGGCGCCACCGGCCCCGACGCGGCCACCGGGAAGGGGGCCGACCGCGGCTCCGGTACCGGCCTCGCGAAGGCGGGGCAGGCGCCCGACGGCGGGAGCGCGCTCGCGCTGCCGTCCGGGCGGCGCCGGGGCGGCGAGGCCACGGCCGTCGCCCGGCCCGGCGACGGCGCTCCCGCGGAGCTCGCCCAGTCCCCCGTGAACCCGGCGGGTCTGGGCGGAAGCGGCACGGGACGGCGGCGCGGCCAGAACGGCGACGGCAGCGGCGGCAACGGCGGCAACGGCAACAACGACTCCGGTGGCGTCAACGACCGCCCGGGCGGCCCCGGGCGGCCCGTGCCCCCGCAGGGGACCGCGGTGCCCGCGCTCCCGCCCGTGCCCGTGCCCCCGTTCCCGGGGCTCCCCGTTCCGCTGACGGAGCACCCCGCCGGGCGGCGGCGTGCCCTGGGCGCGGCCGGAGCGGCGCAGCCGGGCGGCCCGGTGCCGGCGACCGGGCTCGGGCCGACGCCCGCGCCGATGCCGGCTCCGGTGCCCGCGGCTCCGTCCTCCCCCGCTCCCGCGCGGCCCATCGCCCCCGAGGGCGGCTTCGCGCTGCCCGCCGGGCCGACGCCGGCTCCGCAGCCGCCGCAGGCCCCCGCCATGGCCGGCTCCGCTGCCGCCGCCGCTGCCGAAGCCGACGCCGCGGGCGGGCGGCGCGGGCGCCGGGTACTGGGCGCACCGCCCGTCACCGACTCCGAGGGTGCCGAAGCCGCCGCCGGGCGGCCTGACGCGAGCGCGCAAGGCCCCGTAGGTACCGAGGCGCATCCCACCGGGCGGCGGCGTGCGCTGCCCGCCACCCCGGCCTGGCCGGTTCCGGCGGCCCGTACCGCGCCCGAGGACTCCGACGGCAGCAGCGGGCAGATCGCCGTACCCGGAGCCCGGCAGCCGCAGGACGCCCCCGCGGAGGCCGCCGGGGCGCCGATCAGCGTCCGCGCGCTGGGCAGCCTCGGCCAGGACGGGGGGTCCACCGACACCAACGGCTCCGGCCGGCGGCGCCGGCTCGCGGAGCCCGCGCCCGAGGGCCGTGCCTTCGCCATAGGAGCCCCCGAGGAGGGCTCCGCCGAGGGCCCCGAGCCGCTGGACGGGCCCGGTGGCGCCGTCGAGGTGGTCAACCGGACCGTGCCGCGTCCCGTGGACGACGAACTGCCGCCCGAGCCGCTGGACAACCCGCGCCGGCTCCTGGTGTGGCCGGCTCCGGACGCGCAGACGCAGGCCGCGCTCAGCGACCGCGGCTACCGCCCGGTGATCGTGCACTCCCGCGAGGAGGTAGACGCGCAGATCGCCGCGTTCCCCGCCGCGCTGTTCGTGGACCCGCTGACCGGGCCGATCACCCGGACCGCCCTGCAGTCGCTGCGTCAGGCCGCGGTGGCCGCCGAGGTGCCCGTGCTGGTCACGGCCGGGCTGGGGCACGCCACGCGCGAAGCCGCGTACGGCGCCGATCCGGCCGTGCTCCTGAAGGCGCTCGCGCCGCGCGACAGCGAGCAGCATCCCTCCCGGGTGCTGCTGATCGAGGAGCACGACGAGATCGCGACCGCGCTGACCGCCGCCCTGGAGCGGCGCGGCATGCAGGTCGCGCGGGCCGACGCCGATACGGACGCCGTGGAACTGGCGACCCGGATGCGGCCGAACCTGGTGGTGATGGACCTGATGCAGGTGCGTCGCCGCCGGGCCGGGATCGTGGACTGGCTGCGCGCCAACGGGCAGTTGAACCACACCCCGCTGGTCGTCTACACGGCCACCGGGATCGAACCGGCCGAACTGCCGCGGCTGGCCTCGGGCGAGAGCGTGCTGTTCCTCGCCGAGCGGTCCACCACGGCGGACGTGCAGGGTCGCATCGTGGACCTGCTGGCCAAGATCGGCACCAACTAGTCATTCTGGCCGCATGGCCATCATCGACACGAGCGAGCAGACCGTCCCCGCCGACAACGGGGAGGTCAGCCTGCTCATCGCGCGACAGGTTGATCCGGGCCACGAAGAGAACTTCGAGGCCTGGGCCCACGGGATCCTGGAGACGGCCGCGGCCTTCCCCGACCACCTGGGGTACGGCCTGTTCCGCCCGGCCGTCGAGGGCGGGCCATGGTTCCTGGTGCACCGGTTCCGCAACCAGGCGGCCTTCCAGCGCTGGCAGGACTCCGCCGAGCGCGCCGCCTGGTTCTCCAACTGCCTCGGGCACCACCACACCGAGATAGCCCGGCGCGAACTGCACGGCATGGAGACCTGGTTCGCGAAGCCGGGTACGGCCCGGCCCGCGCCGCCGCGGTGGAAGATGGCCATCAGCTCCGGGCTGGCCATCTTCCCGATCTCGCTCGCGGGCAACGCGCTGCTCGGGCCGTACCTGGTGAACCTGCACTTCGTGCTGCGGACGGCCGCGTTCGCCGTCGTCTTCAGCACCCTGATGACCTACGTGGCCATGCCCGCGATCAGCAAGCTGCTGCGGCCTTGGCTCACGCGCGGCCAGTAGCCCCGCGGGGGGCCGCGGGGGGGGCAGCCGGGGACCCGCGGGGACCGGTGACTCAGTCGAGCTTGGTGACGTCGAGGACGCCGTCCGCGTACTGCTTGCGGATCACCTTCTTGTCGAACTTGCCGACGCTCGTCTTCGGCACCGCCTCGACGATCGCCCAGCGCTCCGGCAGCTGCCACCTGGCGATCGACTCGCCGAGGAAGGCGCGCAGTCCCGCGTAGTCCACGGTGGCGCCCTCCTTCAGGACGACGGTGGCCAGCGGGCGCTCGTCCCACTTGTCGTCGGGTACGGCGACCACCGCCGCCTCGGCGACCTCGGGGTGGGCCATCAGCGCGTTCTCCAGCTCCACGCTGGAGATCCACTCCCCGCCGGACTTGATGACGTCCTTGGCGCGGTCGGTGAGGGTCAGGAAGCCGTCGGGGCTGATCACGCCGACGTCGCCGGTCTTGAGCCAGCCGTCCTCGCTGAACTTGTCCTCGGGGCGGAAGGGTTCGCCGGCCGCGCCCCCGTAGTAGGCGGCCGCGATCCAGCTGCCGCGGACCTCCAGCTCGCCCGCCGACTCGCCGTCCCATGGCAGGAGGTCGCCGCCGGGGCCGACCAGGCGGGCCTCGACGCCCGCCGGGAAACGGCCCTGGGTGATGCGGTACGGCCACTCCTCCTCGGGAGTCAGACCGGCCGGCGGGTGGGCCATGGTGCCCAGCGGGGAGGTCTCGGTCATCCCCCAGGCGTGGTTGAGGCGCACGCCCAGCTTGTCGTAGGCCTCCATCAGGGCCGGCGGACAGGCGGCGCCGCCGATGGTGACCTGCTTCATCGAGGTCAGGTCGCGCGGGTTGGCGGTGACCTCGGCGAGCAGGCCCTGCCAGAGGGTGGGGACGGCCGCGGCGTGCGTGGGCTTCTCGCGCTCGATCATGTCCGCGAGCGGCGCGGGCTGCAGGAAGCGGTCCGGCATCAGCATGCTGATGCCGGTCATGAAGGTGGCGTGGGGCAGGCCCCAGGCGTTGACGTGGAACTGCGGGACGACGACGAGGGAGGTGTCCTTGTCGGTCAGGCCCATCGACTCGGCCATGTTGACCTGCATCGAGTGCAGGTAGATCGACCGGTGGGAGTAGACGACGCCCTTGGGGTCCCCGGTGGTGCCGGAGGTGTAGCACATGGCCGCGGCTTGGCGCTCGTCCAGTTCGGGCCAGTCGTAGGTGTCCGGGCGGCCCGCCAGGAGCTCCTCGTACTCGTGCACGCGCACGCCGAGGCCCTCGAGGGCGGAGCGGTCGCCGATGCCCGCGACCACGACGTGCTCGATCGTCGGCAGGTGCGGCAGGAGCGGGACGAGCAGCGGCAGCAGGGTGCCGTTGACCAGGACGACCTTGTCGGCCGCGTGGTTGACGATGAAGACCAGCTGCTCGGGAGGGAGCCGCAGGTTCAGCGTGTGCAGGACCGCGCCCATGGAGGGGATCGCGAAGTACGCCTCGACGTGCTCGGCGTTGTTCCACATCAGTGTTGCCAAAACACTCCCGGGCTCCACGCCCAGTTCATCGCGTAGCGCGTTCGCGAGCTGTGCGGCGCGGTCGCCGATCTCGGCGAATGTCCGGCGGTGGGGCTCTGCCTCACCGGTCCACGTCGTCACAGTGGACTTGCCGTGGATCCTCCGGCCATGCTCCAGAATCCGGCTGATGTTGAGCGGTACCTCTTGCATGGTGCTGTACACGCGGCGTCCTCCCGGTGGGCGCTGTCGCTCCGTCGCGACGGTGGGAAGATTCTGCGCACGTACCATGCGGTATGTCACTACCTCGCGGTAGCTTTCTTGGGGTTCGACCACGGGTCAGGCTCCCACCGGGCGTGAACCTCCACCCTGTGATTCTCGGCCCCTGGCCCGTACCTGATCAGGGCGACTCGACGTATGAGTTTCCGCAAGATCAGGTTTCTTCCCCGAGGGTCGAGGCTTCCCCACTCGGCGAGGGTGCCGCGTATCAGGGGGACGAACTCCGCCCGGTCCGGTAGCGGTGCCTCTTCCGGGATGCTGTCGAGTAGCTGCTGTGCGTCGGCCCTCTTCTTACGGATGAGGTCGGCGGCCTCCTCGTACTCTCCCGGGCCGTAGTCGTTCGGGTTGGCCGCGCGCTCGGCGCGAAGCCGGGCGAGTGCCTGCCGCTGCTTGTCGACCTCAGCCTGTGCTTTGGCGCGCGCCGTGATCCTCTTGGCGGCCTCCTCGTTCGCCTTGTTCTTCTCGTCGGTGGCGTGGGTCTGCGGGGCGGTGTCGATTCCCTGGGCGGCCTTCTCTGAAAGCCACTTGAACACCTCGCCCTCGACGAACTTGCGCTCGACGAGAACGCCCTCGCATGCCAGGGCGCCGGCCTTAGCGCGCTTACTGCACCGGAACGCGTGGCCGGGAACGTTGACGCCTTCGCGGCGGGCCGTGTTCATGCTGGTGCCTCCCCGGCATCCGCCGCACTTGCCCAAGCCTGTGAGTTCGTAGATCCCGTCCCGGGAGCGCGGCGCGGTCGCTTTCACCTCCTTCCGGCGTATCAGGTACCGCTCCCAGAGGTTGAAGTCGATCAGTTCCTCTTGGGCGCCCTGGATGTAGACGTGGTTCTTACAGGTCCCGTCGGTCTTGCGGCACCGGCACTCTGGGTTGTGCACAGTGAGGAGCCCGGCGGGGAAACCACTGTCCATGTAGCGGGTGAGAGTTTCGGTGCTCCACAACGCGCCCTGCGTGGTGCGGTGTCCGTCCTGGTTGAGCTGGCCACACAGCTTGGTGAACCCGTACCCCTTGACGTAGTCGCGGTAAAGCTCGGCGACTACGGGGCCGATGCCGGGTTCTGGCTCGTACTTCTCCTGTTGCAGCGTGCCCGTGGTCGGGTCGTAGCGGCGGTGCCATATGTACCCGAACCGCTTGCGGCCCTGGGCGGGTAGCTGGAGCTTGTAGCGGCGGTGGTCGTGGGTCTCGCGCCACTGCTCTCCGGCGCGATCCGACTCGAACGCGGAGAACTCAAGGATCATGCCTCGCTGAAACCGGCCGATGGCGGTGGAGGCGTCGATGGGTTCGGTTGCGGATTCCAGGTCCCCGCCGGCCTGCTGGAGCCGGGCGAGGTTGATGGCGTTGCCGGTCCGGTCGCGGCCGAAACGGGAGTACCGCCAGACTGCGACGCCTCGGGCCTCGCCGGCCTCGACGCGCTCGATGCACGCCATGATCTTGCGTTTGAAGTGGCGGCCGGAAACGTCGAGGTCTTCAACCCACCCGATGATGCGTCGGCCGCTGCGCTTGGCCCACTGGGTGATTGCGTCCCGCTGGAGCTCGGGACTGATCTTCTCCTCTTTCCACGTCGAGACGCGGATGTACGCGAGCCATGGCTCGCCGTCCTCGTCTTCCGTGGCACCGTGGAATGTTGCGGGTATGTCGGACAGGGTCACTGCGGCTTCCCGTTGATGGGCCCCTCTGCGTTCTTCGGCGAGGGGACTGCGGACAGGTGGACGGGGGCGTCCTGTGCGGGGGCGCCCTGGCCGTGGCTGTCCGGAGGCGGGGTAAGCAGGAGTCCGCGTGCTGCGTGGTTGAGTCCAAGCCAGTAACCCTCTCGGTGGTGGGAGGTGGCGGAGTTCTGGACCTGCTGCTGTGAGCGGCGGGCACGGGTGATGATCACGAGCGGCACGGCGCTGAGAGCCAGTCGCAGGCCGCTGCACGCGAGCCGATTGCGGGGGCCGGCGGCGTTAGCAACGAACGCGACGAGGCCGCCAGCGAGGGTTACAGATGCGGCAGCGGTGGCCATCTGTTCGCGGGTGATCATCATTCGGGGTGGTGCCTTCCTGGATTGCTAGCCGCTGTTGCGGGCGCGCGACTTCGGGCGCTGCGGCTGGGTTGGTTCTGTGGCTCGTAGGCCCCTGACGGTGCGGTCGAATGCCGCGATGCCATCAGGGCTGGTGATGCCAAGCTCGGCGGCAGCCTGCTCGGTGGTGAGGGCTTCGGGTGCCACGTGGCGCAGTGCGTCTAGGTCTTTCTGGGACACGACGCAGGCGCGTACGAGGAGTTCGGGGAAAGGGACGTTGAGCGCTTTGGAGAGCGCTCCAAGGGTGCGGGGGTCAGGGGTTCCGCTCCCGTTCAGGAGTCTGGAGACCGTCGGCTCGCTCATGTCGGCGTCCCTGGCGAAACGCTTTTGCGCGCCTCGCTCGGAATAGCCGCGACGGTCCAACATCTCCCGGAACCAAGCGATGAAGGTCTCGGGTGTGTGGTCGACGGGATCTTGTGTCATGCGTGAAATGTATCGCGCATGAAAGGTGGACAGGTCAAGAACCGGCAATGAGCATAGCCCGGCTCCCCCTTCCACCCGTTCGGGCGACGGAATCACGCGTCCAGATGGCTCGAACGTGTTTTCGAGTGGAGCCTACGGGAGGCCCTCGTAACTGTCACCTCCGTAACGCTGCGTGCACGCTGAGGCGTAAAAACCTGACCTACTGACCAGTTACGTCCCATTTTGGATCTCAACTTCGAAACCAAACAGTTGCCTGCACAACTGATTTCAAACGTGAAAGGAACATGGTACGTTTCTTTCATGGAAGCGAACGAGTCAGTTCGTTTCGGGAAAGGAATCTGCCATGTCTCACGTCTCACAGGCCCTGGTCGCCGCCGCGCACGCCAGGGGCGACCACACCACCATCGAGATGGCGCGACGCATGGACGTGCCGTACCTGACCGTCTACCGATGGGTAACCGGCCGGAACACCCCCGGCCCCGCTGGCCTCGCCGCCATCGAACGGACCTACGGCCTGACCACCGCCGCGCTGAACCCCCAGCAGGTCGCCGCATGAGCGAGCCACTGATCACCCGCGAACAGGCATTCATCGAAGCCCGATGGGCTCTGGACGTCGCCCGCGAACGCCGCGACCGCGACCGCGCCGCCGGACGCCTCGACCCCGCCGCGGAACTGGTCCTGCGACGCATCGAGCGCGAAATGCGCGCCGAGCAGGCCACCGCCCAGGCCAACGCCGCCGACCGCGCCGCCGCCTGAAACACAAAGGGGGCCGCCCCGGACTCGACCCGGAACGGCCCGCACGCCCACCACAGGAGATAAGACGTGTCCCCCGACGCTACCCCGGGCCTCCCCATGATCGCCCCGCAGCTCACCGCCGACGGCCGCGCCGTCCGCTGGCCAATCGCCGACCGCCTCGCCCCGCTGGTCGACGACCTCGCCCTCGCCTACGCCGAGGACCCCGACGGAGTCGGCCAGCTGCTCGCCGACCACGCCGCCCACGTGAGGCGCCTCGACTTCGCGCAGTGCAGCGAGGACATGCCGGAGTACGAGCGGTGCATCCGCGCCGCCCAGGCCGACAGCACCCGCGACGCCCTGCTCGACGAACTGCCGAGGACCCCCCAGGTCGACGCCCTGCTCACGCCGGACGACGCGATCACGTACGCCACCCGCCTTACCAAGCTCGCCGCCTTCTCCCGCCTCACCCGGAACAGGAACCCGCGCCCGTGACCGTGACGACTCTGCCCACGCCGCTTACCGACCCCCGCGTCTCGCCGGAACTCGCGGCGCGCCTGATCGAAGCCGTCACCGCGTCGGCCTCGCTCCCGGCCCCCGCCCCTACCACCTACGAGCCCGCCCCCGACGGCACCCCGGCCAACGCCCCGCGCATCTTCGCCGCGATCAACGCCGTCATGCGCGACACGATGCCCGTGGGGAAGAACCAGAAGAACACGCAGCAGAACTATGCATTTAGAGGCATCGACGACGTCATGAGCGCGATGGCCGGCCCGATGCGAGCGCACGGCGTGTTCATCCTGCCGACCATCGCCGGGCAGCGGCAGGACCGCGACGGGAAGATGACCCGGACCAACATCACCATGCGCTACCGCGTCTACGGACCGGCAGGTGACTGCCTGATAGCCGAGGTCCCGGGCGAAGCGTTCGACATCGCGGACAAGTCGACGAACAAGGCCCAGTCGGCCGCGCTCAAGTACCTCTTGTTCACCCTGTTCATGCTGCCCGTCGACGGGCGCAGCATCGATGACGGGGACCGCGACCACCCCGTACAGCCGACGCCCGAGCACCGCGCCGAGTACGCCCAGAAGCAGCAGCAGCGCCAGCAGCGCGGACAGGCCCGCCAGCAGCAGCGCCCGCAGCAGCCGCGCCGGTCCGAGCGCGCCGAGCCCGGCCCGTGGGAGCAGCCGCCCGCCCCGGCGCCCGCCCAGCCGGCCACCCCGCGCCGCGACTACCTTGCCGAGGCCACGGCCGCGCAGACCCCGGCGCAGTTCGACCAGGTGCGCGCCGCCGCCGTCGCGGCCGGGGCCCCCGCCGACTTCCTCGCCAGCCTCGACGCCGTCGCCGCGAAGAAGCGCGCCCAGGCCGCACAGAAGCCCGGCGCCCAGCCGGAGGCCCCGGCCGCCGAGGAGGACCAGGAGCACGCCGCCGCGCTCGGCGAGATGTACGACGCCGCCAAGTCCGCCGGACTCGACCGGGCGGAGGCCGACCAGGCGTTCGCCAGTCGGCACCAGTGCCAGCCGGCCGCCGCCACGATCGCCCAGCTTCGCGAGCAGCGCGACGACCTGCTCGACGCCGTGAGGGGTGCGGGCGCATGAGCGAGCCGTCCGTCGCCGAGAAGATCGCCCAGCACCACCACGACGTCATCACCGAACGCATCGGGGTGCAGCGCCTCGCCGTCGAGGCCGGGGAAGTCGGCGACCACGACCAGGCCCCCGCCGCCGAGGCCGAACAGGACGCCCCGACACTGCGCGAACTCGCCCTCGAAGAGGCCGCCCTCGACCTGCTCGCCGCCCGGGTCGCGACCGCCAAGAAGGACGTGCGCGCCCGGATGCAAACCGCGCTGGACGCCGCCGCCCGGCGCGACGGAGTCGAGCGGGTCGTCGCGACCCTCCCCGATGGCGAGATCGTCGCAACGATCTCTCTCCGGGCGGGGGCGACCGGACCGGTCGTCACCGACGAGGAAGCCCTCGCCCGATGGCTCCGGCAGACCTACCCCGCCCAGGACTGGACGACCACCCGTGTCGTCCGCGAGGTCCGTCCGTGGAAGCTCGCCGAGCTGGTCGCGCAGATGGACGCCGCCCAGGCCGCGCGGATCGTCGACCCGGAGACGGGCGAGTTGCACGACGTGCCCGGAGTGCTGATCAAGCCCGTCCGCGCCCGGACGCACTCCCTGCTGTGGAAGAAGACCGGCAAAGCCGCGGTGGGTCAGGCGTGGCGCTCCGGCGCCCTCACCCGCTACATGGCCGCGCTCACCACCGCCCCCGAGAAGGAGTCGACCCAGTGACCACCGCCGCCGCGCCCCTGCTCGACTCCCCGTCGGCCCCTCCCGCAGGTCTGGCCGCCGCGTTCGCCGACCGCACCCGCACCACAGGGGACGGACACCGGGTGTGGACCGCCGGATTCAACGGGCACGGCGTCGGCCGCTTCCAGCACGCGGGCACCTCGTACACCGCCCGGCAGGCCGCGTTCATCCTGCGCACCGGCCGGGCCCCCGTCGGGCAGGTCAAGCCGTCGTGCGACGTTGCGGAGTGCTGCGAGCCCGACCACGTCGACGACCGGCCCACCCGCCAGCGCGACCGGGCCGCCCTCGCCAGCATCACCGGCATGGCGCACCGCGCCCCATCGTGCGACCACGACCAGGCCGTACACGGCCGCCACCGGACCGACGGGCGCCGGTATTGCGACGCCTGCAACAACCGGGCCAAGAGGCAGACCCCTTGCGAGCACGGGAACCCCCAGTGCGGCGCAGAAACGGTTCGCCTCTACCCGTGCGGCTTCCGGTGCGACGAGCACCAGCCCGCCCGGACCCGCCCCTACTAGGTCCCGCGCCCTTCCCGGGGCGAGGCCGGCCCCGCGCCCCTCGCCCCGGGCGCACCACCCCCGAAGGAGACAGCACCCCGTGACCCTCGATGCTCAGGCATGGGTGTGGGACCACAGCCGCTCACGTGGCAACGTGCGAGTCGTCATGCTCGCCCTGGCCGACGCCACGACCGACAGCACGGCCACCGTGCGAATGGGCACGACGGAGATGGTCCGCCGGGTCAACGCGCACAAGACGACCGTGCTGGCCGCCGTCGACGCCGCCCTCGAATCGGGCGAGCTGGAGGTCGAGACGCCCGCCGCAGGCAGCCGCGCCACCACCTACCGGATCCCCGGGGCCGTCGGATACAGCCGCGCCACTGGTCGTGAATCCCGACCACAACCGACCCCGGGCCAGCGGTCGGAAAGTCCGACCACTAACGGCTACTGGTCGGAGAACGCGACCACTGCGGCCCCCGCTACTGGTCGTGAATCGCGACCGGTAGCCGAGGACCCCGAACAGGGCTTGTGGTCGGAGAACCCGACCACTACTGGTCGGGAATCGCTACCCCATCACTCACCCATAGATGGAGTGAATGAAGGAGTGAGGGAAGGAGCGCCCAGCAGCGTTCCGCCCGAGTTCGCCCGCGAACTGGTCGACAAGATCACCGCCGCCCAGATCTACCCGGCATGGGACCTGCGTCCCGGCGAGTGGTTCCAGGTCGACGCCCTGCTCAAGCGGTCCGGGGTCGACATGCTCGCCGCCGTCGCCGTCAAGGCCGCCAGCAAGCGCGACGTGTCCCACGCCCGGTACTTCCTGCGGGCATGGCTCAACCTCCCGCCGGCCGCCGCACCCGGCACCGTCCCGCCGCCCCGCACCGGGGCCGACGTGATCCCCCTCGACCGCACCCCCCGCAGAGGCAAGGCCGCCAACGCCGCCGCCATGTTCGCCACCGCCGCCGGAATCACCCCCCAGGAGCACCACCGATGAACCGCACCGAAGTCGGCGCCCTGCTCGCCTACGCCGTCCGCCTCGACCCCCGCCTCGCCCCCGAGGACCAGGCCGCCGCCGATGAGCGGCTCGACCAGTGGGCCGAACTGCTCGCCGAGGTCCCGCCGACCGCCCCGCACCCCGATGGCCGCCACTGGCACGCCGGACACGTCGTCAAGCAGTACATAGCCACCAACCCCTACCGCATCCAGCCGAGCGACATCGGGAGCAAGTGGGCCGCGTTCCGCCGCGACACCCTCGGACGGCACACCGACCCCGTCCCGGCGGTCGACCCCGACAACGCTCCGGCCTACCGGGCCGCTCTGGCCGGCACCCGCCGAGCCGTCGCCATCGGGCAGGCTGCGCCCGCCGTCTACCGCGAGTTGACCGGGGGCAGCACCCGCGACGAGCGGAACGAGTTCGCCGCCGCCCGCCTCGCCGCACTCGGCGACTACATGCCCCGCACGGTCAAATCCCAGCTTGCCCCGCTCCGCCGTCGCCGCGCCGAGCGCGAACGCCTCGCCACGGACGGACTCCCCGACCCGCTCGGCGTGCCGTGCCCGTACGAGACGTGCCGGGCGCGCGCCGGTCACCCCTGCCGAGGGGGCGGGAAGAAGCGGCACGAGCGCGCAACCCCCCACCCGTCCCGTGTCGACGTCGCGACCGCGCAGCAGAACGCCCAGCAGGCCGCAGCGTGAACCGGGCCCCGCGCGACCAGCCGGCGCGCGCCGAGGACCCCGACGAGGACGAGCCGAGCCCGTACGCACGGCTCATGACCCAGGGCCCGACCGCATCGGACCACCGTGGCCGTCTCCGAGGCCGCCACGTCGTCAACGGACGCGGCATCCGCTAACACCCCATGAACCCAGAAGACAGCGCACACCCACACCCGTTACGTTTCACGTACGATCCAAAAACAGCGTTTCCGTTCCACGATCGAAAGCAGGCAGTTCGTGTCAGGCGAGACCCTCGTAACCGTCATCGGCAACCTGGTCGACGAGCCCGAGTTGAAGTTCACCCCGGGTGGCGCCGCCGTCGCCCGCTTCCGCATCGCGTCCACCCCGCGCACGTTCGACCGCCAGACCAACGAATGGAAGGACGGGGAAAGCCTCTTCCTGACCTGCTCGATATGGCGCCAGGCCGCCGAGAACGTCGCCGGAAGCCTCGCCCGAGGGATGCGCGTCATCGTTCACGGCCGACTCCGTCAGCGCACCTACGACGACCGCGAGGGCGTTAAGCGGACCGTGTTCGAGCTGGACGTCGAGGAGGTCGGCCCCAGCCTCAAGAACGCCACCGCCACCGTCACCAAGACCGGTAGCACCAACAACGCCCCACAGGCCCGCCAGCAGCCCCAGAACCACGGATACGGCCAGCAGCCCGCCCACGACCCATGGGCCAGCCAGACAGGCGCCGAACCCCCGTTCTAGCCCCTCGCCGCGACCGGTCCGCGCGACCGGTCGCGGCCCCTCCCGCGCGCACGAGCACCACCCCTACCGACCAGGAGCCCGACCCCGTGACCCGCATCCCCGACGCCGCCGCCGTCGCCTCGCTCGACACCCACCGCCTGATCCTGACCCTTCCCAACACCGGCCCGGCCGACGTCCGCTCGAACCTCGCCCGCCCCACCGTCGCCGCCATCCTCCGGCAGCTCGCCGACGAACTCGCCGACGAGCAGCCCCTCGCCGCGCACCCCGGGGAAGCCCTCGCCGTCCTCACCCAGCGACTCACCACCCGCCACCACCCGGCCGACGCCGCCCGGCACGCCGCCGACGCCCTCGCCCACCACACCCGCGAGCTGTCCAACATGCTCGCCGCCGCCCTCGACCAGGGCGCGCCCATCGTCGAACCCTCCGTCGGCCGGCACCTCGTGTCGATGCTGCGCAGTCACGCCGTCCGCCTCGACAACATCCCGCGCACGGGCGTCGACGACCTGCTCGACCGCATCGAGGGACGCCTCACCCGCCGCCGGACGAAGCGATGAGCAACGACACCGCCCTCGCCCTGGCCGCCGCCGTCGCCAGCATCCCCGCATTCGTGTGGTGGTTGCGCCTCACCGCGCCCGACCGCCGAGCCCGCGCCCGCGCCCGCGCCGTCGACCGCGCCCTGTTCCGCCTCGCCCGCGCCGCGTGCGCCAACCCCGCCCAGTGCCCCATCCACATCCACCGCGCCGAAGGGACCGGCCAGTGACCCGCCGCACCATGAGCGAGCGCCGCCACCGCGCCTCAGACCGCGACGCCCGCCGCGAGTCCCTGCTCGTACTGCTCGACCGGGCGCAGCGAGGCGCCGCCCTCACGGCCGCCGAGGCCGCCCTACTGCGCGCACACGTCACCGCGGAACTGTCCGAGGCGGACGAGCTACGGCGCACCGTCGCAGGCCAGCAGACCGCCATACAGCGCGCCCACGACCGCACCCGCGCCACCGAGGACCGCATCGCCGCCGCCGCCGAGGCCGTGGCCGACGCCCGCCGCGCCCAGGCCGACGCCGATTACCACTACGCCCGCGCCGAGGACGCCCAGGGCGCAGGCCAGCCGTGACGGAGCAGCCGGCCCCCTTCGACCCCGACCGGGTGCGCACCGCACTCGCGGAACTGCGCGCCGCATTCGACGCGTGGGCCGCCGCCGTCGCCCCCGCGCTCCGGGACGCCGCGCAGCAACTCGCCGCCGCCCTCGACCACGCCCACCAGGCCCCGGCCATCCCGCCCGCCGGCCCCGCCCGCCCGGCGTGGCGCTCCCCGTACGGGCCCGCCCGCACCCGCCGCAAGTAGGAGAGCACTGCACCGTGACCACGCCCGCTTACGCCGCCCTCGACGAGCGCGCCGCCCCGTCCCGTACCGGTCGCCGCGCCGCCGATGACCTGCTCGCCATCCGCGAGCAGTGGGGCGACCTGCTCGCCGCCATCGCCCGCCGCCCGGCCGCCGACTGGCCGCCCCGCGACTCCCGCGCGTACATCGACGGGCACCTCGCCGACGACGAGGAGCACCAGGCCGACGAGCCCGCGATCGGACGGACGCCGTTGACGTTGCGCGAGCACCCCGCGCCCGTGAACCTCGACGCCCTCGACGCGGCCCTCGACGTCGAAAGCGACCTGTTCGACCTCGCCGACCAACTCGCCGCCCAGGCGCAGCGCCCCGTACGCACCGGCCGCGACCGGCACGGCAGGTTCGTCCGCGACGAGGACGACGCCGCCGACCCCGCCCGCTGGACGTGCACGTACCACCGCGACGCCGGACCCGCCGACGCCGTCGCCCCCGGCAGCCGCGCCCATGGGTTGCACTGGGCCGCCGTGTGGGTCGAGGGTCGCCTACTGGGCGAGGACGTCGACGGGGACCTGTTCACCGCCATACCGGCCCGTGTGCTGGACGAGGCCGCCGCCGTCGTCTCCCGCGCCCGCCGGACGGTCGAGCGGGCACTCGGCAGGGACGGGCGAACCACCGACCTACTCGAGCCGTGTCCGTGGTGCGGGGGAGCCCTCGCGGCCCGTACGCGGTCGGGGGGCGAGCCGCTGGTGGTGTGCGGGACCGGGGAAGGGTGCGAGGCGCCGGCCCCGCTCGACCGAGGCCACCGGGTGTGGCGTGGCGCCGACCTGGTCCCGCTGTGGGTGGCACTACAAGCCAGACGAGGGCAATCGACGCCCCGCACATGAACGAAGGGCCCTGGGGTGCGCACCCCAGGGCCCTTCTGAGTCGACGGCGCCAACACGGCGCAAGGTGGCGGGATCCCCGGACCTATTCGGCCTCACCGTCTCAGTGGCTCACCTTCAAGGTAGGCCAACCCGGCCATAAAGGAAGGGGGTTCACTCTTTCGAGCAACGATTGAAGTCACTTCACAGTGCTTGCGAAATGACTTCAGGAAAGATACCGTCAGGTCCCGTCGGGCTTCCACCCCGGCGCCCCGGGCTTCCACCCCGGACCACCACCACCACGGGAGACACCCCATGGACACCTACGCCCACGGCTACGGCGCCACCGGCCATTACGCCAAGCCCGGTACGCACACGAGCTACTGCGGTCGCGAACTCCAGCACGACCCCAACACCCCTATTGCGCAGCGCGTTTGCAAGTCCTGCGCCAAGGCCGAGAAGGCCGACCGCGTCGCCGCCGAGCAGGTCGCCGCCGACCGTGCCATCGAGGGCCCCACCCTCGCCGAGCGCGCCGGGGTCCGGTACTGCGAGGTCGGCACCGGCCGCCGCGTCCACTACTCGAACAACGACGACACGCTCTGTGGGCGCGAGGTCAGCGAGTACACCGACGGGCCGACCGGTGGCCAGCAGCTTTGCGCCCGTTGCATCACGGCCGCCGAGGGCCGCGCCTACGCCCGGTCGCTCGGCGCCGCCTCGCCCCTCGCCGCTGCCGCCGTCGCGCTCGCCGAGACCGTCGAGGCCGCCGACGCCGAAGCCGCGCCGACCGACATCATCCGCGTCGCGGCGCGCGCCTTCCGTCGGGGCGGGAGCTCCATCACGGAGACGATCACCACCGTTCACACCAACTGCGCGTGCAAGATCGGCGCACGGACGCTGGTCGGCGCCTACTCGACCAAGACCGAGGCCGACGGCGCCGCGACCGAGACCGCCCGAGACACGGGCCGCCCCGTCACGCACTGCATGTGGTCCCGGCCGCTGAACGCCGCGCCCGCGCAGGCCGTCGCCGAGGAGGCCGCCGCGTTCGAAACCGCCGCCCGCGCCGTCGACGCCGTCGAGCACGCCGAGGAGGCCGGCGCCGCCGTCGCCACCGTCGAGGAGGCCGAAGCGCTGTACGCCGCTGCCCTGGTTACCGAGGCCGAGGCCGATGCGGGCACGTGGCGGGGCGAGTGGATCGGGGAGCAGCAGGCCGACACCCTGTTCGCCGTCGAGCGGCCCGTCGAGCAGGGCGCACTGTTCAGCGAGACTGGCCCCGCCGAGCAGCCCGAGAAGCTGATTGTCCGCGTGCGGTTCGAGCCCGCCGCCGCCGAGCGGGTCAAGGCCAAGGAGTAGACCCCCGCCGACCGCCCGCCCCACGCCCGTGGGGCGGGCCCCGACCACCAGGAGCAGCACGCCATGAGCGACGAGCAGCAGCCCAGCCCCGTCACCGGAGCCGTATGGACGCCCAGCACCATCAGGCGCGCCAGCGCGGGGCGACCGGAGATTGACCAGCCGGCCGCCGCGAAGCTGCGCGAGAAGATGCTCGCCCTGCTCGACGAGTACGACAAGGACCGCGAACGTCACCGGGCGCAGCAGGAAGCCGCCCACGGGCTCGCCAGCCTCGCCGAGAGGTACGCCGCGACCAAGTCGTTCGAGGAGCGCGACGACATCGCCGAGCAGTTCGGGGAGTCGCTCACGCTGGCCGAGGCTGGCCTTATCCGCCGCGTCGCCAAGGCCGTGGAAGGGGCGTTGCCCGGCATGATCGTTGACGCCCACGTGGACGGGTGGTCCGCCCCCGAGATCGCCAGCGAAGTGACTTGCAGCGCCCGGCACGCCTACCAGGTGATTCGCGACAACCCGTGGGAAGCCCTGTGGGTTCTGTACCGCGATGTCGGCAACGGCAAGTGGGAAAGCGTCGCGTCCGGCCCAGAGGAAACGACGGAGACCGCCGACGATCTCGCCGAGCGCATCCTCGCCAGCCGGGTCGGCGACGACGTCGCCCTGTCCCGTAGTGGGGCGCGCGTGTGCGTGTGGCGCGCTGGCGACGGAGACGACCCCGACAAGGCGCGAGGAGAGGCCGAACACGAGGGCGACACCCAGCTCGATCACTGACCCGACCCGCAAATAATGCGGGCCCGGGGGAGCTTCCACCTTCCACACCGGGCCCGACTCACCAGAGGGAGAACACCCCACATGGCTGACACCAACCCTACCGGCGCGCCCCGCACGGCCGCCGCGCCGGCCATCGGTACCCGCACGTCCGTGCGCGTCGACCGGACCCTGTCCGACGACCTCGCCGTACTCATGCGCCCCGGCGTCAACGCGTCCGACGCGATCCGGGCCGCCGTCGGACAGCTCGCGGCCATCTATCGGACCGCGTGGCACCACGGCATGTGTCCGTCGGACACCGCCCCGCGGATCCTCGCCTACCAGTTGGAAGGGCAGGCCACGACCAGGCCCACGACCAGCGCGTATGACGTCCGACAGCCCGCCCCCGGAGTTAGCGCGCACCTGCCCGAGCCTCCCCGAGGCGCACACGTCGCCGCGTGACAGCCGCGCGCCCCGTCGTCCGACAGGCGGGGCGCGCCCGTCCGACCGGTCGCGGCCCCTGCACGCGCGCCTGTCCGACATGCGCTTGCGCCGTTACTCTTCCGTGACCTAAAGTCGGGGGCGACCCCGGCATGCCCGGAAACAGTCGCTCCACACCAGCGCCCCGCCACCCACCCGGCGGGGCGCTTTTGCATGGCTGGCCACCTGTTATGGAGTTCGCTCAACCTCGACGTTCTGATTCACCCCCTCCTGAAGGCCGACATCCGACTTAGAGATGTTGATGCTCCCGTCCCGCTCAAAGCTGACCGGGTACATCACGTGGACGATCTCCGTGTCCGCGTGGGCAGGAACGGCGGTCAGGCTGAAGGCGCCGATAGCCAATGCCATTGAGGCAAGCCGCGCGCGTGAGTAAGTCATACCTTGATCAACGATTGAAGCCGCGCGCGGACACCCCTGACCGGAAGGCGCAGAACGCGTCTCTGTGAACCCGCTGTGCGAGGAGGTGAGCCGTCATGGCGCGCCCCATCACCGACAAGGACCGCACCCAGGTTCGCCGCCTGCACGACCAGGGCAAGGCCCGCAACGAGATCGCCCGCACGATCGGCCGCTCCCCCTCGACCGTGTCCAAGATCGCCGCGAACCTCGACCCGCCGCTCACCTTCGACCGCGCCGCCGAGGTCGAGACCGCCACCCGCGTCCGCCGCGCCGACCTCGCCGCACGCCGCGCTGAACTCGCCATCACGCTGCACGACGCAGCCGAACGCGAGGTCGGCCGGATGACCCAACCGCACCTGTACTTCGAGTGGGGCGGGAAGGACCACACCTACGCCGAGAAGTGGCAGGACGAACCGACCCCCGCCGACCGCCGCACCATGATGGCGACCGCCGGGGCCGCCCTCGACCGCTCCCTCAAGCTCGCACCCCCGCGCGCCGAGGCCGGCGAGCAGTCCCGTTCGGTCATCGGCCGACTCATGGATGGACTTGCCCGGAACTACGCCGAGCGCCACGCCAGCGAGGCCGCCGACGATGTCGACTGACCTTGCCCTGTCCACCAAGCAGATCGACAGCATCGTCGAGGCCGAGTCCTTCCTGAACATCTGGGAAGGGTCGGTCAGGTCCGGCAAGACGATCGCCAGTCTCCTCCGGTGGCTGGCCTACGTCGCCGACCCGCCCACGGGCGGTGAACTGGTCATGGTCGGCAGAACCCGTGACAGCCTCGCCCGCAACGTGTTCGGGCCGCTCACGAACCCCGACGTGTTCGGCGAGGTCGCGCAGGACATCCGCTACACCAGCGGCGCCCCCACAGCAACCGTCCTGGGGCGCACCGTTCACGCCCTGGGCGCCAACGACGCCCAGGCCGAGCCGAAGGTACGAGGACTCACCTGCGCGGGCGCGTACGCCGACGAGCTGACGACGCTCCCCAAGTCATTCGTCGACCAGCTCACCGCCCGATGCTCCGTCCCCGGATCCAAAATCTTCGGGACGACCAACCCCGACAACCCCGCGCACTGGCTCAGGAAGGACTACCTACTCAGGCCGCGCGAAACCCGTCTCAAGTCGTGGCACTTCCAGCTCGACGACAACCCTGGTCTCGACGACGAGTACAAGGCCCGCATCAAGGCCACGCACACCGGCCTGTTCTTTAAGCGCAACGTCCTGGGGCTGTGGGTCCAGGCCGAGGGCGCCATCTACGACATGTGGGATGAAGACGAGCACGTCGTCGACACCCTGCCGGAGATGCGCCGCCACTGGATCGGCATCGACTACGGCACCGTCAACGCCACCAGCGCAATCCTGCTTGGCGAGGGCGTCGACGGGGTTCTGTACGTGTGCGCCGAGTGGCGCTACGACTCCCGCGCGGCGCGCCGCCAGATGACCGACGCCCAGTACTCCGCCGCCCTGCGCAAGTGGGTGGCAGACCTGGGCGTACGGCCCGAGTGGACGTTCTGCGACCCCAGCGCGGCGAGCTTCATCGCGCAGCTGTGGGCCGACTCCTACGAAGGCATCGCCCGCGCCTCGAATGAGGTCGTGAACGGGATCCGGTCCGTTGCTTCCCTGCTCGGCGCCGGCCTACTGCGCGTGCACCGCTCATGCGAGGGACTGCTCGACGAGCTACCCGGCTACGTGTGGGACGAGGCCGCCGCCGCCCTAGGCGAAGACAAGCCCGTGAAGAAGAACGACCACTCCTGTGACGCCCTGCGCTACGTCGTCCACTCGACCGCCCATGAGTGGCGTCACAAACTCGCCGCACCGCCCTAGGAACCCCCCACATGAGCGCCCCCTCCGCCATCCCCACCACGATCACCACCGACCAGCGCCGCGCCGTCTGCCGCGCCCTGGGCCTGCCCCCGGCCCTGGTCCTCGACGTCCGCGTACACGCCCGCGAGGGCGTACGAGCGGCCCTGTACGTCCTCGACCGCGAGGGCCGCCGGATCCACCACGGCGAGCAGCCGCTCACCGCCACCGTGCACATACCCCTGTCCGAGGAGGTGACCGCCCGTGGCACTCCCTGAGACCGGCGCCGCATGGCCGCCCCCGCAGTGGGCCCCGATCTACGACCGGATCCGCATCGACGACGCGTGGTACTCCGGCGACCCCAAGCGTCTGGCCCGCCTGCACGGCGAAGGCCAGGAACAGCCCGGACGCCGCCGGATGTGGGGCCGCCGCTCCCAGCCGGCGGCGGGCCGTGACAACCGCCTGCACATTCCGATGCCGGGCGACATCGCGACCACCAGTGCTGATCTCCTGTTCGCGGACATGCCCGCCATCAGGACCCCGGACAAGCTGACCCAGGCCCGTATCGAGCAGCTGCTCGACGAAGGCCGCGTGCAACAGACCCTGTTGGGTGCCGCCGAGCAGGCCGCCGCCCTGTCCGGGGTGTTCCTGCGGGTGACGTGGGATAAGACCCTTGCGGCCCGTCCGCTGCTCACCGTGGTGCAGCCCGACGCCGCCATCCCCGAGTTCCGGTTCGGCATGCTGCGCGCGGCCACGTTCTGGGAGGAGCTTCCCAGCGGCGACGGGGCCACCGTGTGGCGACACTTCGAGCGGCACGAGCCCGGCCGTGTCGTCCACGCGCTGTACCGGGGGACGTCCGACAACGTCGGCCGCCCTGTCCCGCTCGGCGAGCACCCCGCGACCGCCGACCTGGTCGCGTCCCTCGACCCGGGCGGGGACGGGCAGACGATCAGCACGGGTATCCCCCTGCTGACCTGTGCCTACGTGCCGAACATCGGGCCCAACAGAAGCCACCGCGGATCCCCGATCGGGCGCAGCGACTACGCCGCGCCGCTCTATGACCTGTTCGACAACTTGGACACGGTGTGGACGTCGTGGATGCGCGACATCCGCCTCGCCCGCGCGCGCCTGATCGTCCCGACTGGTTACCTCCGCAGCGAGGGGCCGGGCAAGGGCGCCAGCTTCGAGGCGGACCGCGAGGTATACGAACAGCTCAACATGCCGCCCAACGAACAGGGCGCGGCCATCACGCTGACCCAGTTCGATATCCGGGTCGAGGAACACCAGCGAACCGCCGAGGCGATCATGAGGCAGGCCGCCCAGTCGGCCGGCTACTCCGCCCAGTCCTTCGGCCTGCACGGCGAGGGCGAGGCGATCACCGCGACCGAGTCAGACAGCCGCGACCAACGCAGCATGGTGACCCGGAAGAAGAAGGCCGGCTACTGGCGGCACGGTGCCGCCGACATGCTGCACGTCATGCTGCTGCTCGACGTCGCGCAGTTCGGTACTCGCATCACGCCTGAGCGCCCGTCGGTGGAGTTCGGCGACGGGGTCGCGGAGTCGGAGCAGCAGACCGCCACCACGCTCGACCTGCTCGCCCGTGCCGGGGCCGTCTCCACCGGGACGAAGGTGCGCATCCTGCACCCCGAGTGGGACGACGCCGCCGTTCGGGCCGAGGTCGACGCGATCCTCGCCGAGACCGGCGCAGCGGCACCGGACCCAGTCGCCTCATTCCCGCTTGCGTGAATCGATATCCAATTCATCACGTATGGCAGCCATTAGCGCGTTACGTTCATCTTTTCCGGTATTTCCCTTGTCCCACTTTGCATTATAGGCGTCGATCATCAAGTTGCGGAGAAACCTCACGTAGTCGTCAACCGCGTTTTTCACGAAAGCGCCGGACATTGCTTCCAGATGCAGTTGGGCCTGCGTTACGCGCTTAGTGACGGTTCCAGTTCTCGTGCGGTATGAGGGGGTGCTCTGGAATCCCGGTATCCAACGTCTACGCTTCCAGGCCCGACGCTCATCGTACAGATCATTCGCGAACTGCCAGTAGCCATCCACCGCCGCCAAGAATTCTTTGACGACCTTCACCTTTATCCGAGTTGCCTCTGTTTTTGACTGAGCCTCTGTGTTGACCTGTGCGACAACACGGCCTGCTCTCCCGGCGATTATGGCCGCCGATATCGTCGCTATGGCACTCACTGCAAGGGCCGCGATGACGATGGCAGTATTGCTTCCGCTCACCCCCGGAGCGGGATTCGGCGTGGGCAACGGCGCAGAGGCGAGCAAGAGATTTACGCGCAGCATTGCGGTACCTCCCGGATCACCGTGTTCATTTTCCAGTACCGCTCGGGAACACACGATTCGCAACCGGACGAGACATAGCGAGGGGGTGAGACGGTGCCGATTCACCCGGGCATGGTCGAGCCTCTCGCCGAGCGCACCCGTGACCTGTACGCCGCCGCCGAGGAACGGCTACTCGCCATCATCGCCCGCCAGCTCGCCGCAGGTCTGGACGCGCCCAGCTGGGCCGAGCAGAAGCTCGCCGCCGTCCAGGCCATGCGCCGAGCCTCACAGGCCGTCGTCGACGAGCTGCACCAGGCCGTCACCATCGACGTGTTCGACGCGGTCGCCCAGTCCTACAACGAAGGCCACCGCGCCGCCGTTGCCGAGCTGGGCGCACTGTCCGATGACGCGCGTCGGCTGGTCGACGACCGGCTACCGCAGGCGCAGGCCGTCGACCGCCTCGCACAGGAAACCGTCGACGTCGTCACCTCGACCCACCGCGGAATCCTGCGCGCCATCGTCGACCGCTTCCGGGCCGTCGTCTCCGAGGTCACGGCCACCGTGGCACTCGGTACCGGCACCCGCCGCCAGGCCACACAGGACGCCATGCGCCGATGGGCCGACGAGGGAGTAACCCACTTCCGCGACAAGTCCGGCCGCCGCTGGCAGCTCACGAGCTATGCGGAGATGGCGGTACGGACCGCGACCGGGCGCGCCGCGACCGAAGCCCACATGCGCACGCTCGCCGAGCACGGCGTCGACCTGGTCGCCGTGTCCGACTCCCCGCGCGAGTGCCCGCTCTGCCGACCCTGGGAAGGCAAGGTGCTGTCCATCAACGGTCCGGCCGGCGCCCGCACGGTCGAGGTGGAGCACGCTACCCAAGACGGGGTCATGGTCCCCGTGCGCGTGGCCGGGTCCCTCGACGATGCCCGCCTCGCGGGCTTGCAGCACCCGAACTGTCGGCACTCCGTGAGCGCGTACACCCCGGGTCTGACAGTCATCGAGAAGGCCACCAGCGACCCGGACGGGTACGAGGCCGGACAGCGACAGCGCGCCATCGAGCGGAAGATCCGCCAGTACAAGCGCCGCCAGGCCGCCGCCGTCACACCCGAGGGCAAGCGCGCCGCCGGGATCAGGCTCCGGCAGTGGCAGGGCGCCATGCGCACCCACCTTGCCGCTCACCCCGACCTACGCCGGTTGCGCCACCGAGAGCAGCCGGGTGCATCCAACCTGCCCGAGCCGCGCACCGCGCCGACGCCCGAGCAGGTCGAGGCCGCCCGCCTGTTCTCCGGCGACGAGCGGACGCCGCGCGAGATGAGCGACGACCAGCTCGCCGCCGCCATGCGCTCCGACCTGCTCGACGACCGTGCCCGCGCGCGCGTCGAGGCCGAGGCGGACCGACGCGACCTTGCCGCCCTGCTCGACCGGGCCCGTCCCGGCGGCCGGCTAATCGACGACCTGCTCGCCCTGTCAGACGACGAACTCGCGCGGATCCTGCCGCACCTCGACGATGCCGACACCCTGCGCGTCATGGCGGAGCTCCACCGCCGCAACCGCGCCGGGGACCTGCCGGGCGTGCGCGCGGACCTGGTCCACCTCTCCGACGATCAGCTCGCCGCCCGCTACCGCGACGCGCCCGACGACCAGGAGGCCACCGCCGCCGAGGCCGCCCGCCGTGACCTGCTCGCCCGCACCTTCCCCGCCGGGACGCTCCGCGCCGACCTCGACCAGGCCGACGACGACACCCTCGCGTGGGCCATGTCCTACGCCGACCCCGCCGAGCTACTGCGGATCGCCGGAGAGATGGACCGCCGCGACGCCGTCGACATGCCGCAGCCGGCCACCACCGGCGACGCCGTCGACGACCTGCTCGCCGACCGCCAGGCCCTCGCTACCGCCCTCGCCCCCGCGCCCGACCCCGACGGGTGGGGCGCCCTCGCCGACGACGCCGTGTGGGCCGCCGTCGCCGCCGGGGACGGAGCAACCGCCCTCGCCGCCGAGGAAGGGGAGCACGAGGAAGGGCCGCGGATCACCCGCCGCCAGGCCCGCGAGATGTACGACGAGTACGTCTATCGGCAGTACCTCGCCGCCGAGTCGGACTGTCGTGGCTACCTGCTCAACAAGAAGGCCGTGGCGGCCGGACACGACCCCGTGAGCCTGTTCTCAGGCCCGGCCCGGATCGCCTACAGCCGCGCCAGCGACGAGCTGAAAGAGTGGTGGGCCGAGCACGGCAGGCTCACGCAGGCCGAGTTCATCACGAAGGCCACCGGACAGCGCCAGCGCTGGGCCGAGGGCGCCGCGAACAACGAAGCCGACCAGCAGAACAAGAGGTGAACCGTGGGGACACGCGCGCAGATCGTCGAGGCGCACCAGAAGGGCACCGAGGCCGGACGCGCAGGCGACCCGCCGACCGTGTGCCCGTACGGCCGTGACGACATCCTGCGCACCGCGTGGATCAAGGGGTACGCCGCAGCCCGCCGCAAGGCAGGCCCCGACCCGCCCCAGTAGCCCCACGACCGAAGAACACCCCGAGGGGGCCCGCCAGGTGCGGGCCCCCTTTCGCATGCCCGTACGCCCGCCAGGAGCGGGCCCACCAGCCCCAGGAGGGCACCACCATGAGCACCCCCACCCCCGGCCACACCGGCGAGCAGGGCGACCAGAACGCAAACCCCGGGCAGGACCCGAACGCCGTGCAGCCCCCCGCCCCGGGAGCAGCCCCGCCGGCCCCCGGCGAGCAGGACCAGGCCGCGACGATCGCACGTCTCGAATCCGACCTCGCCGCCGCCCGCGCCGAAGCCGGAAAGGGCCGGGTGAACGCGAAGCAGCAGGCCGCCGACACCGCGCGCGCCGAGCTGACCGCGCAGCTGATCGGCATTCTCGACCCGTCCAGGGCGGGCCAGCAGGCGACGCCGGAGGAGCTGACACAGCAGCTCACCACCGCGCAGACGCAGGCCCGACAGACCGCCGTCGAGCTTGCCGTCTACCGCACTGCCACGGCGGCCGGGGCCGACCCCGACGCCCTGCTCGACTCCCGCCAGTTCGCCGACTCCCTCGCCGACGTCGACCCGGCCGACACCGCCGCCGTCACCGCAGCCATCACGGCCGCCATCACGGCGAACCCCCGTCTCGGCGCCAAGCCGACCGGCCCGCACATCGGCGGAAGCGAGTTCAGCGGCGCCCCGCCGCAGGGCGTCACCGCCACCCAGTTCGCCGCCATGCCCTACGCCGAGCGCGCCGAGCTGTACCAGACCGACCCAGCCATGTACCGGCGCCTCGCCGGAACCCAGTAGCAGAGGAGGGCACCCATGCCCACGACCACCAGCACCAACCTGATCATTCCCGAGGTGTGGGCCGACCTCTCGCAGGCTCAGTTCACCGGCGCCGTGCGCGTCCTGAACTCCGGCGCCGTCGTCCAGGACGACACCCTTGTCGGCCAGCCCGGCGACGAGATCAGCTTTCCGAAGTGGGACGCGATCGGCGAGCTTGACGACCTGACCGAGGGCACCGCCATGAGCACCAGCATCATGGGCCAGCGCGCCAGCAAGAGCATGATCAAGGAGGCCGGCAAGGCCGTCGAGATCACCGACCGGGCGATCCTCACCGGCCTTGGCGACCCGCGCGCCGAAGCTCAGCGCCAGTTCGGCATCCTGTCCGCCCGCAAGGTTGACGCGTCCCTCATCGCGCAGGCGCAGGCCGACGAGACCGCCCAGGGCGGAGGCAACCCGCTCGCGTTCACCGCAGGCGCCGGTACGACCAAGCTGTCTTGGCCCGTCCTGGTCGATGCCCTGGCCGTGTTCGGCGACGAGTGGGAGCCCAGCGAGTTCGCGGGTCTGTTCATCAACTCCGCGCAGCAGGTGGACGTGTTCAAGGACTCGCAGTTCATCGAGGCATCGAAGCTGGGGGCCGACACGCCCGTACGCACGGGCCAGATCGGCGCCGTCGCGGGCGTGCCCGTCATCGTCACCAACCGGATCGCCGTGAAGAAGTTCCTGCTGCTCAAGAAGAACAGCATGGGCGCCCTCTACAAGCGCAGGCCGCTGGTCGAAACGGACCGCGACATCCTCAAGCGCACCACCGTGGTCACAACCAACATGCACTACGCAACCAAGCGCCTTGACGACCGGGGCGTGTGCGTCGGAACTCTCGCCGCCGCCTGATCAGGAGAAACGTTCCGCCATGATGCTGCGCCGCTACCACCAGGAGCAGGAGCCCGGCCCCGAGCCGGACGCCCCGCCACAGGACAACGAGCACCAGGAGCAGGACGCCGACAGCGCCCCGCCGCCCACCAAGGCGACGGGGCGTTCTGCTGCCCCGGCCCGGAGCAAGAAGGAGGCCTAAGCCGTGCCCCGGATCTACGCCACGCCGGAGCAGCTCACCGCGTGGTCCGGGAAACCGGCGCCGCCGGACGCCGGCCGCCTGCTCACCCGCGCGTCCGAGGACGTCGACGACGCCCTCACGACCGCCCTGTACGACACCGACGGCATGGGCATGCCCACCGAGGCGGCCGTCGTGGCCGCCTTCGCGGACGCCGTCTGTGCGCAGGTCGAGTACCAGCTCGCCGCCGGAACGGACGGGACCGGGGCCGACGACCGGTGGGACTCCGTCAGCTTGGGCCCCGTGGCCATGTCCGGGCGCCGCACCGGCACCCAGGCGCCCGGGACTGTCGACCTCGCGCCCCGCGCGTACCGCGCGCTCACCCGCGCCGGCCTACAGGTGGGGGTGATCTGGTGAGAGTCCCCGGGTGGCTGCTGCCGCACCGCATCACCATCGAGCCGTACGCGGGTGACGCCGCGTACGGGCCTACGTACGGGCCGCCCGCCGCCGACGTTCCCGCCCTGGTCGCCGAGACCGTGCGGACCGTCCGCAACCGCGAGGGACGCGAGGTCACGTCCACGGCGCAGGTGCTCACCGCGCCCGATGTGGCCTGTCCGCCGCTGTCCCGGATCACCCTTCCGTCCGGGCGGATCACGACCGCGCTGCACATCGCCCCGCACACCGCGCCGGGCCTGCCCGTACCCGAATCCGCGGAGGTGTTCTGCGAGTGAAGCGCACCCGCCTGAAGTGGAACGGGGACGCCGCCCTACGCGGCACCCGGGCAGGCGCCGTACGCGGTCTGCGACTGGCCACGGAGCACGTCCTACAGGTGTCTCGTGCGCGGGTGCCGATCGAAGAGGCCACCCTCGAACGCTCCGGTACCGCGACCGTCGATGAGCAGGCCCTCAAGGGGGCCGTTTCCTACGACACGCCGTACGCGGTCCGCCAACACGAGGAGCTGAACTACCGGCACGACGCCGGGCGCAGCGCCAAGTACCTCGAAGGGCCGCTCACCGAGGAGGCCCACGCGGTCGGCGAGATCATCGCCGCCCAGCTCCGCAGGTCTCTGCGTGGCTGATCCCCTCGACGGGATCGCCCGCCTGCTCGACGCCGCCGGACACGCCACCTACGACCCGACCGGGACCACCGGCGACCTGTTCATCGAGAGCATGCCGCCGACCCCAGACGCGGCTGTTGGGCTGTGGCTGTACGGGGGCGAGGCGCCCGACACCCGCAACGCGTACGACACCCCGCGCCTACAGGTCCGCGTGCGCGGGGGCCCGGACCCGCGCGTCTCCCGCGCCCGCTGCTGGGCGATCTACAGCGAGTTGCACGGCCTCGCCGGCCTCGCCCTGGCCGATGGCACGTGGCTGGTCCTCGCCGCCGCCCGCGCCACCCCCGCCCCCATGGGCCCCGACTCATCCGGCCGACACGAACACACCGTCAATTTCGACCTCGACGTGTCCGCCCCCACCACCCACCGCAGCGAATAGGAGGCCCCCTATGGGACGGCCCATTGACGCGCGAGGCTGGGAATTTCAGGTCGAGGGCGCCACGCCCAACACCTTTATCCGCCTCGCCAATCTCCTCTCCTGGTCCGAGAATCCAGGCGAAAACGAAGAGACCGCCGACACAACCGACTTCGATTCCGACGGCTATTACGAGCAGGACGTAATGCAGCGCGGATCGACGATCGAGGTAAGCGGGCAGTACGCCGCGACCTCCGGCACCCGAGATCCCGGACAGGACTACATCGACAAGACGTGGGCCTACCTGTTCGGCGAGGAATCCCGGGGACGCATGCGGTACCGGCACCTGTCACAGACCGAGTGGACCGTATGGGAGTGCACCGTCACCCCCGGCGAGCGGGGCGGCGAGACCAACGCCAAGACCTCGTGGTCCGCGACGTTCACCCGGTGCGGCGCACCCACCACCATGGCGGTGACCCCGTGACCGAACCCCTTCACGAGCAGGACGGCGGGGCTGAGGTCGCAGACTTCGACGCGTTCTTCGCCGAGCAGGCCGAGCCCGCCAAGCAGGGCGTACCGCTGCGCCTGTACGGGCGCACCTACGTCCTCCCTGCGTCCCTGCCCACCCTGTTCACGCTCCAGCTCCAGCGCGTCCAGCACTCCGCACGGCCGGAGGATATCCGGCGCCTGCTCGGCTCCCTGTTCGGGCCGGACGCGGTCGACCACTGGACCGAATGCGGGATGGACGACCGCCGGCTCGGCATCGTCCTGCTGTGGGCGACCGCCCAGACCGCAGAGGCCGGCGCCGTCTCGATGGAGCGTGCGGCCGAGCTGTACGACGAGCGCGAGGCCACGAAGACCACGGGAAAAGCAGCACCGCGGCAGGCCCCGAACCGGCCCCGGCCCAAGGGCAAGGGCAAGGGGAAGCCGCGGAATTCTGGCACGCGGTCCTGACCCACTGGGGCGTGGTCGAGTCTGACCTTGCCCGCGAATATGGCACCTCATCTCAGGAGTTGGCGCGCATGTCGACGCGCCGATTCCTGGTTCTCCTCGCGGGACTCCCCTCGGAATCCCGGTTCGCGACCACATGGCGAAATACGCCTCGCGTGGTGACTGACCCGGACGAAATCGCCCGGCTAACCGGGCAGTAAAACACAGCTCAAAAACTCAATAGGGAGCGCGCCTAGCGCGTCGATAGGGGGTGCATTTTGGCCCTCACCATCGGCGAGCTCACGGGTTTTATCGACCTCGACGACTCCGGGGCGCAGCGCGGGATCGACCGGGCGGAATCCGCGCTGGAGCAGTTCCAGCGGGACGCCGACGGCCGCTTGCGCGACATGAACGGCCGGTTCATCGCCGCTGGTGCGGCGATGGGCGGTGCGCTCGGCGCAGGCATCGGGGGCGGCGCGGAGGAAGCAGGCCGGGGCCTGGCCGGTATCGGTCCGCTGCTCGGCGCCGCCGCCACCTCGACGAAGCTGCTCGCCGGTTCGGCACTGGTCGCGGCGGGCGGCATCGCCGCCGTCCCCCTGGCGATCATCGGCCTGGGCGCGAAGGTGCTCGCCGAGAACGAGCAGGTCAAGTCCGCTTTCTCGGACATGGCCGAGTCGGCCAAGGCCACCGTCCAGAAGGCCGCGCAGCCGCTCGTCAAGCCGTTCGTCGAGGCAGCCGGCCAGATCGAGGGCACGATCAAGGCCATCGCGCCCCGGCTCGGCGAACTCTTCGCTGGTGTCGCGCCGATGGTGCAGCCCCTCGTGGGCGGCCTCGGGTCGCTGGTCGAAAACCTGCTGCCCGGCCTGGTCAACGTCGTTCAGGCGGCACAGCCGGTCGTCGAGGCCCTGTCCGGTGGCTTCGGCCTGCTCGGCGACGGCCTCGCCGGCCTGTTCGACGGCCTAAGCGCGGGCGCGGCCGGCGCCGCCGAGGGACTGACCGGCCTTTTCGAGGGCCTGTCGATCATCCTGCCCGCGTTGGGTGGGTTCATTGGCACGCTCGCGGAGGCGGGCGGGCCGGTGCTGTCCGCGCTCATGGGGGCACTCGCCCCCCTGGTTGAGACCCTGCTCGACAGTCTCGCCCCCGCGCTGGCCTCCCTGGGCCCGCCGCTCGCGCGGCTCATGACCGCCCTCGGCGACGGCCTCGCGCCGATCGTCGGCGCGCTCGGCCCGGTCCTCGCCGCCGCAGCGGACGCGTTCGGGGTCCTGATCGGCGCCGTCGCGCCGATCCTGCCGGTCATCGGCAAGCTCGTCGCTTCCGTCCTGCCTGCCGTAACGCCCCTCCTCGCGGCGCTCGGCGACGTCATCGCGCAGGCGGCCCCGGTCGTCATGCTCCTGGTCGGGGCCCTGGCCGGGGCCCTGACGCCGATCCTCGACCAACTGCCCGGCCTGGTCACCCCCTTCGCGGCGGTCCTCGGGGACCTCGCAGAAACGATTCTGCCGATCCTCGCGGATCTGATCACGGCGCTCGCTCCGTCGCTCGCGACGGTCGGCGCGGCCTTCGGACAGATCCTCGTTGCGCTGGCTCCGCTGCTGCCCGCCCTCGGGCAACTGCTGATCGGTGCGCTTACGGCCCTGATGCCGCTGATCACTCCGCTGATCGAGCTGATCGGCAAGCTCGCGGCCACGTTCGCGAACGGCTTGGCTGCGGTCATCGAGCAGGTTGTCATCCCGATCATCGGCGCGATCGTCGCGCTGCTACAGGGCGACTTCAGCAAGGCCTGGGAACTCGCCAAGGGCGCCGTACAGGCGGCCGGTGAACTCATCGGCCGGATCTCAACCAAGATCGGCGAATGGGTCGGCGCCGGCATCTCCGCCGCTGTCGGCTGGATCGCCAGTCTGCCCGGCCGGGCCGCCGACGCTCTCGCGCCGTTCGCGGGCCGGATGCGCGAGCGCGCGGTCGAGGCTCTGGGGGACTTCCGCGACTCGATCGTCAGCAAGGCCGGCGAGGCAGTCGACTGGATGCGCGGCCTGCCGGGCCGCATCTCGGACGCGATCGGCGACTTGGGCGGCCTGCTCGTCGACCAGGGCCGCGACGTCGTGCGCGGGTTGTGGACCGGCATTCAGGGAATGGGCTCCTGGCTCAAGTCCACCTTGACGGGCTGGGCCAAGAACTTGATCCCCGGGCCCATCGCGAAAGCCCTGGGCATCGCCTCGCCTTCCAAGGTCATGGCGCGCGACGTGGGCCGGTGGATTCCCGCCGGTCTGGTCAAGGGCATCGAGGGCGGGGCCGGCGCGGTGGATCGCACCATGCGCAACCTCGTCACTCCGCCCTCTGTCCCGTCCTTCTCCCAGGCCTTCGCGGGCGCGGGCGGCGCGGGCACGGCCGGTGACCCGTTTGCCGCGTCGGCAGGCGGGGGCGGCGCCCTGGTGCACGTCGAGCACTGGCACGCCGCCGAGCAAGGCACCCCCGACGACAACGCGCGCGCTCTTCACTGGCTCGCCAAGGCAAGGGGGTGAGCGTGGATATCGGATCGCTGATCACCCGCCCTGGGCAGGTGCAGTACGGGTCCCTTCTGCTTGGCGCCGACACCCGCTACGGATGGCGGGAGCTAACGGGGTGGGAGGAGCTGCCCGCGCTGGATTCGGGCACCGTGGCGAGATCGGGCGGGCATGGCGCCTACCCGGGCGCGCTCCTCGCTCAGACCCGCACGGTGGGCATCTCCGGGATGGTGATCCGGGCGCCCCGGGCCGAAGTCGGCCACGTCGTCGGCCAGTTGGCCGCAGGTACCTCGGTCACCAGCGAGGAACTACCTCTTGTGGTGTGGCTCGATGAACGGGGGCCGCTGTTGGTGTGGGCGCGTGTGGTGCGCCGCGCGGTCCCCGTCGGTACCGGCTACCGGCTCGGCACGATCATCGGTGGCGCGGTGGAGTGGGAAGCGAGCGACCCACGGCGCTACGAACTCGCGGAGCAGAGTGCCACAGCTCGACTGCCTCAGCCCGAACCGGGCCTGAAGTGGCCTCTGACGTGGCCCCTGTTCTTCGGGGCGCCCGGCAGCACGGGAACGCTCAGCGCCCATAACGACGGCACCGCACCCACGCATCCGACCGTGGAGTTTCACGGCCCTGTGACTACGCCGTCCCTGACGAACTTGGCCACCGGCGCGGTTCTTGAGTACGACCTGCGCCTCGCGGCCGAGGACGTCCTGACCGTTGACACCGCAGCGGGCACCGTCCTCCTCAACGGGACGGCATCGCGCCTGTACACGGTGACCGCGCGCAGTGCCCCGGAGCAGTCCTGGACCCTCCCGCCCGGCGCCTCAGATTTTCACTTCCGGACGACGTCCGGCACTTCCGATCCCCGCGCGTCCGCCACCGTGCGATGGCGCTCGGCCTACTGGTAGGAAACGCCCCCCATGACCGTACGAAGCGCTTGGCTATCGCCCGATGGACAGACGCGACAGGACACTCGACTTGCCCCGCTGGGCGTCATGGCCCCCATCGGCAACGTCACCACCCGCGCAGGACTGGTAGCGGGTACGGACCCTTTCGCCGCCACCGGCGCCGGCAACATGCAAGTCCAGGTCGGCACCGGCCGGGCAGTGGTGCAGGGCAGCATGGCGCAGGGCGCGTACCCGGTGGCCGTCACCAGCGCGGTCACCCTCAACGTCACCGAGGGACACGCGCAGTTCGCCCGTATCGATCAGATCGTCCTCCGCGTCTACGACAGCCAACACGACACCTCCGGGCAGACCGCAGCGCTCCTGGAGATCCTGCCCGGGACACCCGCCTCATCACCGGTAGCAGCCGCCCTCCCCGAAGGGGCTATCCGCCTGTGGCTCATCACCGTGCCCGCAGGTACCAGTGCTGGCAGTGGCGGACTGAACTGGTCGACGGCGCTCACCGATCGGCGTTCCTACACGTCCGCGTACGGCGGGATCATCCCGAGGGGCTTCGGTCTGGTCTTCGACGGCACCTATCCGGGCCAGTACCGCGACACTGGTACGGCGCTGGAACGCTGGAGCGGCACCGCGTGGCAGGCGTACCCGCCCGCTGAGGCGGTGGAGACCACGACGACGGGCACCACCAGCGCCACAGGATGGGCCGTGATCGCCTTCGCGGCCCGACGCAAATCCGGCATCTGCTCGTTCACGCTGACCGTGCAGCGCACCGGCAGCGACATCCCGGTTGCGCCTGACGGTCAGCTCGCCGACGAGCTCATGTGCCGGATCCCTACCGGGTGGCGCCCCCAGGCCGCTACCGAAGTGCAGGCCTCAGACGGCTTCGGGCACGGCGCGGTGCAGGTCCAGACCGACGGACAGTTCCTGCTGCGGTCGTGGTCCGGCGGCGGCCTGCTGACCGCCGGGCGCGCCATTGTCATCTCCGCCTGCTACGTCCTGTAGGCCCTGGTGTACCGCGTCCTTCTCTGCGACCTGCGAACCGACCGGCTCATCGACGTACTCCCCATGCGCGATGTCACCCTCGACGACTACATCGGCAAAACCGGCCGCCTGACCGCGATGATCCCGATACCGAACCGGGCCCTCGCCGACCGGGCCCGCGCCGCCCTTCTGCCCGGCCGCACCGCTGTGTGGGTGCAGCGCGGCGCAGACATCATCTGGGGCGGCATCCTGTGGACTCACCATCTCGCCTCCGACAGTCGCGGCATGCTCTCCGCACGCATCCAGGTCGGCGCGTGGGAGTCCTACCTCTACGGGCGGACCCTGTTCGACACCTACACCGCCGCCCAAGTCGACCAGGCCGAGATCGTCCGCCACCTCATCGACTACGTGCAACAGACCCCCGGCGGTGACATCGGCATCACCTACGACTACACCCGCCACCGGGTCCTTAGAGATCGCACCTACCTGCGCTACGACCACGCCCGCGTGGGCGACCTGATCGACGATCTCGCCGCGGTAGAGAACGGCTTCGAGTGGCGCATCGCCTCCTACCGCAGCGCCTCCGGACTCCGCGCGAAGCAACTCCAGTTGGGGCATCCGGTGATCCGGACCGGCGCCGCCGACGTCGTCCTGGACCACCCCGGCCACATCGTGTCCTACGCCTGGCCGGCGGACGCCACACAGTTGGCGACGGCCTGGCAGTCTCGCGGCGCCGCCACCAACGGCAACCAGGCCTCGGCGTCAGTGCCTCTCATGTCCCCGGTGGAGGTCGCCGCGGACCACATCGCGGCCGGCTGGCCCCGCCTCGACGGAACCAGCGACTACGCCACCGCCGACCAGCAGACCACGCTGGACGCCCACGCGCGCGCGGACGCCGCCGCCGCGCTCACGGCCGTCACCATCCCGGAAATCACCATCCGCCTCGACCACGTCAGCACCCTCGCCCTGATCGGCACGACGGTGCGCGTCCGCATCCGGGACCTGTGGCACCCCGAAACCCTCGACGCCCGATTCCGCGTGGTGGGGCTGTCCATCACCCCACCCGCGCGCGACCAGCCCGAGACGGCCACCCTGTATCTGGAGCCCCCCGCATGACGCGCGTACCCCTCGACCTCCTCGACCGGATCAAGCAACTGGAGAGGCAGGTACACCAACTGTCGGGGCGGACACAGATGCGCCCCGCCATGAACGAGATCACCGGCGGCACCGTCACGATCGGCGACGGCGGAAAGCTCCTCGTCCGGGCCCCCGACGGCACAGAACACCTCACGCTCGGCGCGCTGCCCACCACGTACGGCACACCCGAGTTCGGGCTCATAGTCCGCCGCCGCGACGGCAGCACCGCGCTGAGCATCTGGAACGGTGACACCGCCGCCGCCCCACAGGTTCTTCGTATCACCGACGCCAAGGGAAACCCTCTCCTGGTCGAGGACGTGACCGCAGGCGGACTGTCCAAACCCTGGCTGCCCTACCCGACGCCGACCGCAGAGAGCGTCACCGCCTGGCCACAGACCAGTGACTCGGCCTGGACGACGTTGCAGCGCTCGCGCGCTCTGATTCAGCATCCGCGCATCCGCGCATCCGCATCTCTATCCGGCCCCGGCCAGCTCCGTATCTGCGTCAACGAAACGCCCGTCATCACGGGTGCGGACGGCCAGCCGCTCGCCGGTATCGGCGACGTGCCCAGCTACCTCTATGACATGGACGCCACGCTCACCTTGCAGGCCCGCGTCACCACCGGCCCTGGCCCGGTCTACGCGATGACTCGCTACCTGTACGGCGTCGGCTCCGCCTAACCCCGGAAGGCCCGCATGCTGCCCCCCTCCATACCCACCGTGACCGTTGTCGGGAAGTGCCTCACCCTCGACGGGACCCCGCTTCGGGGTCAGGTCGTCTTCCGCGCGCCGGCTCTGATCACCATCGCCGCCGCTGACGTACTCCTCGCCGGCCCCGTGCCCGTGCCCCTCGCCCAGGACGGCACCTTCTCCGTCGACCTGCCCGCCACCGACGCCCCCGGCATGAACCCGTCCGGCTGGAGCTACACGGTCACTGAGCAGCTCACGGGCGTGTCACCCAACCGTTCCTATCAGGTGCTCCTGCCCCGCGCGGTGCCCGTTGTGGACATCGCCGATATCGCCCCCGCAGACCCCACCACGCCCAATTGGGTGCCGGTACCCGGCCCGGTCGGGCCTGTGGGGCCGGCAGGTTCCGTAGACACCGTCAACGGCAAGGCGGGCCCGGACGTGGTCCTGACCGCCGCCAACCTCGGCGCTGCGCGCGGCGACCGAGGTATCTACGTGCCCGCCGGCTGGGGGCAGAGGTGGCGCCCCGCACGCAATGCCGCCGCCAACGGCGGAAAGGCCCGCATCGCGGTCGTAGGCGGCTCCTCCTCGCAGGGCTGGTACGCCTCGAACCTGCACTCCGGCGGGTGGGTCGGTGGCGTCCGTACCGCCCTCCAGGCTCAGTACGGCGACGGCGGTAGTGGGTTCTTCCCGTCCTCGCGGACACCGTCCGCCATCAGCAACGCCGCCACCCTCGCCGTTTGGACCGCCAACGGATGCATCGCGGAGGAAACCGGGACGTGGCGCCTTGGGTCCCTGCGGATCGGCCCCGGCATCAGCTACGTGTACGCGGAGATCACCAACTCGGCGATCACCTACAAGGTCACCGGATCCACGGTGAAGATCTTCACCGTGACGGGCCCCCCGCCGACCGGGACCAGGGCCGCGTTCACCTACCGCATCGACGGCGGCGCACCCGTCGCCGTGGCCGACAGCGGAGCGACCACACCCGACATCCAGACGACCACGATCACCGGACTCGCCTCCGGGCAGCACACCGTCACGCTCACCTGGGCAGGCACCACCAGCAACGCAAACGAGTTCCTCTCCGTGTGCGGGGTCTCCGGTGAAAACACGACGGGCATAGTCGTGGACAACCTCGCGCGCGCGGGCGCCACTTCGGCGATGTACGCGGACCCGGCCCCCACGGCGCTGACCGCGACGTGGAACGGCGGCGCCGACTATCCGGCGGATCTGATCATCTACACCGCCGGCCCCAACGACGCCGACCAGAACGTGCCCGCCGCCACGTGGGCCGCGAACATCGCCCGCTACATGCAGGCCGTCCGCGACGCCCAGGACGGCTCCACCGATCTCCTGATCATGCTTCCCCACATCGGCCATCACACCACCAACGTGATCTACCAGGACTACGGCGCCACGGCCCGTGGGCTGGCCCACACCTACGGCGCCGCGCTCATCGACATGTGGGCCCTGGGCCGCAACTCGTGGACCTATTGGGACTCCCTGGGCTACTGGGGCGACCCCACCAACCCGGGGCCCGCCGGGCACGACCATGTCCACCCCTCCAACAGCGGCTACGCGCACATCACGAGCGTCATTCTGCCGATCCTCACCGCCTGACCGAGCCGTCTTCCCGCACGCCCCGCGCACCGCGCCGAGGGGCGTTTTTTCATGTCTGGAGCCACCATGACCGCACCCCTGTCCGCCGCTCGCCTCCTTACCGCCCTCACAGGGAACGGTGTCGACGTAGTGGAGGTGGGCGCTTGGCGTACCCACAACCGCAACCACAAGGGCCCTTGGGGGCCCGTGCACGGCGTGATGATCCACCACACCGTCAGCACCGGCACCGCCCACAGCGTCGCCCTGTGCCGCACCGGATACAACGCCCTACCCGGCCCGCTCTGCCATGGCGTCATCGACAAGGCCGGCACGGTCCACCTCATCGGGTACGGGCGTACCAACCACGCAGGGAGCGGAGACGACGACGTCCTCGACGCCGTAATCGACGAGCGGTCCCCCCTGCCCGCCGACAACGAGGCCACGGTCGATGGGAACCGCCACTTCTATGGCTTCGAGTGCATCAACCTCGGCGACGGCCACGACCCGTGGCCCGAGGCGCAGGTCGAGGCGATAGCCCGCGCCGCCGCAGGTATCTGCCGCGCCCACGGCTGGGCCGCCGAGTCCGTGATCGGCCACTCCGAGTGGCAGCCCGGCAAGGTCGACCCCCGCGGCCCGATCGGCCACGAGGGCGGGCCCGCGCTCACCATGGACAAGATCCGGGCCCGCGTCGCCGAGCTCCTGGCCGACGACCAGCCGGCCCCGAGCAAGCCCGCCCCGGTCCCGGCCCCCAAGGCCGTGTCCCTGTCCAAGCTGATCAGCGCGGCCCGTCAGGACCCGCCCAAGGCCGGAGCCCCGGTCAGTTACCCGGGCGCCCGGATCGTCGAGGCTGCCCTCGCCGCCGAGGGCCTGCTCGCCCGCGACCTGGTGGACGGGCACTTCGGTACCGCCACCCGCGCCGCCTACGCCCGGTGGCAGGGCCGGTGCGGCTACTCCGGGGCCGCCGCCGACGGCATCCCCGGCCGCGCCAGCCTCGACACCCTCGCGGGGCGCCGCGGATTCACCGTCACCGCCTGAACACCCCCTGTACCAAAGGAGCTCCCCCACATGACCCCCACAAGCAAGCGGTCCGTCCGCACCGTCCTCCAGACCGCCGCAGCGTTCGCCCTCGCCCTCCCTGCGATCGTCGCCGCGTCCGGCATCCCCGAGACCCTGCCTTGGGTAATAGGCGCCCTCGCCGTCGCCGGTGGCCTCGCCCGCGTCATGGCGCTGCCCGCCGTCGAGGCCCTGCTCGACCGCGCCGGCCTTGGCCTGGTCGACGACGCGAAGGGCCCCGACATCTCGTGACCAGCCCTACCCCCTCCGAGCCGGCCGCCGTGGCCGTCGAGCTCGAACGGCTACGCGGCACGATGGAGACGGGTTTCGCCCGCGTCGACGGAAGCCTCGCCCTGCTCGTACAGCGCGGCGAGCAGACCGACCGGCAGCTCGCCGACCACGAAGCCCGCCTCGACACCCTCGAACGGTCCCGCTGGCCCCTTCCCTCCCTCGCCGCCCTGGTCGCCATCGTCGGTCTGCTGCTCACCCTGTGGCAGGCCGGAGCCGCCCGCTGAACGACACCGCCCCCTGCTCGGCCACATGGCCGAGCAGGGGGCGCCTTTCTCGTTTCCCGAACGCCCTTCGGCGTGAACCACCTCTTGACCACCCCCACCGCCCACGGGGATCGTTCGTAGAACCGCATGGAACCAACCCGTACCGGAGGCGTGCCATGGCTCTAGAGTTCATCGCGAAAGACCCCAACACTGACGGCGCGAACTGCCCGACCGTATGGGTACACGGGGAGCAACAAGAGATTGTCTTTCAGGGGTGGAATCCGGACGACGAAATGCTCGCCGACTGCCTCAAGACCGGCCCTATCCCAGACAGCGAAGGGGTCGTGCGGATCCCCTTCCGCATGATCGATGCGATTCGAAAGGCCTGCGATGCGGCAGAGCGCACCACCGTTCAGTGAGCTTCTGGCAGGCTGCCGACAGTCGGCCGTGCACCTGGAGATGCGCGACCACTACGACGACCCCGATGAAGCACCGCGCGTGGCCGCTTGGAAGGCCGGATACAGGCCAAACCCCGATGACCGGTCCACCTGGTGGCGGCCGTGGCTCGACATGGTCGCGGAGACCGTGAGCCGTGGCGTACTTATCCGCCGCGCCCGGATCATCTCCGAGCCTGTCAGCGACTACACGCGCTACCTGTACGACGGCACGTTCACCAACGTCGCGGCGGGTGAGGACATTCGCTGGCTACCGCGACGGCAGGCGTCCGACCTGGCCTTGCCCGGCAACGACTTCTGGGTCTTCGACGGGCGCCTAGTCCGCTTCGGGCACTTCTCCGGGGAAGGCGCCTATCTCGGCGATGAGGTGACCGACGAGCCCAGCGTCGCCAAGCTGTGTGCGGACGCCTTCGAAGCCGTCTGGGACCGCGCCATTCCCCACGCGGAGTACCAGGTCTGACGGACACGCCCGCACCATGCCCACCTCACCATCATCGAGCGCCCAGACGGCCCGCCAGGCCGTCGCGAACCGCTTGCGAGAGATCCGCCAGGACGCCGGCCTCTCAGCCAAGGCCGTCGCCGAGCGGACCGGTTGGTACAAGTCCAAGGTCTCTCGGCTGGAGAACGCAGTAACACCACCCTCGGACGAAGACGTTCGGGCCTGGTGTCGAGCATGTGGAGTCGACGGGGTGGCCGCTGACCTGATAGCGGCCTCCCGCTCGGCAGAGAGCATGTACGTCGACTGGAAACGGCTCCAGAGGACCGGCCTTAGGCACCTGCAAGAGTCCTACGTGCCTCTCTTTGACCGCACCGAGACGTTTCGCGTCTACTGCTCCAACGTTGTCCCCGGGCTCTGCCAGACACCCGCGTACGCCCGCGCCCTACTCGGATCCATCGCGGCCTTCCGCGCCGCACCCGACGACGTGTCTGACGCAGTCGGAGCCCGCGTAGCGCGCTCCCGCATCCTCCGCCAAGGCGCGCACCGGTTCGTGTTCCTTCTGGAGGAGACGGTCCTCCATCACCGCATCGCCGGATCGGAAGTGATGGCAGCTCAGCTAGACCATCTCCGGTCGATCATGTATCTGCCGACCGTTTCCATCGGCGTGATCCCGTTCTCAGCCGCGCGGCGCATGTGGATGTTGGAGACGTTTTCGATCTATGACGAGGAACAAGCCCAGGTGGAGACGCTGACCGCGCAGATCAATGTCACGGCCCCCTCGGAGATCCGGCAGTACCTGCAAGCCTTCGCCGAGTTCAGGAAACTGGCCGTCTTCGGACCGAAGGCGGAAGCCCTGATTGCTTCAGCCTCCCGCGCGTTGGAGTGACCTCGTAGAACTCCGTAGGACTCCTTGGACCCCGGCCGGGCCGACTCCCTAGCGTCATTCACACACACCCCAGTGAGACGGCAACGGACGGTGGGCGATGGCGCAAGAGGTTGCAGAGGACGTCTTCGAGTACGTCACATATCCCGAGAAGCGCGAGGTGTGCCCCTCGTGCTGCACGGCGATCGCGTGGGGCCGGCCCGCTCGACGGGGAATGCTCGGCAGGCCGGACGGGCCGGCCGTCGTCGCCTACTGGCACGTGCAGTGCGTCCACCCGGACGGCTCCCGATGATCACCGCCGAGGACGTAGGCCACCTCGTTACAGACGCGTACGGACGCGTCGGGATTCTCCGCGCTGTGGACCTCGCGTGGGAAGACCCTGCCGCGCACCCCACCGCCCGCTACAAGCGCCCCACCGCCTTCCTGTGTCCGGAGAGCGGGGGCCGCGAATGGCACGCCGACCCGGACACCGTTCAGCGCGCCTGACTTCCATCCCTGCCGAGCCAACCCCTTCCGGCAGGGGTGGAGCCAACCCCCGCCCGGCCACTCTGCCAACCCCGTGAAGAAGGACAGGTGAGCGGCCGGGCGGGTCAGCAAGTGCACGACGACGCGGAGAACGCCTCTCCGCACAGCAGATGCACCGGAGGAAATCATGCCGAACAGCAACCTGTACGAGAAGGCCATCGAGGGCCCCTTCATCGCCCTTTGCAGCGGAGGTGACAACGGCTCCGACTCCATGGAGAGCTGCATCACCGTCTCCGACCTGGTCGGTGGCGGCTACGCGCTCCGCGACTCCAAGCCCGAGGGCCAGGGCCAGGAGCTGCGCATGTCCCGCGCGGAAATCACCGGCTTCGCCCGCGAGTGGCTGGCCAAGAACGGCTAGACCACCGCGCGGAGTAGTTAGGGGCACCCCGGGACACCCGGGGTGCCCCCCCTCGGTGACACGGAGATGAGGAGCGGCACATGTCCCTGAGTACGTTGATCGGCAACCCGGTGGAGGTCTTAACCGCCTGGCCACGCGAACCCCGCCTGTTCGAGCGTGACCCCACCACGTTCCGGGACCTCCTCACGCTGGAGGAGCTCGACATCCTGATCGACTCCGAATGCCTCTCAATGCGCAATGTCGTCCTCATCAAGGACGGCAGGGTGTCCGAGAAGTGGGAGTACCACGACCCGGCAGACCCCGGCATGCCCCGGCGCGGCGCGGTGCGCGACCACATCGCCAACGGCGGTTCCATCTCCCTCCGCGAGCTGGAGCAGATGAAACCCGCCATCGCCCGGCTACACGAGAACCTGCGCCGCGAGACCGCCTTCGGTGTCCACGTGAACGCCTACCTCACGCCCCCCGGATGCCAGGGCCTCAAATACCACTTCGACCCGTACGTGACCCTCGTCGTACAGCTCGCCGGCCGCAAGACATGGCCCTGCCACCGCCCCTTCGTGGAGAACCCCGTCCAGGAACACGGCTCCTTCCACCTGACCGGGTTCACCCCCGAGCAGCGCGAGTACCTGGCCAACACCCCGCCCGAACTGAGCTACACGCTCAGCCCCGGAGATGTCCTCTGGCTTCCCCGCGGATTCGTCCACTCCCCGTACACCGTAGGCAACGAAACTTCCCTCCACCTCACCGTGGCCTTCAAAGAACGCACTCACCAGTGGGTCATGCAACAGCTCGTAGAAGACCTCGTCCAACGCGCCCTAATCGACCCGCAGATGCGGGCCGAACTGTCCCCGAACACCCTGATGGGTGACACCCGCGAAGCCGTCGAGCAGGCACGGCAATACCTCCTCGGGTCGGTGCTGCTCATGGACACGGACGACGCGGTTAAGTACGTCCAGACCGCCGCTCTCCGCCCCTGATCCACCGCTGTGCAAGGAGCACCACGTGACGCAGCACTGGCACGCCTACGCCTACACGGGACGCGCCTACTTGGACGGGCAAGTACGCAAGGGAGACGCCCCCAGCAACTACCCGCCCTTCCTGGTCGAGGACTGGCTACGCCGTTCCCCCCAGCACGTCGAGACCACGTTCACCGACATCGAGGACGCCGTCACATGGTTGGGCAAGGCGCTGGCGCAGTACCCCCCACTGGACGCCGATAGCTTCCCCGTTGCCCAGAGACTCGAATACGCGCGCGAACGACTCATGGAGGAGAGCGGGAAGGACGTGGTGTGGAACTGGTACCCCCCGGGCCAGGAGTGCGTCTCGCGGGCCCTCATCGCCTGCCCCCGCCCGAAGCGCCACCAGTACGCCGACGACTCGCCGCCGGCCTGCCCCTCACCAGCCCAGTGACACAGGAGCACCCGTGACGGACACGGCCCCGGCACCTAAACAGGTGCCGGGGCCGTGTTGCCGCTACCTCCGCCGCGCGTTTCCGCAGGTCACGCCGCGAGTGTTTTAGAACTGGTGTTGCACATCAGGGTCGCGACGCGGTCGTCCTGCCGGACGCCCAGCTCGTCGCGCAGGGCGTTGGCCAGGCGCGTGGCACGGGTCCCGATCTCGGCGAAGCTGCGTCGGTGCGGCTCGGCCTCCCCGGTCCAGGTCGTCACCTGGGACTTCCCGTGGATCGTCATCCCGTGCTGCAGTATGCGGGTGACGAGGAGTGGTACGTCCTGCATGGTGCTCAGCAAAGCGTCCTCCCGGTGAGCGCTGCGGCGCTGCGGCGGCTACGGATGCTGCGATTCTGCGCACGTACCGGTCGGCATGTCACTACCCAAGAGTAGAAACGCGGCGTTGTTTCACGTGAAACATCGGCCGGGAGGGGGCGGAGTGGGGAGGGGGCAGGGCTGGGCAGGGGTCGGACCGGGGGCTTGGCTCAGCGGACGGGAGCCAGCTCAGGGTCCTCGCGGAGCTTGACCAGCGCCCGGGAGACGGCGCTCTTGACGGTGCCCACCGAGACGCCGAGCAGTTCGGCGGTCTGGGCCTCGCTCAGGTCTTCGTAATAGCGCAGGACGACCATCGCCCGCTGCCGGTCCGGCAGTCGGGTCACCGCGCGCCACATCGCGTCGCGCAGCGCCTGCGCCTCGGCGGGGTCGGCGGCCGGCGGCTCGGCGGCCTCGGGAAGCTCGTCGCAGACGAACTCGTCGACCTTGCGCTTGCGCCACTGGCTGGTGCGGGTGTTGACCAGGGCCCGGCGGACGTACCCGTCCAGGGCCCGGTGGTCCTCGATGCGGTCCCACGCGACGTAGGTCTTGGCCAGCGCCGTCTGGAGGAGGTCCTCGGCATCGCAGGGGTTGGCGGTGAGCGAGCGCGCGGTGCGCATCAGGACCGTGCCGCGGGTCCGGACGTACGCCGAGAACGACGGGTACGGCGTCGGATTCGAGGCGAGCGTGCACACAGGCGTGGTCATGCCTCCACGCTAGGAGCGGCGCGGCCCCACCGGATCGGCCGCAAGTGCCGAAGCGGGATCCCCCTCAGGTTGTAGGGGCGGGGCCCGCCCCACCTCCTGAAGGTGGAGGAGGCGGGGCTTCCACCCGGAGGGGAACGGCGGAAGGCGTCAGCCGTCCGCGCCCAGGATCAGGCCGGAGGTCGGGACGCCGGTACCGGCTGTGACAAGGGCGTGGGCGGCGCCGGAGACCTGGTTGACGGAGGTGCCGCGCAGCTGGCGGACCGCCTCGGCGATGCCGTTCATGCCGTGCAGGTACGCCTCCCCGAGCTGGCCCCCGTGGGTGTTGAGCGGCAGCGCGTCGGCGGCCACGAAATCGGCCGCCTCTCCCGGTGCGCAGAAGCCGAACTCCTCCAGCTGCATCAGCACGAACGGCGTGAAGTGGTCGTAGAGGATGCCGACGTCGATGTCCGAGGGCCGCAGTCCACTGGTCCGCCACAGCTGGCGGGCGACCACGTCCATCTCGGGGAGCCCGGTGAGGCCGTCCCGGTAGAAGGAGGACATGGCCTCCTGCCGCCGGCCCGCGCCCTGGGCCGCCGCCGTGATCACGGCGGGTTTCTGCCGCAGGTCACGGGCCCGTTCGGCGGTGGTGACGATGATGGCCTGGCCACCGTCCGTCTCCTGGCAGCAGTCGAGCAGCCGCAGCGGCTCGACGATCCAGCGCGAGGCCGCGTGGTCGGCGAGGGTGATGGGCTTGCCGTAGAAGTAGGCGGCCGGATTGTTCGCGGCGTGCCGGCGGTCGGTGACCGCGACGTGGCCGAACGCCTCCGGGGTCAGGTTGTAGGCGTGCAGGTAGCGCTGGGCCGTCATGGCCACCCAGGAGGCGGGGGTGAGCAGCCCCCAGGGCAGCGACCAGCCGAGCGCCGCGCCCTCCGCCGAGGGTTCGCGCTGCTGGACTCCGGAACCGAAGCGGCGGCCGGAGCGTTCGTTGAAGGCGCGGTAGCAGACCACGATCTCCGCGACCCCGGTGGCCACGGCGAGGGCGGCCTGCTGGACGGTGGCGCAGGCGGCGCCGCCGCCGTAGTGGATGCGGGAGAAGAAGGAGAGGTCACCGATCCCGGCCGCCTGGGCGACGGTGATCTCGGGGCTCGTGTCCATGGTGAAGGTGACCATGCCGTCCACGTCGGCGGGGGTGAGCCCGGCGTCGTCGAGGGCCGCGTGCACGGCTTCGACGGCCAGCTTGAGCTCACTGCGGCCGGAGTCCTTGGAGAACTCGGTCGCGCCGATGCCGGCGATGGCGGCGCGGCCGCCGAGCTGGTCACGGGTGCGGACGCTCATGCGGTGCCCTCCGGGGCGGCGAGGGTGACGGTGACGGTGCCCGTGACGTGGTGGCCGATGCCGTTGGCGCCGACCACGCGGATCTCGGCCGTGTCCCCGTCGAGGGCGGTGACGGTGCCGGTCAGCGTCATGGTGTCGCCGGGGTGGTTCGGGGCACCGAGGCGGATCGCGACCTTGCGCAGGACCGCGCGCGGGCCGAGGTGGTCGGTGATGTACCGGCCGACCAGGCCGTTGGTCGTCAGGATGTTCATGAAGATGTCCGGGGAGCCCTTCTCCCGCGCGAGCTCCGCGTCGTGGTGCACGTCCTGGTAGTCGCGGGACGCGATCGCGCCCGCGACGATCAGGGTGCGGGTGACCGGTATCTCCAGCGGCGGCAGTATGTCGCCGATGCTCACGGCTCCGGTGTTCACGGCCCCGGTGTTCACGGCTCCGGTGTTCATGCGTCGTCCCCTTCGGGCGTGTATGCGGGCGTGTACGCGGGCGTGCCTTCGGACAGGACCGCGCCCAGCTCGGCCAGCAGTTCGCTGCCGCAGCCCAGGTAGGCGTCCAGCTGGCGTCCCCACAGGAAGTGCCGGTGGACGGGATGGTCGAGGTCGGCTCCCATCCCGCCGTGCAGGTGCTGGCCCGCGTGGACGACCCGTTTGCCCGCTTCCGAGGCCCACCAGGCCGCCGTCAGCGCGTGCTCCCCCGCCGGCAAGCCCTCGTCCACGCGCCAGGCCGCCTCGTACGCGGTGACCCGTATCGCCTCGGTGTCCATGTAGGCGTCGGCCGCGCGGAGCATGACCGCCTGGTTGGTGGAGAGCGGCCGGCCGAACTGCTCGCGGGTGCAGGTGTACTCCACCGCGCGGGCCAGTGAGCCCGCGCAGACGCCCGCCTGGAGTCCGGCGAAGGCGGTCCGGGCGACGGCCAGTACGTCCGCGTAGGAGCCCTCCGCGCCGACCCGCTCGGCCTCGGCGCCGGTCAGCGTCAGGGCTCCGGCCGACCAGGGGGCGGTGGTCTCCACCGGCTCCGTACCCACCCCGGGGGCGTCAGTCCGTACGAGCCACAGGGCTCCCGTCCGGTCCGGGACCAGGACGTGCGTGGCCTCGCGCAGCCAGGGCACGGCGGGGGCGGTGCCGGTGAGCCGGCCGTCCGGCGAGGCCGTGATCCGGCCGCGGTTCGGGAAGGCCCCGGTGGCGACCGCGTCGCCGGAGCCCAGCGCCGGGAGCAGCCGGGCACGCTGCTCGTCGGTGCCGTGCCGGGCCAGGGCGAGGATCCCGTACACGCACGTGACGGCGTACGGGACCTGCGCCGTCGTGCGGCCCTGTTCCTCCAGCAGGAGCACCAGGCCGAGCAGGCCGACGTCCTCGACGGCGGCGGCCAGTCCGGCGGTGGTGAGGGCCTTCCACAGCTCGGCGTCGCTGCCGGTGCCCGCGGCGCCGAGGCGGTCGTGGGTGGCGAGGTCGCCGAAGATCTGGGCGGCGAGTCCCGCCGCGGCGGCCTGTTCCTCGGTGGGGTGGAAGTCCATCAGGCCTCGCTCCCCCGGAAGACGGGCAGTTCCAGTTCCTCGTCCACGCGCAGGAACTCCAGGCGCACGGGCAGCCCGATGCGGACCTTGTCGTACGGGACGCCGGTGATGTTGCTGACCATGCGGACCCCTTCGGCGAGTTCGACGAGGGCCACCGCGTAGGGCGGGTCGAAGGCGGGGAAGGGCGGGTGGTGCATGACCACGTACGAGAACACCGTGCCGGCGCCGGACGCCTCGACGGTGTCCCAGTCCGGGCTGCCGCAGGTGTTGCAGCCGGGGAGCCAGGGGAAACGGAGCGTCGCGCAGGCGGTGCAGCGCTGGACCAGGAGCTTGTGCTCGCGGACGCCGTCCCAGAAGCCCTGGTTGTCGCGGTTGATCACGGGGCGGGGGCGCTGGGCGGGCTTGGCGGGGTTGGCCTGCCGGGCGGGGTTCGTCGGCTCGGCTGCCTTCTTCGGCTCCGCTGTCTTTGTCGGCTCGGCTGTCTTTGTCGGCTCGGCTGTCTTCGTCGGCTCGGCTGTCTTCGTCGGCTCGGCTGCCTTCGTCGGCTCGGCTGCCTTCGTCGCCGCCGGGACGTACTTGAGGATCCGGAAGCGGTGGGTCCCGGCGGGTTCGCCGTTCGCGCGGACGTCCATGCGCGTGGTCACGAAGTGGCCGGTGCCCAGTTTGGTCGTCTTGCGCGGCGACACCGACTCGATCACGGCGTCGAAGGTGATCGCGTCGCCGGGGCGCAGCGGCCGCAGGTACTCCTGCTCGCAGTCGGTGGCGACGACGGAGGTGCAGCCCGCGCCGTCGAGCAGCGCGAGGAGGTCGTCGTAAGCCGAGGAGCGGCCGGTGTGGCCGGAGAGTCCGCCCATCGTCCATGCCTGGAGCATCGTGGGCGGGGCGATGGCGTCCGGCCCGGTGTAGGTGGGGTTGGCGTCGCCCATCGCCTCGCACCAGTGGCGGATCATCGGCTCGTTGACGGGATCCTTGCCCTGGCCCGCGGTGGCGGCGGGCTGCCCTTCGAAGGACGCGAGGAGGGCGTGGAAGCGCGCTGCTTCCGTCCCTTCCGATGGTGCCGCCGCTTCCGCGGCGGCGTCGGTGGCGGACCTGGCGGTCATCGCTTCCTTCCCTTCATGCCGAGCCGCATCATGGCGACGATCTCCCGTTGGACCTCGCTGACGCCGCCCCCGAAGGTGTTGATCTGGGCGGCCCTGTTCATCCGCTCCAGCTCGCCGCCCGCGAAGACCTCGGGGCCGGATCCGGATCCCCGGATGAGCGCCTCCTCACCCACCACCTCCTGGCAGATCCGGTACACCTCGACGGTGGACTCGGTGCCCAGGAACTTCACGCCGCTCGCGTCGCCCGGCGCCAGGGTGCCGGAGCCGACGTCCTGGACGAGGCGCCAGTTGAGCAGGCGTACGGCGGCGAGGCGCGCGTGGGCCTCCGCGAGCCGCGACTGCACCCAGGGGCGGTCGGCGGGACGCTCGCCGGTGACCGGGTCGGGCGTGCGGGCGTGGTCGAGCGCGCCCTGGTAGAAGTCCTCGGCCTGCATGCCGATGGCGGCGAGGGCGACGCGTTCGTGGTTGAGCTGGTTGGTGATCAGGCCCCAGCCGCCGTGCTCGGGGCCGACGAGGTTGCCGGCCGGCACGCGGATGGAGTCGTAGTACGTGGCGGTCGTGGTCAGGCCGCCGACCGTGTCGATCGGGGTCCACGCGAAGCCCGGGGCGTCGGTGGGCACCAGGATGATGGAGATGCCCTTGTGCTTCGGGGCTTCCGGGTCGGTGCGGCAGGCGAGCCAGATCCAGTCGGCGTTCTGGGCGTTGGAAGTGAAGATCTTCTGGCCGTCGATCAGCCAGCCCTCGTCGTCGCGGACGGCCCTCGTGCGCAGGGAAGCGAGGTCGGTGCCCGCCTCGGGCTCGGAGTAGCCTATGGCGAAGACGAGTTCGCCCTTGAGGATCCGGGGCAGGAAGAAATCCTTCTGCTCCTGCGTCCCGTACTTCATCAGGGTCGGGCCGACGGTGTTGAGGGTGACCATGGAGACGGGTGCGCCCGCCCGGTAGGCCTCGTCGAAGAACACGAACTGCTCGTCCGGGCCGCGGCCCTGGCCTCCGTACTCGACGGGCCAGCCGAGCCCGAGCAGTCCGTCGGCGCCTATCCGGCGCAGTAGTGCGCGCTGCTCGGCGGGGTCCTCGGGCACCCCGTCCGGCAGCAGGTTTCCGAAGTACTCCCGCAGCTCGGAGCGGAGCCGCAACTGGCCTTCGGTCGGGGCGAGGTGCACGGCGCTGGCCTCCCGGCATCACATCATCAAGTGGACCTGACTGTCCGTCAGATTCCAGGTGGATGTCAAGGCCGGGGCGCTGTGAGGGAGCACGTAAAACGCGCGGGGGCGCCCGCACTACCGGACCCCAGCCGGTCCGGTCGCGCGGGCGCCCTCAGCAGTCGGTGCGACTCAGGCCGCGGCTACCACCAGGGGTAGAAGTTCACGGCGACGTTGGAGTTGTGCTGTTCGATCGCGGTGAAGGCCGAGCCGTTGACCTGCGCGGTGTTGTTCTGGTTGGACGCGCCGGATCCGGTGGCCACCTGCTGCGAGGTGGAGGAGTTGCCGTGGTTGTTGCCACCCACGCCGCTGCCGATGATGCTGGCGACGCTCGCATTCGATCCGTCGTTCGCGAAGGAGCCGTTGTCGGCCGATGCCACCCCGCCGAAGAGGGCGACGGCGAGGGGGAGAGCGGCGACGGCGGCGATGACGCGGGCGGTACGGATGCTTGCCATGTCTGTATCCTCCAGAAAACCGAAGTGGGGTTTACTCCAAGGCAGTTGGCCGACCGCCTCGGTCGTTCCGTGTGGTGACGACGTCGCGAGACCAGAGTTGCCCACCGAATCCCCGGCGAACCACCCCGGAGCCCTCGATTCCCCCGCAAGCATGACCAACATCGGATAAACCCCATTCGCGCCTCAGACGTCCCAGGTCAGCGCCTCCAGACCCGCTGAAACCCATGCCGGGCAAGGGGCGAACCGTTCCGCCAAACCGGTCGGCCCCGGACATGCCAAAAAGGGCCGCGCCGTCCGGGAACCCCACCGTCTCCCGGGCCTGCGGCCCTGCGCTGCCAAGCTTCACGCCCCCTGCACGCCCCCGGCGCTCGCCGGGGCCTTCCCCCTGTGCCCCGCTCCGGGGCACCTTCACGGCGCGATCCGCGGTCGCGGCCTGCACACACCGACCGACCGGGCTCCAGCGCCCGTGCTGGGTTGCGCTGCGCTTCTGCGTGCTTCTGCGCGCTTCTCTCGCGTACTTCTACGCCTCTCCTGTGGTGCTCCTGCGGTGCTCCTGCGCGCTGCGGCGTACCTGCGGTCCTGATGACCAGGTCGGGTGCGCGTACTGGGTGCTGCCGTGTCGTGCGTACGGGGCGCCGCGCACTGGGCCCTACTGCTCACACCTGCGCGCACTGCGTCCTGCGGTAACGGGTTCTGGGCTCTGCGTCCTGCGTCCTGCGTCCTGCGTCCTGCGTCCTGCGTCCTGCGTCCTGCGTCCTGCGTCCTGCGATCAACGAACTCCGCGGTCAACGGTTCCAGCGGTTCCTGTGGTTGCAGCGGTCAGCGGATCCCGCGTCTGCTCGGTACGAGCGCTCCGTGCCGCGCACTACGCGGCGAGCGCCATCTCCCGGCGGGCGGCTCCGACGCGGACCGCCGCGGCGAGCGTGGCGCTACGGACGCTTTCGTCCGCTCCACACGCGGACTCGGATCCGGAGCCGGCGGCCAGGGCGGTGGTGGAGCGGCGGACGGACGGGGTCTTGCCATGGGCTTCGGCGCGGATGCGCTGCTTGATGGTGGGCGGGAGCGAACCACCACGCATCATCGCCCTCCAGGTCCGCCGGGCCATGAAGGCCGGCCGGTTCACCGTGACGGCCGCGGGGGCGGCGGCGGGGAAGGAGGAGAGCGGGGTGGCGGCGGCCTGGGCGACCTTGGCGCCGAAGCCGAAGGAGGCGAGGACGGCCACGAGGGCCGCGAGGACAGTGGTCCAGATCGACGTGATGGTGCTGCGGTGAGCCATGACGGGTCCCTCTTTTCGCGATGTTCCGACGGGTGGATCTGAATACATTCGTCATGATGCGGGCGCAACCGGAACGCCTCCACGACGCGCGCCGATCTTCCGACAAACACCACTCAAAGGGGCTAATCGCATAATTCCCGCCCCTTGGCCACCCCCGCGCATCCCCCCGCGGGCCCACCCGCGAACCCGGGCCGGACTCCCTCCAGAGGACCGCCATCTCCCCTTCACAAGACGATTGTTGACATCAACTCAGCCCGCCAGCAGGCTCCATCGACGGCGCGGCGGAGCTTCACCTCATGGTCGGGGGGACCGGGTCTCCATGCAGAACCGAGACGTACTGATATCCGGTGCAGGCATCGCGGGCACCGCCTTGGCCCACTGGCTGCGCCACAACGGTTTCCGGCCGACCGTCGTCGAGCGCGCCAGCCGCCCTCCGGGAGTGCGGCTACAAGATCGACATCCGGGGTGCCGCGCTCGACGTGGTCTCCCGTGCCGGGGTCCTCGACACGGTCCGCGCCCAGCGGACCGACGTCCAGGGCGGCTCCTCTCTTCGCCTCGGAGCCGCTGGCGAACGACCGCCACGACGTCGCCCAGCAGAAGAAGCTGCTCGCGGAGGCGTACGCGGGCGGGTCCTGGGAGGTGCCCCGGCTCCTCGCGGCGCTGGACCGGGCCCCGGACTTCTACTTCGACTCCCTCAGCCAGGCCCACCTGGACCACTGGTCGAAGGGCCGCACCGTCCTGGTCGGCGACGCCGCGTACTGCGCCTCGCCCGCCTCCGGAGAGGGCACGATCCTGGCCCTGGTCGGTGCCTACGTCCTGGCGGGCGAGCTCGCCGCGGCCGGCGGCGACCACAGGACCGGCTTCGCCGCGTACGAACGCGAGATGCGCCGGTTCGCGGAGGAGAACCAGAAGCTCGGCCCCTCGAACATCAAGCACATGGTCATGCGGACCAAGCGCCAGATCTCCATCCAGCTGACCCTCCTCTCCCTCCTGGACCTCCTGCCGGGCAAGGAGCGGATGGTGAACAAGGTCATGGAGCCCATCCAGAAGGTCGCGAACTCCATCACCCTCAAGGACTACTGACCCACCTCGGATCCGGTGGGTACACCGCAAAGCACTCGCCCGATCCCGCCCCACCGAGCAGAATCCCGCCATGGGGACAGACACCTACGTCCACGAGTACCGTCGCGACGCCGGCGGAGTCTGGGAGCTGCACGGCAGGAACACCAGCCTCAGCCGCTTCGCCGAGCTCTCCGGCGTCACCGATCCCCAAGCCCTCTACCGTGCCGGCCGCACCCACCCGAAAGGTATGGAGTGGCCCGACGGCGACCGTCTCTTCCGCGTCGGCCTGCTCCGCCGCCGGGACGCCGTGCCCGAGAGCGACTTGGGCGCCGTCTGGTCCGTCATGCGGACCCTGGCCGGCCTGCACGGGGACGAGGGCGTCCGCCTGGTCGTCTGGTTCGGCTGACTCCACGGATCGCGGGTGAAGCGGAGCCACTACGCTCGTGATCCACATCGACTTAGGGGAGTTCGGGATGCGAAGTGCCGTCGTCACAGCGAGCGGTGACCGGATCCGCTGGGTGGAGTTGCCCGGGGGCGGCCCGGCGCGGATCTACCTGCACGGGCTGGGATCCACCTCGCCCGCGTACTTCGCGGCGAGCGCCGTCCATCCGCTGCTCGCCGGGCGGCGGTCCCTGCTGATCGACCTGCTGGGGCACGGGCACAGCGACCGGCCCGAGGACTTCTCGTACACGCTGGAGGCGCATGCCGACGCTCTCGCCGCCGTGCTGGAGCAGGCCGGCACCGGCGCCGCCGAACTGATCGCGCACAGCATGGGCGGCGCCGTCGCCATCGTGCTGGCCGACCGGCACCCCCACCTCGTATCCCGGCTGGTGCTGGTCGACGCCAACCTGGACCCGACCCCGCCCGACCCCGCCGTCGCGGGCAGCAGCGGGCTCGCCACCTACACCGAGCAGGAGTTCCTGGCCGGCGGCTGGGCCGAGGTGCGCGACCGGGTCGGCGCGCACTGGTGGTCCACGATGCGGCTGGCGGGCCGTGTCGCCCTGCACCGCAGCGCCGTCCACCTGGCGGCGGGCACGACGCCGACGATGCGGGAGCTGCTGTTGCGGCTGACGATCCCGCGCAGCTACCTGTTCCCCGCCGAGGACGGCGGCCTGCCCGGGACCGCTGCCCTGGAGGCGGCCGGAGTGGCGGTCGTCCCCATCCCGGACTGCGGGCACAACATCATGCTCGACAACCCCGAGGGCTTCGCCCTGGCCACCGCGACCGCCCTGGCCAGGGACTGAGGAACCAAGCGGAGAGGGCGGGCACCCGATTCGGGTACCCGCCCTCTGACCTGCTACTTCTCTGACCTGGCGGTGGGTGTGGGATTTGAACCCACGGTGACATCGCTGCCACGACGGTTTTCAAGACCGTTCCCTTAGGCCGCTCGGGCAACCCACCTGGCGGGTACAGAGTACCGGGCGGTGGGGGTGGGCGGCGCTGGGGATTCCGGGGGCGGGGTGATCGTCGTGGGGGCGTGCTGCCGTCAGGTGGTGAGCAGGACACCCGCATACGAGGCTCCGGCCACGACCACCCAGGCCGCCAGGCCCAGGAGGGCCGCCCGGCCGCCGGTACGGGACAGGGTGGGCAGGTGGACCGCGCTGCCCAGGCCGAACAGGGCTGCGGCCAGCAGCAGTTCCTGTGCCGTGTGCGCCCCTTCCAGCGCTACGTCGGGCAGTGTCCCGGTGGCGCGCAGCGCGGCCGCCGCGAGGAAACCGGCCACGAACAGCGGTACCGGAGCCGGTCGGCGCCCCGAGGACGTGCGTGCTCCGCGCCGGCGGGCCCGTACCGAGAAGGCCACCGCCGCGACCAGCGGGGCCAGTAGCGCCACGCGCATCAGCTTGACCAGCACCGCTTCACCGAGGGCGCCGGGGCCGGCCGTCTGGGCGGTCGCCACCACCTGGCCGACGTCGTGGACGCTCGCGCCCACCCAGCGGCCGAAGTCCGGGTCGGAGAGGCCGAGGGGGGACTGGAGGAGCGGGAGTACGGCGATGGCGAGGGTCCCGCACAGGGTGACCAGGGCCACCGAGGAGGCCACGTCCTCCTCGTCGCTGCCCGACACCTGGCTGACGGCCCCGATCGCCGAGGCTCCGCAGATCGAGTACCCGGTGGCGATCAGCAACGGCTGGTCTCCGGGGAGTCCGAGCCGCCAGCCGAGCCAGAGGGTGCCGAGGAAGGTCGCCGCCACCACCCCGGCCACCATGGCCACGGTGGCCCAGCCCAGCCCGAGCACCTCGTCCAGCCCCAGCGCCAGGCCCAGCAGGACGATGCCGATCCGCATCAGGCGACGCCCGGCCAGGGAGAGTCCCGGGCGCGCGGGGCCCCGTACGAAGCCCCGTAGGCCGGGCAGGTGAGCCGCGGCGATGCCGAGCACCACCGCCACCGTGAGCATCGGCGCCCAGGGCACCAACCGGTGCACCGACCAGGCGACCAGGACTCCGGCCGCCGCGAGGCCCAACCCGGGCCACGATGACGTTGTTTCACGTGAAACATCGACCGGCACCGTGGATCCCGCTCCGCGCACGGGGCGGTTGAGGATGGCCATCAGTCGGTCGGCAGTGTGTAGACGCGGCGGACACTGCTGCCCAGGCGTACGACGTCCGCGCCGTAGACGTGCAGGGATATCGCCTTCGTGCGACAGGAGTTGCGGACCTTGTGGATGTCGCCGGGCGGGGCGAACCCGCAGACGTCGCCGGGGCCGTTGACCACGTGCTCGGTCGCCACCAGCCGGGCTCCGGAGGTGGCCGTGGCGGGAACGAGGCGATAGCGGAGCTCGCTCTCCTCGCCCTCGTGCACCCCGGCCACGCACCACGAGACGTGGTCGTGGATGGCCGTCTCCTGGCCCGGCAGCCACACCAGGGCCACCACGGAGAAGCTCCCGTCCGGCTCCGCGTGCAGGACGTGCTGCCGGTACCGGTCGGCGTGCCCCTCGCGCTGCCCGGCGGTGAGCAGACCGGGCATTCCCAGATGCGGGGCGAGGCGTTCACCGACCAGGTAGGCGGTCAGGTCGGGGGCCAGTCCCCGGTCCACGACCGTACGGATCTCACTGACGAGGGCGGCCGTCCTCGCTGTCGTGCGGGCCGGCGTGGTGGTGGTCATAGGGGGAGCGTCGAGGAACCCACCCATCACGTCCAACGACAGTTATGAGCTGAAATCCCAACACCGGCTTATGGGTTGGGGGAGGAGCGGGAACCTCCGGCGGACCGGTTCAGCAGCCGACGCGGTTCGAGGCCGCCTGCCGCAAGGCCTCCAGCACCACCGCCGTCGCCGGGACCCGCAGATGGTCGCGGTACACGTGTGCGGCGATGTGACGGCGGGCGGCCGGGAGCAGGGGCCGCCCGCACACCTTGCTCAGCGAGAGCGAGGGCAGCACCAGCGCGGGCATCATGGCCACGCCCAGGCCCTGTGCGACCAGGCTCTGGACCACCAGGTTGTCGTCGGTGGCGAACCGGATGTCGGGGACGAAGCCGAGCCCCGCGCATTCGTGCAGGAGGTTCGCCCGGCAGCGCGGGCAGCCGGCGATCCACCGCTCCTCGGAGAGGTCCGCGAGGTGCACGGCCCGCCGCCTGGCCAGCGGGTGCCCGGTCGGCAGCAGCACCGTCAGCTGGTCCTCCATGAGCCTGACCTCGGCGACCTCCTCCGGCACCTCCTCGTGCAGGCCGGGATAGGTGAAGGCCAGGGTGATGTCGCACTCGCCCCGCTCCAGCCTGCGCAAGGAATCCGGGGGCTCCCCCTCCAGCAACTCGACCTGGATGCCCGGATGCTCCTTGGCCAGGCTGCTCAGGGCTTCGGGGACCAGGGTGACGTTGGCGCTGGGGAAGCCGCACAGCCGGACGCGGCCGGTCCGCAGCCGGGCGTACGCCTTCAGCTGTGCCTCGGCGGCGGAGAGGCTGCCGAGGATGGTCTCCGCGTGCCGGGCCATCGATTCCCCGGCCTCGGTGAGCTGCATGCGGCGTCCCACGCGGGTGAACAGCGGGGTGCCGACGGCGCGTTCGAGCGCCTTCATCTGCTGGGTGATCGCGGGCTGGGTGTACCCGAGGACCCGCGCGGCGGCCGAGTAGGACCCCGAGGCGACCACCTCGTGGAACGTCCGTATGTGCCGCGAATCGAACACGGTCGAAGCATAAGCGGACGTTGGGAGGGGCCGCAGGCACAATCGCGCCTACGGCCCATCGCCATCAAGCCAGTTGGTCCCGCTGCTACTTGTCGCCGACCCGCGAGCCGAGCGTGATGTCCACCGTGGTCGGCTTGCCGCCGCGCAGGTAGGTCAGCTTCACCGTGTCGCCCGGCTTGTACGTCCAGATCTCGCTGATCAGGGTCGGGCCGCTGTCGATCGGCTTGCCGCCGAACTCGGTGATGATGTCGCCGGGCTTCAGGCCCGCCTTGCCCGCCGGGCCGCTCGGGTCGACCAGTTCGCCGGCCGAGGCGCCCGTCTCGGAGATCTTCGCGCCGTCGGTCTTGGCCGCGAGGTCCACGGAGACCGAGATCACCGGGTAGACCGGCTTGCCCGTCTTGATCAGCGATTCGGCGACGTTCTTCGCCTGGTTGACCGGAATGGCGAAACCGAGGCCGATGGAGCCGGCCTGGCCGCCGCCGAAGCCGCCGTTGCCGGCCGACTGGATCGCGGAGTTGATGCCGATGACCGCGCCGCGGCTGTCGAGCAGCGGACCGCCGGAGTTGCCCGGGTTGATCGAGGCGTCCGTCTGGAGGGCGCTCATGTACGAGTTCTTCCCGCTGGAGCCGTCACCGGAGGCGACCGGGCGGTTCTTGGCGCTGACGATTCCGGTGGTGACCGTGTTGGACAGGCCGAACGGCGCACCGATCGCGATGGTCGAGTCGCCGACGGCGACCTTGTCCGAGTCGCCGAGGGGCAGCGGCTTGAGGCCGGACGGCGGGTTCTTCAGCTTGATGACGGCGACGTCGTACCCCTGGGCCCGGCCGACGACCTCGGCCTCGTACTTCTTGCCGTCGGAGAAGGTCGCGCTGAGCTTGCCGCCGTTGGCCGCCGAGGCGACCACGTGGTTGTTCGTGAGGATGTGGCCCTGCTGGTCGTAGACGAACCCGGTGCCGGTACCGCCCTCGCCGTCGCCTGCCGAGGCCTCGATGGTGACGACGCTGGGCAGCGCGCCGGCGGCCAGGCCCGCGACGGAGCCGGCATCGCGCTTGAGGTCCTTGGGCGTGTTGCCGGCGCTGACCGTGGTCGAGCCGGAGCCGTCGGCGCTGCGGTCGGCGGCCCAGTAGCCGACGCCGCCGCCGACGCCGCCCGCGATGAGGGCCGCCGCGAGCACGCCCGCGATCAGGCCGCCCTTGCCCTTCCGCTTGGGCTGCGGAGCGCCGTCGGTGGCCAGGGGCACGCCCCAGCCGCCACCGCCGTGGCCGCCGTGGCCGTCGCCGGCACCGTACGCGGGAGCCGCGGGCGGCGGGGGCGGCCAGCCCTCGGCGCCCATCGCCTGCGGCGCGGGAGCGGGGGCCTGGGCGTAGGCCGGGGTGACCGGCGGGGCCGGGCTCTCGGGGTACGCGGCAGCCGGGTACGCAGCCGGGGCCGGGGCCGGGGGCTGGACGGCCGCGGCGGGCTGGGCCGGCGCGGGCTGGGCCGCCGGAGTCCGGGGGAGCTGCTGGGTGGGCTCGGCGCCTGGCGCGGGCGTCGGCGGCAGCTGCTGCGTCACCGGCTCCGCGGGCGTCGGCGCGGCGGGGGCGGCAGGCGCGGGGGCGGCAGGCGCGGCGTCGACGGGCGCGGCCACCGGGGGTACGGGCGGAGCCGCGGGGGGCGTCGGGGCCGCGGTGCCCTCGTTCTCGGTGCTCACAGCGCTCTCTCCTCGTCACACACGGCTTCAGAAATACGGGCTATATCGGTCCGACTGAACGTTCGACGTGCCGTACAAGTTCCGGGGCAAAGCCTTTCCCATGACCCGTCAGAGCACTGTAAGCCGGACCTGTGAGTCTCCCCCATCCTTTATCTGCGACATTTCGGACGCATCCCCAGAAGCACCTGCCGAGCCCTCCACGACACCCGGGGCCCTCTCGGTGGCACCATGAGCCGGTGACCCACGCAACGCCGCGCCCCATCCAGGTCGTCGCCCACCGCGGCGCCTCGGAGGATGCCCCCGAACACACGCTGGCGGCCTACCGCAAGGCCATCGAGGACGGGGCCGACGCCCTCGAATGCGATATCCGGCTCACGGCCGACGGCCACCTGGTCCTGGTCCACGACCGGCGGGTGAACCGCACCTCCAACGGCCGCGGCGCCGTCTCCGCCCTGGAGCTGGCCGATCTCGCCGCCCTCGATTTCGGCTCGTGGAAGGACCGGGAGGAGTCTCCCGACTGGGACGCCGACCCCGAGCGGACCTCCGTGCTCACCCTGGAGCGGCTGCTGGAGCTGGTCGCGGACGCCGGGCGGCCGGTACAGCTGGCGATCGAGACGAAGCACCCGACCCGCTGGGCCGGACAGGTGGAGGAGCGGCTGCTCTTCCTCCTCAAGCGCTTCGCGCTGGACGCCCCGCCCGCCGAGGGGCCGCACCCGGTCCGGGTCATGAGCTTCTCCGCGCGCTCCCTGCACCGGATGCGGGCGGCCGCGCCGACGGTCCCGACCGTGTACCTGATGCAGTTCATCTCCCCCCGGATGCGGGACGGGCGACTGCCGGCCGGGGTGCGGATCGCCGGGCCCGGAATGCGGATCGTGCGCAACCACCCGGGCTTCATCCGCAAACTTCAGGCCTCGGGGTACTCCGTTCACGTATGGACCGTGAACGATCCGGAAGATGTTCATCTCTGCGCTGATCTGGGCGTGGAAGCGATCATCACGAACCGACCGCGACAAGTTTTGTCACAGCTGGGCCGCTGACATCCCGTTTTGCGCACTCGTCCCACGCGAACCACCCGTTACGGGGTGTGCACCGGCGCATCCACTCCGCGTTCGGTCGTCGTGAATGCGTCAGAGGGCGCCCGTCCGACGGTTTCCGGTCCAGGCCATTGGGGCATCCAGACCATGCGTGGGGCTAAGGAGGTTCCGGGGGTGGCGTTGATGGTGGCACAAGAAGTGCCCACGTCGTCGTGCATGGACGTTTCCCATGGTCCTGCGGGCGTGGGCGAGGCGAGGCACCGGATGCGCGAGCAGTTGCGCATCAGCGGGGTGTCCGAATCGATCGTGGATGACGCCGTACTGATCCTTTCCGAACTACTCAGCAACGCCTGCCGGCACGGCAGACCGCTGGGCGTACGGGAGATCGGCGACGGCGGGATACACGCGTCGTGGCACGTCGACAAGGCGGGGCGGCTGACGGTCGAGGTCACGGACGGCGGCGGGCCCACCCGCCCCATCCCGGCCAAGCCCTCGGTCACCGCGCGGGGCGGGCGGGGGCTGAACATCATCAGCGCCCTGGCCCAGGACTGGGGTGTCCGGGACGGAGCGGCGGGTGAGGTCACCGTATGGGCGACCGTTGCCTGTGGGACCCGGCACGAGGATTTCGCTACGCGCGTTGCGTCCCCGGCGATCGATTTCAGTATGGCTTTCGACGACCTGGATCCCTGATCCGACCGGTCCTCGACCGCGGGTGGACGGATGGCGGCCGTCCGGGAGCGCACGCCGACCGTGCTCCCGGCCGCACCCCACCGGTTGTGGCGGTACGAACGGCTAGGCTCGCGCCCAGACCGACGCCGTACCGCCGCAACCGGGAGACACCCACGATGGCCAAGAAGCGCCCCGCCGCGAAGTCCGCAAAGCCGCAGCTCAACAACGGGGAGATCCCGGTGGTGGGCGCTCGCGAGCCCTGCCCCTGCGGATCCGGGCGCCGTTACAAGGCCTGCCACGGCGCGGCCGCCGCGCACGCCGTGACCGAGCACGTGGCCCGCCCGTTCGAGGGCCTGCCCGGCGAGTGCGACTGGGTGGCGCTGCGCGAGCTCGTCCCCGCCGCCACCGTGCCGCTCACCCTCAAGGGCGGACTGCCCGAGGGCGTCCCCTCCGTCACGCTGGTGACCGTGCTCCCGCTGGCCTCGCCGGCGCTGCGCCGCGAGGACGGCTCCGTCCTGCTCGGCCTGCAGAACGACTCGACCAGCGGCGACCTCGCCCGGGACATGGCCGACACCCTGGAGCGCGCGCTCGTGGCCGAGCCCGGCACCGTCGTCGCCGCCCGCCGGGTTCCGGCCGAGGGTCCGCGACTTCAGGATCTCCTGTCCGTGGACGGCGTTTTCGAGCCGGTTGTCCACAGCGGGTTCGAATTCTGGATTCCGGAAGCGGAGAGCGCCCAGAGCGCCTCCCCGGAGGTCGCCGCCTCCCTGGAGCGCGCCAACGCGGCCGCCATCCCTACCGTCAAGCTGACCGGCGTGGATGCCGCCTACTGGTGCGAGACCCCGGACAAGAACCACCTGCGCTGGGTCATGCCGCACCCCGAGGAGAAGCTGCTCGACGCGCTCGCGCGCCTGTCCGCCGCGGGCACGTCCTCGCTCGGCGAGGGCACCAAGCTGGTCGGCTCCTTCCGCGCCCACGGCCTGATGGTCCCCGTCTGGGACCTGCCGACCGGAGTCTCGGCCGAGGACGTGGAGAAGCCCGCGGCCGAACTCGCGGAGCGGCTCGCCGCGGCACTCGCCACGGACGCGCCGCTGACCACGGAGGAGCGCCGGGCGCGCGGCGGCCTCACCAACCGCCAGGTCACCCTCAGCTGACCGGGTGGCCGGCCCGTTCGCGGGCCGGCCACGAGGGTCCGCCCCAAGGCCCGCACGAAGGCCCGCACGAGGGGCCTCGGGCGCTACCACGGATGGCCATCGGTGACCGGTCACCGGTGATCGGAGTCACAACTCCCGCTAATCGCCTGCAAATCGGTGTCCGAATATCAGAGATCGAATTTGCGAACAGGCGATCTCTTGTTACCGTTCTTGTAGCCCGGTCGCTGGTGCATCCCCCGTCGCCAGCGACCGGGCCCTTGAGTTTCCGGTGACGCTCAACCATCACCCCGGACCGGTGAGTTGCTCCCGGACCGCAGCAGCAGAGCTCCTTCATCATCCGGAACTGCAAACTCCGCTACGGCCGAGTAGTCCGCCGGAACCCCGGCCGACTCCTCCCCCGGCGTCTCGCACAGCCCCGGTTCGTCACCCGCGCCGACCGCACAGCGGATCTGCACCGTGCGCCCCGCCGGACCCATCACCGTGAGCACCGCGTCGAGCGCGCGGCCGCTGGTGTTCCGGTAGTAGCTGCGCCCCCACGTCCGGCCCTCGCCCGACAGGACGCACGTCTGCGCCTCCACCCCTTGCGGGGAGGACAGTTCGGGTCCGCAGCGGGCGTCCGTACGCGGCTGCTCGGCGGGGCCCGGACGGGCCGGCGCCGCGGCGGGGGCCGGCGTACGGGACCCGCCCGGGGCGGAACTCGCCTCCGAGCCGGCCGAATCGGCGAAATCCCCGGAGCCGGATCTTCCTCGGGCACCCTCGGACGCGTGCCCGAGGCCGAAGGTGGAGAGCAACCCGCCACCCTTTCCATCGCTCTGACCGGCGAAATCCGGCCCGGCGATCGCTCCCGCCAACGGGAGCGACAAGATGATCAACACACCGGCGCCGATACCGATCAGGCGGAGATTCATTCGCCGAAGATAGCGATGCGGGAATGGGGCACGGAGATCCCCGCGCCCAATTCCCTTGCAAACTCGTCTCGCTGACACCCGTACGAGTGATCCGTCAGCGCATGAGCTCAGTACGCGAGCCGGCTCCCGCCGCCCGGCGCCCCACTGCTCGCCTCCACCAGCGCGTCCACGACCGCCTCCACCTCAGGCAGCCAGATCTCCCCGGACCCCGCCGGCTCGCGCTCCCACCGCACCTGACCGCCGCCCACCGCGGGGGAGGGCGGGAGGAGCAAATAGCCGCCCTCGCCGTGGAAACGCAGCGAGGAGGGCACGTGGTCCTTGGCGTAGAGGATCTCGCCGAGCCGCTCCAGCGAGTACGGCGCCACGAGCAGCGACCACCGCGTGGGCGTGGCCACGATCGGCCCGAGCCGCATCCCCTCGGCGTCCAGTCGTACGACGGCGCGCGCGGCCGCCGCGGCGGGCAGGCTCACCGCGCAGGGCGCGCTGCCGCCGGTGGCCAGCAGGATCGGGGCACCCGCCCGGTTGGCCCACCACCAGGACACCATTCGGGGGTCGGTGGTGGCCGCGAGCAGCCCCGGATCGAAGGGGTGAGCGCCGGGGACGACGCAGTCGGGGTCGGGGCATGCGCACCGGGTGCTGTCGGTGCCGGAGCGCCCGACACCCGGCAGCACGGGCCAGTTCCAGGTGTCGGCGCAGGTCAGCGCCGCTTCGAGAAGAGCCGGCGCTTCACCCTGCGGCGGGGCGGGGCGCAGGGATTGCAAGCGATTGCGAAGCCGCTGGAGACGCCTTCCGAGGATCTCGCGCATGAGCGCTCGTTCCTTTCCGTTGAACGCCGAGGGCCACATCACACCATGTAAGCGGTGGTTCACCACACGTACACGTTTCGCGTCACTGTCCGCCTGAAGCAGGTTCACACGGTTCGTGCAGTTCTCTTACGGGTCCATGAAACGTCCGTCGGGGGCGGTGCGCGACCCGGGACCGTGCGGGGGACGGCTGCCGTCGATGGGGACGACGGGCCGCGCCCGGCGGTTCCCGGCGGGCACCAGGATGCGCCAACTCTCCCCGGGTGCAACGGATTACGTACCCGGACCGGCCGACGGACTCGCCCAGTCGACCGCAAAAACCGTCCGCTTCCCGCTTTTTCCGGCCAAGTTCTAGCCCGGACCGAACAGTGAGTTGCCGTCCCACGGACACCAGGATTCCCACCTGGGCAATGCTGGACATCGCTCCTCGTGTGCGTGTAGATGTGGATTCATTGATAGCGGCGCAGCATGATCTGGGGGTTTGCGATGCTATATGGCGAATCGCACCAGCTGGAAAGGCGGACGCCATGAGCGCCCCGCATCTGCCGAAAGTGGCTGGAATCGATCCAGCTGTCACAGCGTCCCCGCACACTGTGGCGCCCACACCGGCTCCTACGGCCGTGCCCACCTCGACGAGCCCGCGATCGGCCCACACGCCGACGCAGAACCCCGCCGCGAGCTCGGTCATTCAAGACCGCCTCGCCGGGATGGTCTCCGACCTCACCACCCTCCACGAACTCACCGAGCGGCTCGCCCGCGCCAGTGACCTCACCTCTTCCCTCCAGGAGTTCCTGCGGGCGGGCGCGGCCCTCGTCGGCGCCCGGCGCGGCCTGATCGTCCTGGAGCCCTCCGACGGACTCGGCCCCACCAGCACGATCGGCCTCGGCCTCGGCCACGCCGACCTCGGCCACATCGAGACCGTGCCGCGCAGCGCCACCTCCTACGGCCGCATCCTCGACGGCCTGCCCGACGCCCACGGAGGCTCGGAGGTGCTGCCCGAGCCCGGCAGGCTTCCCGGCCCCGGCGCCGGCGGGTACGGCACGCCCGTCGACCCCCGCCACCGCGAGGTCGCCGCCCGCCTCGGCTACGCCGCCAGCTACGCGCTGCCGCTGACCGCCGAAGCCACCGGCCGGCTCGGCGCGGCCGTCTGGCTCTACGACGAACAGGCCGAGCCCAACGACCGCCAGCGCGACCTGGCCGGGCTGTACGTCCGGCACGCCGCCGAGCACCTGGCCCGGATGCTGGAGGTGGAGCGCGCCCGCGCCGGCCTGGCCACCGTCGCCGAGGAACTGCTGCCCAGCAGGCTCCCCCGGATCTCCGGGGTCCAGCTCGCCGCCCGGCACCACACCGGCCCGCACGGCGGAGGCGACTGGTACGACGCGCTGCCGCTGCCGGAGGGCGCCCTCGGCCTGGCCGTGGGCTCCGTCACCGGCTCGGGACCGAGCGCCGTCGCCGCGATGGGCCGGCTGCGCGCCTCGCTGCGTGCGTACGCCGTCATGGAGGGCGAGGACCCCGTCGCCGTACTCTCCGATCTGGAACTGCTGCTGCGCCTGACCGAGCCCGCGCGCTCGGCGACCGCGCTCTTCGCCTACTGCGAGCCCGCCGGGGGCCCGAACGCGAACGGCCGGGGCAGGAAGCTCATCCTGGCCGGGGCCGGGCACACCCCGCCGCTGCTGATCGGCGAGCGGCGCACCGAGTACGTGGAGACCACCCTCTCCGCGCCGCTCGGAATGCTGTCCTGCTGGGAGGCGCCGAGCGTGGAGATCGAGCCCGCGCCCGGAGAAACGGTGCTGCTGTACACGGACGGACTGCTGCGGCGCACCGGGGACCCGATGGACCGGGCGTACGCGCGGCTGCACGCCGCCGCCGCGGGGATCCCCCGTAGCGCGCGTGAGGACCCGGGCGCCATCTGCGACCACATCCTGCGCACGGTGCTGCCGGACGGCGAAGGGGACGGCCCCGCCGCCCCGGCGGACGCCTCCGAGGACATCGTGCTGCTCGCGGCACGGTTCGAGTGACGAGGCGATGAGGCGATGAGGCGATGAGGCGATGGGGGGCGGGCAATGGGGGACGGGGCGTGCGACGGTGTGGCCGGGTTTGGCGGATTTGTCACACGACCCGTCGGGGGGCGTCCGCTCACACATACGATGGATGAGGTCCATACCCGGTCCGTGTCCGTCGTACTGAGGAGAAGACGTGGCTGACGAGCTCACCCCGGAGACCCCGGAAGAAGAGCAGCCCAAGAAGAAGCACAAGCAGCGCAAGAACGGGCTGTACCCGGGTGTCAGCGAGGAGCTCGCCGCGAGCATGCGCACGGGCTGGGCCGACACCGAGCTGCGCGGGCTGGAGCCGATCGCTCAGGCCGCGCACACCGCCGCCCGCCGCTCCGCGCTGTCCCGGCGCTTCCCCGGCGAGCGCCTCGTCGTCCCCGCCGGGCGGCTGAAGACCCGCTCGAACGACACCGAGTACCCCTTCCGCGCCTCGACCGAGTACGCGTACCTCACCGGCGACCAGACCGAGAACGGCGTCCTGGTCCTGGAGCCCGCGGGGGACACCGGCCACCACGCCACCATCTACCTGCTGCCCCGCTCCGACCGCGAGAACGGCGAGTTCTGGCTCTCCGGCAGCGGCGAGCTGTGGGTCGGCCGCCGCCACTCCCTCACCGAGGCCGAGCAGCTCCTGGGCATCCCGGCGAAGGACGTGCGCAAGCTCGCCGAGGAGCTGGCCGAGGCCGAGGGCCCGGTCCGCAGCGTGCGCGGTCACGACTCCGTCATCGAGACCGCCCTGACCGACAAGGTCACCAAGGAGCACGACGAGGAGCTGCGCGTCTACCTCTCCGAGGCCCGCGCCGTGAAGGACGCCTTCGAGATCGGCGAACTGCAGAAGGCCGTCGACTCCACCGTCCGCGGCTTCGAGGACGTCGTGAAGGTGCTCGACAAGGCCGAGGCCACCTCCGAGCGCTACATCGAGGGCACCTTCTTCCTGCGCGCCCGCGTCGAGGGCAACGACGTCGGCTACGGCTCCATCTGCGCCGCCGGCCCGCACGCCTGCACCCTGCACTGGGTCCGCAACGACGGCGACGTCCGCTCCGGAGACCTGCTGCTGCTCGACGCCGGCGTGGAGACCCACTCCCTCTACACCGCCGACGTCACGCGCACGCTGCCGATCAGCGGCACGTACACCGACATCCAGCGCAAGATCTACGACGCGGTGTACGCCTCCCAGGAAGCCGGCATCGCCGCCGTGAAGCCGGGTGCGAAGTTCCGTGACTTCCACGACGCCTCGCAGCACGTGCTCGCCGAGAAGCTCGTCGAGTGGGGCCTGCTGGAGGGCCCGGTCGAGCGCGTCCTGGAGCTCGGTCTGCAGCGCCGCTGGACCCTGCACGGCACCGGTCACATGCTCGGCATGGACGTCCACGACTGCGCCGCGGCGCGCACCGAGGCGTACGTGGACGGCACGCTGGAGCCCGGCATGTGCCTGACGGTCGAGCCCGGTCTGTACTTCCAGGCCGACGACCTGACCGTGCCCGAGGAGTACCGCGGCATCGGCGTCCGGATCGAGGACGACATCCTCGTCACCGAGGACGGCAACCGGAACCTGTCGGCCGGGCTGCCCCGCACCTCGGACGAGGTCGAGGCCTGGATGGCGCGGCTCAAGGGCTGACGCCACCGTTCGTACGCGCCGATGGGCGGGACCCTCCACGGGTTCCGCCCATCGGCACGTCCACGGCCTTCGACGGCCTTCTGCGACCTTCCACGACCTTCCACGACACCTTCTACGACACCTTCAGCAGGGAGTCGTCCCGCCACTTCAGCATCTTGTCGAAGCTGACCACGGCGCCCCGGCCCGGCCGGTTGCGGAAGCGGACGTGGTCGGCCAGTTCCTCGATCAGGTGCAGGCCCCGGCCGTGCTCGGCCAGGGCCGGTCTGCGGCGGGCCACCGTCGCGGCCGGGAATCCCGGCCCCGAGTCGCTCACCTCGATGCGGCAGCGGTCCCCGTCCAGATAGGCCGTGACGTGGTACGCCCCGGTCCCGTCCGGGGATCCGCCGCCCGAGGGCGCGTCGTCCGTGCTGCCCGAGCGCGGGACGGCTTCGCGGCCGCCGTGCTCCACGGCGTTCGCGCACGCCTCGCTCAGCGCCACCGACAGGTCGAAGGAGATGTCCGGGTCGACCCCCGCCGTCTCCATCGTCCCCAACAGGAGTCGCCTCGCCAGGGGCACACTCGCTGCTTCGCGCCTCAAGTGGAGAGACCACCAGATGCTCATACGGTTACCTATTGCCGCCAGGGGCGGGGGCTAAGCCCCCGAAGGCCGACAGAGCCCTCGTTCGGCCGATGCGGCGCTCCCGGGCGACGGTGTATGCGGACGCGCGCCGGACACCCGTGCGCGGGAACGCAAACCGGCTGTCGCACCTGCCGTATGCGGCGCCTAAGGCCAGTGCGATGATGGCCCGGCCATGACTGCCCCCCACGCGACGCAGGCCGGACCCGGCCTCAGGCTGATCCGGGCCGCGGTGTTCACCGCGGTCTGTGTCGTGCTGTCCGCGGCCGGGCACGCACTGGCCTCCTGCGCGACGGTGCCCTGGTGGTCCCTCTGCGCCGGCTTCCTCGCCGTATTCGCGGGCGCGGCCGCGCTCGCCGGACGGCGCCGCTCGCTGCCCGGCATCGCCGCCGCGCTGGCGGGTGGACAGCTCGCGCTGCACACGGTGTTCAGCCTCGGCCAGCACAACGCCTCGGCGGGCGGCGGCACCTCCTCGGAGACCTCGCTCGCGGCGCTGGCCGCCCAACTGGTGTGCGGGGGCAACTCCGTACCGATCCACCCGTCGGATGCCCGGCGGATCGTGGAGAGCGCCGGGCTGGACCCGGATGCCTTGGCCGCGCAGGCCGGGGCGCAGGGACACATGGCCCACGCCCACATGGGGCCGGGCCTGGTGGAACCGGCCGGCGGACTGGTGGGGCTGCTCAGCCCGGCCATGCTGATCGGGCACCTGCTGGCCGCACTCGCCGCGGGCTGGCTGCTCGGACGCGGCGACGCCGCGCTGTTCCGCCTCCTCGAACTGTCCAGGCTCTCCGCCGGAGCCGGGCCGGTGCGCCCGCTGCGTGCCGCGCTGGCCTACGTACGAGCCCTCGGCGCGGGCCTTCAGGACCGGCCCGCCCGTACCCCCCGGGCAGCGGGCGCCGGGACCGGACCCGAGCTGTCCACGGGCCGGGACGCACTCCAGCACACGGTGATCAGGCGCGGGCCGCCGGCGGCGTTCGCCCTCGCAGCCTGAAGCGGCACCCTCCTCCCCGGGACTCACGACGGGAGCACCGGTGCCGCGAACTCCGTGCGCGCCGCGCGCGGAGCCACCGTCACCACAGCTTCCGTGGAGTGTTTCTGCCGTGAAGACCTCTCGCGTCTCCTTCGCCGCCGCCCTCGCCGCCGGTTCCGTCCTCCTCCTCTCCGGTACCGCCTTCGCCCACGTCGGCGTGCAGCCCGTGGGAGAAGCCGCCAAGGGCGGGTACGCCACGCTCAACTTCAAGGTCCCCAACGAGCGCGACAACGCCGCGACCACGCAGCTCGAGGTCAACTTCCCCGTGGACCAGCCGCTCACGTCCGTCATGCCGCAGGACATCCCCGGCTGGACGTCCAACGTCGAGAAGACCAAGCTCGACAAGCCGCTCACCGTGCACGGCAAGCAGGTCAACGAGGTCGTCACCAAGGTGACCTGGTCCGGCGGCAAGATCGAGGCCGGCAAGTTCCAGCAGTTCCCGGTCTCCGTCGGCAAGCTGCCCGAGAACGCCGACCAGATGGTCTTCAAGGCGATCCAGACCTACGACAACGGCGAGGTCGTCCGCTGGATCGAGGAGCCCAAAGAGGGCGCCGCCGAACCGCAGACCCCGGCGCCCGTCCTGAAGCTGACCGCCGCCGGCGCCGACCACCACGACGCCGCCGCCAAGAAGCCGGCGGACGAGGCGAAGAACTCCGACGCCGACCACAAGGACGGCCACGAGGCCGCCGCCAAGAGCGGATCCGACACGACCGCGCGGGCCCTCGGCGTCGCCGGCATCGTCATCGGGCTCGGCGGCGTGGCCTTCGGCGTCGCCTCGCGCCGCCGCACCTCCTGAACCGCCCGACCTCCTGAACCGCCCGACCTCCTGAACCGTTGATCCCGCGCAGCCGGTCGGCCAACCGGGCCGGCCGGGCTCGCGGATCCTCCCGTACCACCCCCGATCTCAGGGACTTTCCCATGCGCACCACACGTGTGACGCTCGCCGCCCTCGTGGCGGCGGCCGCCCTCACCCTCACCGCTTGCGGTGGTGAACCGGCCAAGAACGGCCAGGTCACCCAGATCAGCGAGAACCAGGCGAAAGCCGGGTCCGCCACCGTGCTCGACCGCCCCTTCGACAAGCCGGACGTCGTCCTCACGGACACCACCGGCAAGCCGTGGAACCTGCGCGAGCAGACCAAGGGCAAGCCGACGCTCATCTACTTCGGCTACACCCACTGCCCCGATGTGTGCCCCCTGACGATGAGCAACATCGCCGTCGCCAAGAAGGCACTCCCCAAGGCCGACCAGGACAAGCTCCAGGTCGTCTTCATCACCACCGACCCTGAACGGGACACTCCCGCGTCCCTCGGCTCGTGGCTCCAGGGCCTGGACCCGGCATTCACCGGGCTGACCGGGGACTTCGCCACCATCCAGGCCGCCGCACGCACGCTCGGCATCGGTATCGAGGCCGCCAAGAAGGACGCCTCCGGCAACGTCGTGTCCATGCACGGCGCCCAGGTCATCGCCTTCTCGCCCAGGACCGACGAGGGATACCTCCTCTACGGCGAGAGCACCACCGTCGATGACTACACCAAGGACCTGCCGAAGGTCGTCAAGGGAGAGAACCCGTGAACGCCCGCACCACCCGCACCCTCGCCGCCGCCCTCTCCCTGACGGCCGCGCTCGCCATATCCGGCTGCTCCTCGGACTCCGGGACCGCATCGGGTGACGCGCCGAAGCTGACGGTCAGCGGGGGCTACATGCCGGAGCCCGTGAACGACCAGATGGCCGGCGCGTTCATGGTCATCAAGAACGACTCCAAGACGGCCGACAAGCTGACCGGGGCCGCGAGCCCGCTCTCCGACGATCTCCAGGTCCACGAGACCAAGGACCAGAAGATGCAGCAGGTGCAGTCCATGGACGTGCCCGCGAACGGCGAGCTGAAGCTGGCGCGCGGCGGGAACCACATCATGTTCATGGGGCTCAAGAACACCCCCAAGGTCGGCGACAAGGTCACCGTCGAACTGCGCTTCGAGAAGTCCGGTCCGGTCAAGGTCGAGCTGGACGTCAAGGAGCGGACGTACAAGGCTCCGACATCCACCGATGGCACCGCCCACTGACGGACCGAGGGACTGACTCGCCATGACGGCCACCGCCCCGACCCCATCCACGGCCCGCGTCCGTGCCACGGCACTCCTGCCCCGGCTCACGCTGGTCCTCGCCGCACTGCTGGCAGCCTTCTTCGCCGCTGCCGCGCCGGCCTCGGCACACGCCGCGCTGACCGCGAGCGACCCCACGGACGGGGCGGTGGTCGCCACGGCGCCCGCCCAGATCACCCTCTCCTTCTCGGAGGGGGTCGCCATGAACGGCGACTCCATCCGCGTCCTGGATCCCCGGGGCAAGCGCGTCGACACCGGTGAACTGCGCGACCTCTGCAGCGGGAGCCTCATCCGCTACGGCACCGCCCTGCGCCCCGGACAGCCGGACGGCACCTACACCGTCGCCTGGCAGGCCATATCCGCGGACAGCCACCCGATCTCCGGCGCCTTCACCTTCTCCATCGGAGCCCCCTCCGAGACCGACGTCTCGCTGCCCTCGCGGACGGCGGGCGACGGGCCCGTCGCCATCGCCTACGGCATCGCGCGCTACGTGGCCTACGCCGGGTTCGCCGTACTCGTCGGCGCCGCCGCCTTCATCCTCCTGTGCTGGCGCCGGGGCGCCGCACAGCGGCCGATGCAGAGGCTGGTCGTACGTGCCTGGGTCGCGCTCACCGTGGCCACCCTGGTGATGCTGCTGCTCCGCAACCCCTACACCGGGTCGGGGAACTTCGCCGACGCCTTCGACCTGGCCGGGCTGAAGGCCGTCCTGGAGACGAAGTCCGGAGCCTCGCTCGTCTCGCGGCTGCTGCTGCTCGGCGCCGCCGCACTGTTCATCACCGTCCTGTTCGGCTCCTACGCCCGGCGTCACCCGTCGGCGGGCACAGACGGCGACGCGAGTGCGGACGGCACGGACGGCACGGACGGCACGGACGGCACGGATGATTCCGAGACCCCCGAGACCTCCGAAGAGGACGCCAGGGGGGAGAGCGACCTCGTCTTCGGGCTCGGCATCGGTGGGACCGTCGTCGCCGGCGGCATCGCCGCCACCTGGGCGTTGTCCGAGCACGCCTCGACCGGTATCCAGCCCGCTCTCGCCATGCCCGTCGACATCCTGCACCTGTTGGCCGTCGCCGTGTGGCTCGGTGGACTCACCGCTTTGCTCGTCGCGCTGCACAAGGTTCCCGGGATCGAGCGCACGGCCATCCGGCGCTTCTCCACCGTCGCCTTCATCAGCGTCGTCGTCCTGGCCGCCACCGGCACCTACCAGGCCTGGCGGCAGGTCGGCAGCTGGTCCGCACTGACCGGGACCGATTACGGCCGGCTGCTGCTCGTCAAGATCGGACTCGTCGCCCTCGTCGTCGCCATCGCCTACACCTCACGGAAGTGGACCGCGCGGCTGGCCGGGGGCCGGGGCGAGGGCGAAGGGGAAGGGGAGGAGAAGGGGGAGCACGCCTCGGATGTTTCACGTGAAACATCGCCCGTGACCGTCACCCCGGCCACCACTGCCGTCTCCGACAGCATCTCTTCCGACCCCCGGCGCGCCGCGCAGCTCGCGCGGCAGAGCGCCGCCCGGCGCACCGCGCGGGAGAAGCAGGTCCGTGACGCCGACCCGGACCGCGCCGGGCTGCGCCGGTCCGTCCTCGCCGAGGCCGGTGTCGCCGTGGTCCTGCTGGCCGTCACCACCATCCTCACCAGCACCGAGCCCGGCCGTGCCGCTGAACTGGAGGCCGGGCGCGGCTCCACCGCCACAGCCGTTCCCGACCGCGCGGTCAAGGTCACGCTGCCCTTCGACACCGGCGGCCAGAACGGCAAGGGCTCGGTCCGGCTCCAGCTCGACCCGGGCCGCGTCGGTGCGAACACGCTCCACGTGTGGGCCGAGACCCCCGACGGCAAGCCGCTCGACCTGCCCGAGCTGAAGGTGTCGTTCACCTTGGAAGCCAAGGAGATCGGCCCCCTTCCGGTCCTCCCCGAGCGCGCCGCTGCCGGTCACTGGACCGCATCGGGCGTCCAGCTGCCGCTGACCGGCGACTGGCGGATCGACGTGACGATCCGCACCTCCGACATCGACCAGACGACCGTCCAGAAGAACGTGAAGATCGGCTGACCAGCGTGACCCAGAACAGCGAGACGACCGCGAGCACCAAGAGCACCCAGAGCACCGAGAGCGGCACGGAACTTCCCGGCGTCGAGATCTCCCGGCGCCGCCTGCTGGGCACGGTCGGCGCCGCGGGCGCCGCCGGGCTCGCACTCGGCGCCGCCGGTGGAGCCCTCGTCCGGTCCGGGGTCACCGGGTCCGGCACGGCCGGCACCGGAGGTGCTTCCGGCAGCCTCGGCGCGACCCGGGTCGCCTTTCACGGGGACCACCAGGCCGGCATCACCACGCCCCTCCAGGCCAAGGGGCACGTGATCGCCTTCGATCTGGCGCCCGGTGCCGGGCGCACCGAGGCCGCCGCGCTGATGCGGCGCTGGTCCGATACCGCGCGGCGGCTGACGGCGGGCGAGACGGCGCCGGTCGCCGACACCGGGATCGCGCTCGGCTCCGGCCCCTCCTCCCTCACGGTGACCTTCGGCTTCGGGCACTCCTTCTTCGAGCGCACCGGCCTCGCCGCGCGCCGTCCGGCCGCCCTCGACCCGCTGCCGGACTTCTCCGCCGACCGGCTCGACCCCCAGCGCAGCAACGGCGATCTGTGGGTCCAGATCGGCTCAGACGACGCGCTGGTCGCCTTCCACGCACTGCGCGCGCTGCAGAAGGACGCCGGAGAGGCCGCCCGGCCGCGCTGGCAGATGAACGGCTTCAACCGTTCTCCCGGTGCCACCGCCTCACCGATGACCGCCCGCAACCTCATGGGTCAGGTCGACGGCACCAACAATCCGAAGCCCACCGAAGCCGACTTCGACCGGCGGATCTTCGTCCAGGGCACCGTGCCCCCGGAGCACGCCTGGATGGTCGGGGGCTCGTACGCCGTCGTACGCCGTATCCGCATGCTCCTCGACCACTGGGACCAGCAGTCGCTCGCCCAGCAGGAACAGGTCATCGGCCGTACGAAGGCCACCGGCGCCCCGCTGACCGGAGGTGAGGAGACCACCGCCCCGGCCCTCGACAAGATCGGCGCCGACGGAAAGCCGGTGATCCCCTCCAACGCGCATGCCCGGATCTCCGCTCCCGCGCAGAACGGCGGAGCGGCCATGCTCCGGCGTCCCTTCTCCTTCCACGACGGGATCTCCGCCGACGGAACCCCCGACGCGGGGCTGCTCTTCATCTGCTGGCAGGCCGACCCGTCCCGCGGTTTCGTCCCCGTCCAGCGCAAGCTCGACCGCGGCGACGCCCTGTCGGAATTCATCCGGCACGAGTCGAGCGGCCTGTACGCGGTGCCGCCCGGCGCACGCGCCGGGGAGTACGTGGGTCAGCGGCTGCTCGAAGGGTGAACAGCCCGGGTGGCGTCCGGGCCCCGGCATTAGGCTGATCGCATGTCGGCCACCCGCTTCACCTATCTCGGTCCCGAAGGCACGTTCACCGAAGCCGCCCTTCGCACCCTCCCCGAAGCCGCGACCCGGGAGCTCGTCCCGATGGTTTCGGTCCCGGCCGCTCTGGACGCCGTGCGCAACGGCGAGGCCGCTGCGGCCCTCGTCCCGATCGAGAACTCTGTGGAGGGCGGGGTCACCTCGACCCTGGACGAGCTGGCCGCCGGCGTGCCGCTGATGATCTACCGCGAGGTGCTGCTCCCCATCGCGTTCGCGCTCCTGGTGCGGCCCGGGACCAAACTGTCGGACGTCAAGACCGTCACGGGGCACCCGGTCGCCCAGCCTCAGGTGCGCAACTGGCTGCGGTCGAACCTGCCCGACGCCCTGTGGGAGTCGGCGGCGTCCAATGCCGACGGTGCCCGGCTGGTCCAGGAGGGCCGCTTCGACGCCGCCTTCGCGGGCGAGTTCGCGGCCGCCACCTACGGGCTGGTCCCGCTGGTCACCGAGATCCACGACGCGCAGAACGCCGAGACCCGCTTCGTGCTCGTCGGGCGTCCTGCCCGTCCGGCCGCGCCGACCGGCGCCGACAAGACCTCCGTCGTGCTGTGGATGGGCGACGACCGGCCCGGCGCGCTGCTGGAGCTGCTCCAGGAGTTCGCCGTCCGCGGGGTCAACCTGATGCTGATCCAGTCCCGTCCGACGGGTGCGGGGATCGGCAACTACTGCTTCGCCGTCGACGCCGAGGGGCACATCTCCGACCGCCGGGTCGGCGAGGCGCTCATGGGCCTCAAGCGCACCTGCCCCCAGATCCGGTTCCTCGGCTCCTACCCGCGCGCCGGTGTCGCTCAGGGTGACGTCCAGGCCGCCCGGGCCGGCACCTCCGACAGTGACTTCACCGCGGCCTCGGACTGGCTGACGCGTTGCCTCGACGGGCGCCCCTAACGCTCTGTCCACTGTCCACAGAGTTATCCACAGGTATCGGTGCGGACCTGGGGACAAGTCGACAGAGCAACACGACAAGGTCGACAAATCGGTCGGGCGGCACAGGTTTCGCGCTGACGAGCGGGAGGTGAACGGCGTCACCCCTGTATCACCGATCAACTCTTTGGGGCGAGTCATTCCCACCCGAATGAGTGTGTGAGGGTGGTTTGAACCCTGATTGGGCCTGCCCGCTCCACGGTCGAGATTGATCTATTCCTGTGTCCACAGATCCCGCACACAGCCTGTGGATAAGCCGGTCACCTGGGGAATTCCTGTGGACAAAGAAGCCCCTTCCACCTGCTCAAGGGCTGCCCGATCGCTGCCGGGGTGCCCCTTTTCGGAGAATGGGGCCGGTTTTATCGGGATCCGCGGAAGGGATGGTTCCAGTCTCCCGCCCGAAGTTTTCCATTCGCGGCAATTAGGACAAAGCGACACGCAGCGTGATATCGGTGCGATCCCCCGAAGCCCGGCCCGGTAGCCTGGAGGGGTGATTGACCTCCGGCTGCTCCGTGAAGACCCTGACCGTGTCCGCGCCTCGCAGCGCGCCCGTGGAGAGGACGTCGCCCTCGTCGACGCACTGCTCTCCGCCGACGAGCGCCGCAGGTCCTCCGGCATGCGATTCGACGAACTCCGCAACGAACAGAAGTCGCTCGGCAAGCTCATCCCCAAGGCCTCTCCGGAGGAGCGGGCCGAGCTGCTGAAGAAGGCCGATCAGCTGAAGCAGGACGTCAAGGCCGCCGAGGCCGAGCAGAACGAGGCGGACGAAGCCGCCAAGCAGCTGCTCCTGCGACTCGGCAACATCGTCCACACGGACGTGCCCGTCGGCGGCGAGGAGGACTTCGTCGTCCTCGAGACGCACGGCACCATCCGCGACTTCGGCGCCGAGGGCTTCGAGCCCAAGGACCACCTCGAACTCGGCGAGTCCCTGGGCGCCATCGACGTCGAGCGCGGCGCCAAGGTCTCCGGCTCGCGCTTCTACTACCTCACGGGCATCGGCGCCCTGCTGGAGCTCGCGCTCGTCAACGCGGCCATCGCACAGGCCACCGAGGCCGGCTTCACCCCGATGCTCACCCCGGCGCTGGTCCGCCCGCGCGCCATGGAGGGCACCGGCTTCCTCGGCCAGGCCGCGGAGAACGTGTACCACCTGGAGAACGACGACCTCTACCTGGTCGGCACCTCCGAGGTCCCGCTCGCCGCGTACCACATGGACGAGATCATCGACGCGGACAAGCTGCCGCTGCGCTACGCCGGCTTCTCCCCGTGCTTCCGCCGCGAGGCCGGCACCTACGGCAAGGACACCCGCGGCATCTTCCGCGTCCACCAGTTCGACAAGGTCGAGATGTTCTCGTACGTCGCGCCGGAGGAGGCCGAGGCCGAGCACCAGCGGCTCCTGGACTGGGAGAAGCAGTGGCTGACCAGCCTGGAGCTGCCGTTCCAGGTGATCGACGTCGCCACCGGCGACCTGGGTTCCTCCGCCTCCCGCAAGTTCGACTGCGAGGCGTGGATCCCCACCCAGGGCAAGTACCGCGAGCTGACCTCCGCCTCGAACTGTGACGGCTTCCAGGCGCGCCGCCTGTCAATCCGCTACCGCGACGGCAAGAAGACCGCTCCGCTGTCCACGCTGAACGGAACGCTGTGCGCGGTCCCGCGCACGATCGTCGCGATCCTGGAGAACCACCAGCAGGCCGACGGCACGGTCCGCGTTCCCCCGGTGCTCCGGCCCTACCTCGGCGGTCGGGAGATCCTGGAGCCGATCGCCAAGTGAGCACGGCCCCGTTCCCGTACAAGCTCGTCGCGACCGACCTCGACGGGACGCTGCTGCGCGGCGACGACACCGTCTCGGAGCGCACCCGTGAGGCCCTCCTCGCGGCCACCGCGGCGGGCGCAGCGCACATCATCGTCACCGGCCGGGCCGTGCCGTGGACCCGGCACGTCCTCGACGACCTCGGCTACAAGGGCGTCGCCGTCTGCGGCCAGGGCGCGCAGGTCTACGACGCGGGCGCGCACCGGCTGCTGACCTCGGTGACGCTCGACCGGAAGCTTGCCGCGCTGGCTCTGGAGAAGATCGAGGCCGAGGTGGGTCCGCTGGCGCTCGCCGCCAGCCGGGACGGAGTCGAGGGCGAGGTGCTCTTCGGCCCCGGCTACCAGGTCCAGGAGGGCCTTCCCGCGATCTACCTGGAAGACACCGCCGAGGTCTGGTCGGCCCCGCTGAACAAGCTGTACATCCAGCACCCCGAGCTGGACGAGGACGCCCTCGTTCAGGTGGCCCGGGAGACCGTGGGCAGCCTGGTCGGCATCGTCATGGCCGGTCCGGGTGTCGTGGAGATCCTGCCGCTGGGACTGAGCAAGGCCACCGGCCTCTCGCTGGCCGCGCGCCGGCTGGGCGTGAAGGCGGCGGAGACGATCGCCTTCGGCGACATGCCCAACGACATACCGATGTTCGGCTGGGCCGCACACGGAGTGGCGATGGCCAACGCGCACACGGAGCTCAAGGCCGTGGCGGACGAGGTCACCACCTCCAACGAGGAGGACGGCATCGCCGTGGTCCTGGAGCGTCTGCTGGGCGCCGCGTAACCGGGCGGAAGACGAACGGAAGGTCCGGAACGGCCCGCGCCGCGAGGCGCGCTCGAAGTGGCTGTTCCGGACCTTCTTATTTCTCCCCGCACGGCTCACTCTGCCTCCGCCGCACGCCTCGTACCAGTGAATTTCCGTGCGTCAGCGGGGGTTGCGGTGCGGGTTCGGGTGGCGGGTCAGCGGCCAGGCGAGGAGGCCGACGGCGAGCGCGATGGCGTGGCCGAAGTCGGTGAAGGTGCCGTCGCTGACGAGCGGGAGCCCGAAGAAGGCCACGGCCCCGGCCAGGTAGAGCCAGCGCCAGGGGCCGGACAGGCGGTACGTGAGCACTCCGACGGCGGTCGCGAGTCCGTAGCTGACGCCGATGTCGACGACGTGGACCATGCTGCGCGGGGCGCGGTGGTCCTGGATGGCCATCAGGACCAGCTTCTGGCTGATCAGCGTGGCCGTGATGTGCCCGGTCGCGATGATGAAGAGCCAGCGCAGGGTGCCGAGCCAGCGCTCGACGTTGGCCTGGAAGGCCTCGAAGAGAACGAAATAGAGCGGGAGCGAGGCCGGGTCCTCGATCCAGAACGCGCTGCTGAGCAGGGCCCTTACGGGGTGCCGGGCGAGCTCGTGGATATTGCTGCTGTTGCGGTGCAGCAGGACGTGTTCGAGATGGTCGGGCACGATGACGACCACGATGCTGGTGACCGCGATGATCAGCAGCCATATGTGGGTACCGGGCGCGGAACGCATCCAGGACCGTACCGGCCTGGACGCTTCGGGCTCGGTGTACTCGATCATGCACCGATGATCCCGCGCAAAGCTGTGCCCCGCCTGGCCGGTGGGCCGGGCGGGGCACTGTTTCACGTGAAACATCCGGGGCCGGAGCCCACGGGACGCCGGTGCGGACGTCCTACTCCTCGCCCGCCAGGGTCAGGCGGCGGAGCTTCTGTCCGGCGTAGATGGTGGCGCCGACCGTGACCGCCACGAGCAGGATCGCCGCGGTGGGCAGCCCGACGGTGGCGTCCACGTACCCCTCACCCGCGACCTTCTGCGCGAGGGCCAGCGACCACTGCTGGACGCTGAGGGTCTTGGCGCCGTCGACCAGGCTGCCGAAGAGCGACTCCCAGATCAGGGCGTAGACCAGGCCGAAGACGACCGCGTGCCGGCTGACGGTGCCCAGCAGCAGGAACAGTGCGCTGTAGGCCACCGAGGCGACAAGGGCGGCGACGGTGTAGGCGACGGCGATCTGCTGGCCGTTGCCGTTGAGGATGAAGCCGGCGATCAGCGTGGGGATCGCGGAGAAGACCATGGTGACGGCGATCGCGACGGTCAGCTTCGTCATGATGATCGTCGGGCGCTTCACCGGCTTCGAGAGCAGGTAGACGATCGAGCCGTCGTCGATCTCCGGACCGATGGCTCCGGTGCCGGCGATGACGCCGATCAGCGGGACCATCGTGGCCAGGGCGAAGCCGCCGAGGAGGTCGGCGGCGACCTTGTCGTCGGGGCCCGTGAAGGCGCGCACCGCGATGGAGATGGCGATGAGCAGGACGGGCAGCGCACAGAGGATCAGTGCGCGGCGGCGGCCGAGCAGAGCCCGGTAGGTGAGCCGGGCAACGGTGGGGTTGTACATGGTGCCAGCTCCTTCAGGCCGCGACGAGGTAGGAGAAGACCGACTCGAGGGACTCGTCGGAAGGCGAGACCGTCAGCAGCCGGATGCCGTGCTCGCGGGCGACCCGCGGCAGCAGCTCGGTGAAGCGCCCGAAGTCGACGGCCTGGATGCGCAGGGCGCCTTCCTTGAGGTCCACCTCGATCCCGGCGGTGGAGGGGTCGGCGATCAGGGCCGCGGCGAGGGCCCGGTCGTCGGAGGAGCGGACGAGGTAGCGGTGCGGGCGGTCCGTCATCAGGCGGCGGATCTTGCGGAAGTCGCCGGAGGCGGCGTGTCGGCCGGCGACGACCACCTCGATGTGGGAGGCGAGCTGTTCGACCTCCTCCAGGATGTGCGAGGAGAAGAGCACGGTGCGGCCGTCGTCGCCCATCCGCCGCAGCAGCTCCATGAGCTGCATGCGCTGGCGCGGGTCCATGCCGTTGAACGGCTCGTCGAGCAGGAGCACCGAGGGGTCGTGGACCAGGGCGGATGCCATCTTCACGCGCTGGCGCATGCCCTTGGAGTACGTGGAGATCTTGCGGTCCTGGGCGTACTCCATCTCGACCGTGGCCAGGGCCCGCTGGGCGGCCGCCTCTTCGAGACCGTGCAGTTCGGCGTTGGCGACGACGAACTCCTTGCCGGTGAGGAAGTCGTACATGGCCTCGCGCTCGGGCACGACGCCGATCTGCTTGTAGACCTGCTCGTTCTGCCAGATCGGGGTGCCGTCGAGAGTGACGGTGCCCGTGGAGGGGGCGAGGAAGCCGCCCATCATGTTGATGAGGGTGGACTTGCCTGCGCCGTTGGGGCCGAGCAGGCCGGTGACTCCGGGACCGATGCGCATGGTCACGTCGTTGACGGCGACGACGTTCCCGAACCAGCGGGAGGTGTGGTCGATGTCGATGATGCTCACAGCCCGGCCTTCCGGTAGCGGGCCATCAGCGCGGCGTAGGAGCCGGCGATGAGGCCGAGGATGACGAGCAGGTAGACGAAGCCGACGCCGCCGGAGGGACCCGCGCCGCCGGGGAAGCCGGAGTCGGCGCCGAGGAAGGCGGTCTGCAGGCCGTCGATGAGGCTCATCGGGGAGAACAGGCCGAGCCACTCGATGACCCCGGTCGAGCCCGTCTCGTCGGCGACGGCCTGGACGACCGACACGGCGCCGTACGGGATCAGGAGCACGGCGATGATGGCGGCGACGCCGAAGCCGCGGCGCGGGGTGAGCGCGGCCATGACCAGGCCGAGGCCGGAGAAGAGCAGTGACAGCAGCAGTACCGACACCAGTGCCTGCCCGAATCCCTTGGTCTGGTCGCCGAAGTCGAACTTCGCCAGGAGCGCGCCGATCCACATGATCAGCAGCGGAGTGGCGGTGAGGATGAACAGGGCCGAGGCCATGGCCGCGAACTTGGCCACGACGTAGTCGACGCGTTCGATGGGCCGCGAGAAGTAGAGCGGCACCGTCTTGAAGCGCAGGTCCCGAGAGACGGACTGCGGTGCCTGGGAGGCCAGGTAGAGGTAGACGATCACCTGGGTGGTCATCGCGTACGTCGTGTACTTGATCGGCAGCGCGGTGGAGCCGGGCACCGTGATGGCGACCGCGACGAGGATCAGCGCGGGCACGCACATCACCGCGAAGAGCAGCATCGGCAGCACCTTGGACTTGGCCGAGCGGCCGAGTCCGTAGGCGCCGCGCAGGGACTGCGCGAAGAGCGACTTGCGGGCGTAGGAGCGGCCGAGCCGGGGGCCGTCGTAGGACCGGTAGCCGATGTTGTGGATCTGGGTCGAGGTGTCAGGCGCCATCGGAACCGGCTCCCTTCTGCTGGGTGGTGGCCCAGGCGGCGGCCTGGGCGGACTGGGCTGCGAACTGTTCGGCCCGGGCGGCCGCCGCGTCGCTGTCGCGGAAGACCTCCGCGATGTGGTGGCGGCGCTGTTCCATGCGGACCAGGCCGATGCCGAGATCGGCGACCGTGTCGCGGACGACGTCGTACGTGGCCTCGCCGGTGGCCTCGACGAGGAGGATGTGGCCGGCTCCGGGCAGGCCCTCCTCCTCGCCCGCGTGCAGCGTCAATCCCGCTTCGGTGAGCGCCTTGCGCAGGGCGGCGGTGCCGTCCGGGTGGGTGTCGGAGTCGGTGACCTCGACCGCGAGGGTCGTGGTGGTCTGGGTGAAGTCGCTGGTGGAGCTGGAGCGCAGCAGCTTGCCGCCGTCGACGACCACGACGTGGTCGCAGGTCCGCTCCAGCTCGCCGAGCAGGTGGGAGGTGACCAGGACCGAGATGCCGAAGTCGGTGTAGACGCGGCGGATCAGGCCCAGCATCTCGTCGCGGCCGACCGGGTCGAGGCCGTTGGTGGGCTCGTCAAGGAGGACCAGTTGCGGGTCGTGGACCAGCGCCTGGGCGAGCTTGACGCGCTGCTTCATGCCGGTGGAGTAGCCGCCGATGGGGCGGTAGCGCTCCTCGTACAGCCCCACGTGGCGCAGGGTGTCCGCGGTGCGCTCGCGGGCGGCGGTCGGCGGGAGCCCGGACATGCGCGCCATGTGCACGACGAACTCGGTGGCCGAGACGTCGGGGGGCAGACAGTCGTGTTCGGGCATGTAGCCGACGCGCTCGCGGATCGCGCTGCCATGGGTGGCTACGTCGAGTCCGAGCACGGCGGCGGTGCCCTCGGTGGCGGGGGACAGTCCCAGCAGAATCTTGATCAGCGTGGACTTGCCGGCTCCGTTGGCGCCCACGAGCCCGGTAACTCCGGGTCCGATGTCCAAGGAGAGCCGGTCGAGGGCGGTCACTCGGGGGTACCGCTTGCTCAGGCTTTCGGTCGCGATGACAGTCACGTGAACGACGTTAGTGGCGCACCGGGCCCGGATCGTCAGACCTGGAGCTCGATCCCTTCTCCGCCTTCAGGACTACGGACCCCGACATAAGACTGACGTAGGGCTGATGCGTACCGGACAAGTTTGTCCACAGGTCCGTGCACGGGCCTTGACGTGATCTCCGGTCATTGTCACATTCATCAGTGTCAAGTTACGGGCGCGTACGGCTACATGGACGGACGGCTGGCATGGCTGGGGACACCAGGCAACGCACGAAGCGACGCACCACGGAACTCTCCGCCGAGCTGCGCGGGTTCAAGGAGGTGCAGCGCCTCTCCTACGAGTGCGCGGAGGCCGTCGCGGCGCAGCTGCGCCCCGGTGTGACGGAGCGCGAGGCCGCGCGGATGCAGCGCGACTGGCTGCGCGAGCGCGGGGTGCGGGACTGGTTCCACATGCCGTTCGCGTGGTTCGGGGACCGGACCGCCTTCACCGGCTTCAAGATCCCCCTGCAGTTCTTCCCGACGAACCGGGCCCTGGAGCCGGGGATGCCGTTCATCCTCGACATGGCCCCGGTCTACAAGGGCCACACCGCGGACATCGGGTATTCGGGCAGCCTCGGCCTCAACCCGGTGCAGGACCGGCTCATGTCCGATCTGCAGGCGCACCGGGTGCTGATCCTCGACCAGGTCCGCGAGCGCCGCTCCCTGCGCGACATCTACGAGGAGGTGGAGCGGCTGATGATCGCCCAGGGGTACACGAACCGGCACCGGGCCTACCCCTTCGGCGTCATCGCGCACAAGATAGACCGGGTCAAGGAGCGGAGCTGGGCCCCGACCGCGTTCGGGTTCGGCACCCAGGCCCTGAAGGGGCTGGCCTCCGACGCCCTGCGCGGCCACCGCGAGGGCTGGTCCCCGCTCTGGAGCCCGTACCGCTTCTCCGACCACCCGCCGCAACCCGGCCTGTGGGCGGTGGAGCCACACCTGGGCTTCCGGGGCACCGGCGCGAAGTTCGAGGAGATCCTGGTCGTCACCGACTCCCGGGACCCCGAGGAGAGCGCGTACTGGCTGGACGACGATCTGCCGCACGTGCGGCGCTGGGCTGAGGAGAAGGCGGCATGAGCGCAATGACGGACGCGGGCCTGGCGGGTGCGCGCGAGCGCTGGGTGAGCACCGGCGGGGTCGAGCTGTGCGTCGTCGAACTCGGCGACGTGGACCGGCCGACCGTGGTCCTGGTGCACGGGTACCCGGACAGCAAGGAGGTCTGGTCGCAGGTCGCTGAGCGGCTTGCCTCCCGGTTCCACGTCGTGCTGTACGACGTACGGGGCCACGGGCGCTCCACCGCGCCGCAGCCGCTGCGCGGCGGGTTCACCCTGGAGAAGCTGACCGACGACTTCCTCGCGGTCGTGGACGCGGTCAGCCCGGACCGCCCGGTGCACCTGGTCGGCCACGACTGGGGATCCGTACAGGGCTGGGAGTTCGCGACGGTCGCCCGGACCGAGGGACGCATCGCCTCCTTCACCTCGATGTCGGGGCCCTCCCTGGACCACTTCGGACACTGGATCAAGAAGCGGATGGCCCGGCCCACCCCGCGCCGGGCTGCCCAGCTGCTGAACCAGGGCGCCAAGTCCTGGTACGTGTACATGCTGCACACCCCCGTGCTGCCGGAGCTCGCCTGGCGCGGGCCCCTCGGCAAGCAGTGGCCGAAGATCCTCCAGCGGGTGGAGGGGGTCCCGGCCGGGGACTACCCCACGGCCTCCCTGTCCTCCGACGCCGCGCACGGTGCCTGGCTCTACCGGGACAACGTCCGGGCCCGGCTGCGCCGGCCGCGCGCCGACGCGTACGCCCACGTACCGGTGCAGCTGATCACTCCCACCGGGGACGCCTTCCTCTCCGAGCGGCTCTACGACGAGCTGGAGCTGTGGGCCCCGGACCTGGTGCGGCGCACCCTGCCGGCCAAGCACTGGGTGCCGCGGACCCGGCCCGACCAGCTGGCCGCGTGGATCACCGAGTTCGTCTCCTCCCGGGAGGAGCCCGCCACGCGGGCGCCGGAGCAGAAGGCCCCGGGCAGGTACGCGGACCGCTTCGGCGGCCAGCTGGTCCTGGTCACCGGAGCCGCCAGCGGCATCGGCCGGGCCACCGCCTTCGCGTTCGCCGAGGCCGGCGCCCGTGTGGTGTGCGTGGACCGGGACGCCGACGGCGCCGCCCGGACCGCCGACATGGCGCGCCTGGTCGGCTCCCCGCAGGCCTGGGGCGAGTGCGTCGACGTCAGCGACGAGCAGGCCATGGAGAAGCTCGCCGAGAAGGTCGCCTCCGAGTACGGGATCGTGGACGTCCTGGTCAACAACGCCGGGGTCGGCCTGTCGGGACCGTTCCTGGACACGACCGCCGAGGACTGGAAGAAGGTCCTCGACGTCAACCTGTGGGGCGTCATCCACGGCTGCCGGCTCTTCGGCAAGCAGATGGCCGAGCGCGGACAGGGCGGGCACATCGTCAACACCGCCTCCGCCGCCGCCTACCTGCCGTCCAAGACGCTGCCCGCGTACAGCACCTCCAAGGCGGCGGTGCTGATGCTGAGCGAGTGCCTGCGGGCCGAGCTGGCCTCGAAGTCGATCGGGGTGTCGGCGATCTGCCCCGGCATCGTCAACACCAACATCACCGCCACCTCCCGCTTCGCCGGAGTGGACGAGGCCGAGGAGAAGCGGCGCCAGCAGAAGTCCTCGCGCCTCTACGGGCTGCGCAACTTCCCGCCGGAGAAGGTCGCGGACGCGATCCTGCTCGCGGTCGTGAAGAACCAGGCCGTGGTCCCGGTGACCCCCGAGTCCAAGGGCGCCCTGTGGATGTCCCGGTTCGCGCCGGGGACCCTGCGGCGGTTCGCGAAACTGGAGCCCAAGCTGTGAGCGGGGCGGCCCCGGGCAGGGCTGCCCGGTACGCGATCGCACCGCGCCGGGTGGCCTTCGACTGGAAGACCACCCCGCTGCACTGGATACCGGACGAGCCCACCGCCACCCACGTCATCAACGTGCTGCACCTGCTGCTGCCGGCCGGTGAGCGGTGGTTCGTGAAGGTCTTCAAAGAGGGCCTGCCCCTGGTCACGGACCCGAAGCTGCGCGGCGACGTGAAGGGGTTCATGGGCCAGGAGGCCACGCACAGCGTGCAGCACTCCTACGTCCTGGACCACCTCGCCGAACAGCGGCTGCCCACCGAGGCGTACACGAAGTACGTGGACTTCCTCTTCGAGAAGCTGCTGGGGGAGACCCCGCCGTTCGGTGCCCCGATCACGGCGCAGGAATGGCTGCGCTTCCGGCTCGCGCTGGTCGCCGCGATCGAGCAGTTCACGGCGGTCCTCGGGGACTGGGTGCTCGGCGCCGAGGGGCTGGACGCGGCCGCAGCGGACGAGGTCATGCTCGACCTGCTGCGCTGGCACGGCGCGGAGGAGGTGGAGCACCGCTCGGTCGCCTTCGACATGTACCAGCACTGCGGCGGAGCGGGCCTGCCCCGCTACGCCCGCCGTGTCGGGGGCATGGCCGTGGTCGCGCCGGTCATGGGCTGGCTCTGGATCGCGGGGGCCTCGTACCTCCTGCGCAACGACCCCGAACTGCGCGGACGGACCCGCTATTCGCTGCGCGAGCACAACCGGTCCGTGGCCAGGGGTCTGTTGCCCACTTGGAGAGAGCTCGGCATGGCCATACCCCGCTACCTGCGGCGGTCGTACCATCCCTCGCAGGAGGGCTCGCTGCGCAGGGCGGTCGAGTACCTCGCGGCTTCACCTGCCGCCCGGTCAGCTGCGGGCGCGGTCGGCCGAGCCGCCATGTCGTAGGGAGCCGGGATTGTCCGAGCAGGCAGTAGCCGAGTACCGGATCGAGGATCTGGCGCACCACAGCGGTGCGACCGTCCGCACGATCCGGGCGTACCAGGACCGCGGTCTGCTGCCGAAGCCGGAGCGTCGAGGCCGTTCCAACGTCTACCGGGACACGCATCTGGCGCGGCTGCGCCAGATCGCCGACCTGCTGGACCGCGGGTACACCCTGGCCTCGATCAAGGAACTGCTGGAGGCCTGGGACGCGGGCCGCGGGCTCGGCGGGGTCCTCGGGCTGGTGGCCGAGGTGCACGGGCCGTGGACGGACGAGGAGGCGGCCCGGATAAGCCGGGACGAGCTGAACGAACGGTTCGGCGGCAAGCCCGACGACGAAGCCGTCGGCGAGGCGTGCGAACTGGGCGTGCTGGAGCGGATCCCGGGTCGCCCGGACCAGTTCCTCGTACCGTCTCCTCAGGAGCTGTCCGTGGCGGCCGAGCTGTACGCCGCGGGGGTCCCACTGCCCGCGATCACGGGTCATCTGCGGGAGCTCCGCGGCCAGGTGGAGCTCATCGCCTCGCGCTTCCTGGAGTTCACCACGGAGCACGTCTTCGCCCGGTACCTGGGGGCCGTACCCCCCACGGACTCCGACGCGGCCGAGGCGGCGACGATGGTACGCAGACTGCGGCCGCTGGCCCAGCAGACGGTGGACGCGGAACTGGCGCGGGCGATGCGCCTCTTCGCGACCCGGCACCTGCAGCGCCACCTCGGGGCCGTCGGAACCCCGCAGCCGTCCGGGCCGGCCCCGGTGGCGCTGCCCGCGGAGACCGTGCGGGCGGTGCAGGAGCTGGTGGGCCCCGACCACGTGGCGGAGTTCGTCCGGGCCGCCACGGAGCGGGAGTTGCAGGCCCGGACGATGAACGATCTGGCCAGCCGAGGCGGCCGGTAGTGCTCGCTCAGTAGTCCACAGGCCGGATCACGCTTTTGTCGGCGAAACCGGCGCAAAGGGCTGTGGACAAGTCCGCCCGGCCTGTGGGGAACCCGTCCCGGAGGGTCAGACGACGGCCTGGAACGCCGGTCCGGGCGGGCTGGTTTCGGCCACCGGGATGCTGGTGCTGACGGTGTTGGCAGTGCTGCTGGTGTTGGCAGTGCTGCTGGTGCTGACGGTGTTGGCAGTGCCCGCGGTGTCGGCCGCGTCGGCGGCTTCCCGGCGGGTGGTCCCGTAGAGCACGGCCGCGAGGACCAGACCCAGGACCCCTCCGACGAGCTGGGCGGCGACGAACCCCGGCAGCGACTGCGGGGCGATGCCGGTGAAGGAATCGCTGAAGCTGCGCCCGATGGTGCCGGCCGGGTTCGCGAAGGACCCGGAGGAGGTGAACCAGATCGCGGCGGCGATGTAGGCGGCGACCGCGGCCGGGATCAGCTTCGGCCGGCCGATGCGGCCCAGGCCCTGGATCACCAGGACCAGCCCGGCGGTGGCCACGACCTCCCCGACGAGCAGGTGCCCGCCGTCGCGGACCTGGGTGGAGAAGGCTCCGGGGGCGCGGCCGAACATCGCTTCCGCGAGGACCGCGCCGGCTATGGCCCCGGCGGTCTGGGCCGCCACGTAGACCAGGGCTTCCCGGCCTTCGACTCCTTCGCCGCCGTTGCGCCGCCCCCACCAGGCCGTGAGGGTGACCACCGGGTTGAGGTGGGCGCCCGAGAGCGGCCCGAAGAGCGTGATGATCAGCCCGAGCCCGATGGCCGAGGCGAGTGAGTTGGCGACCAGGGCGACGCCCGTATCGGAGGTGAGCGCCGCGGCCTGGATTCCCGATCCGATGACGACCACGAGGAGGGCGGCGGTGCCGACGAGCTCGGCGGTGGCCCGCCGAGACAGAGACAGAGACGCGCTGTTTGTCATACTTTTCTTCCTCTTGAGTGGCAGTTCAGCGGAAAATGTATTCCGTATCTTGGAAACGCGATAGAGGGAGTCCAGGTTCGGGAGAAGGACGAAAAATCGCTGCGCCGGACCCGACCGAGCCGTCACGCTGGGCGAATGGATGACAAGCGCACCGTCAAGGTGTCCAAATACGTCTCGAAACACCTCCGCCATCAGCCGGAACGCATCGGACTGGTGCTCGACCCACAGGGCTGGGTGGAGATCGACGATCTCCTGAGCGCCACCGCCGCCCACGGCTTCCGCATCAGCCGGGCCGAGCTCGACCACGTGGTCGCCTCCAACGACAAGCAGCGCCTCGCCGTCGACGGCAGCCGGATCCGCGCCAGCCAGGGCCACACCGTCCCCGTGGACCTGGGCCTGCCCGAGGCCGAACCGCCCGCGTACCTCTACCACGGCACCGTCGCCGCCGCCCTGGACGCGATCCGCGCCGAGGGACTGCGCCCGATGGCCCGCCACCACGTCCACCTCTCCCCGGACCGGGAGACGGCGACCCGCGTCGGCGCCCGGCGCGGTCGGCCGGTCGTCCTCGCCGTGGACGCGGGAGCGATGCGCGCCGCGGGGCACGTCTTTCGGATCAGCGCCAATGGAGTGTGGCTGGTGGACTCCGTGCCGCCGCAATTCCTTCGGTTCCAATAAGCGGACGGTTCTCGGGAGAAGCTCCGGAGGGCTTGGGAGAAGCCCCGGAGGCCCCGGAATTCACGGAGGGATTGTCAGATCATCCCCCTACTCTGTTCCTCACTCCGGGATCTGTGAGGGGGGTACCTCGCGGTCGCCGAACAACCCGTACCAGCACGCGAGGTGACACCCCATGACGTCCGAAGAACCCCACCCGAACACCTTCCAGGTCGACCTGCGCGGTCTGGTCGACCTGCTCTCCCACCACCTCTACTCCAGCCCCCGCGTGTACGTCCGCGAGCTCCTCCAGAACGCCGTCGACGCCGTCACCGCCCGCCACGCCCTGGACCCCGGGGCCGAGATCCGCATCCGGCTGTCGGCGACCGGGAACCGCGTGACCATCGAGGACAGCGGCATCGGCCTGACCGCCGACGAGGCCCACTCCCTCCTCGCCACCATCGGACGCAGCTCCAAGCGCGGAGGCCCGCACGGCCTGGAGACCACCCGCCAGGAGTTCCTCGGCCAGTTCGGCATCGGCCTGCTCGCCTGTTTCGTCGTCGCCCGCGAGATCCGCGTGGTCACCCGCTCCGCCCGCGATCCGCTGGCCGCGCCCGTCGAGTGGCTGGCCACGGACGACGGCTCCTACACCGTCCGCGAGCTGCCCTCCGAAGCCCGCACGGAGCCCGGCACCACCGTCGTCCTGGAGGCCCGCCCCGGCGCCGAGGAGTGGACCGTCCCGGCCAAGGTCGAACAGCTGGCCCGCGACTACGGCTCGCTCCTGCCCTACGACATCACCTTCGACGACGGCTCCGCCGCCGGACCCCGCCCCGTCACCGACCGGCCCGCCGTATGGGACCGGTCCTTCCCCACCCCCGCGGCCCGCCGCGTCGCGCTCGCCGGGCACTGCGCGCAGCTCTTCGGTTTCACCCCCCTCGACAGCATCGACCTCGACCTTCCCGTGGCGGGAGTGCGCGGAGTCGCGTACGTCCTGCCCGAGCCGACCAGCCCCGCCCACCGGTCCGGACACCGCGTCCACCTCAAGGGCATGCTGCTGACCGACAAGGCCGACAACCTGCTGCCCGACTGGGCGTTCTTCGTCCGTGCCGTCCTCGACACCGACACCCTGCGGCCCACCGCCTCCCGCGAGAACCTGTACGACGACGAAACCCTGGCCGCCGTCCGCGAGGCCCTCGGGGCCCGCGTCCGCGCCTGGCTCGCCGAGCTCGCCACGAGCGAACCCGAGCGGCTGGCCGCCTTCCTCGGTGTCCACCACCTCGGGGTGAAGTCGCTGGCCCGGCACGACGCCGAGCTGCTCGGCCTGATGCTGCCCTGGCTGCCGTTCGAGACCAGCGACGGTTCCATGAACCTGGAGGAGTTCACCTCCGCGCACACCGAGATCCACTTCACCCGGACCGTGGAGGAGTTCCGCCAGATCGCCCCGATCGCGGCGGCCCACGGTCTCGGAGTCATCAACGCCGGCTACACCTACGATGCCGACCTGCTGGCGCTGCTGCCCGCCGTCCGGCCGGAACTCAAGGTCACCGAGCTCGACGCGGGGGCCGTCACCGAACGGCTCGATCCGGTACCGACCTCCGCCGAGCTGGCCCTGGCCCCCTTCCTGGCCACCGCCCGGACCCGCCTGGAACCGCTGAGCTGCGACGTCGTCCTGCGCGCCTTCCAGCCCGCCGCCGTCCCCGCGCTCTACCTCGACGACCGCCAGGCCCGTCAGGAGCGCGACCGCACGGCTGCCCTGGAGACCGCGGACTCGCTGTGGAGCGGCATCCTCGGTTCGCTGCGCGGCTCCGCCCCGCGCGCCCGCCTCGTGCTCAACCACAACAACCCGCTCATCCGCCGGATCGCCGCCCTCCCCGACGAGGCCCTGACCGCCACCGCCGTCGAATCGCTCTACGGCCAGGCCCTGCTGAGGTCGCAGCGACCCCTGCGCGCGGCCGACACCGCCCTGCTCAACCGGGCCTTCCTCGGACTCCTGGAATGGGCGACCCACCCCGTCAGCAGCACGGACGGCCCGGACACCACCGGCACCCAGGAGGATCAGAAGTGAGCACGATGACCCGCGAGGAGATCGAGCGCGGACTGGCCGAGAACCGCCGGGCACCGGGCGGGACGGCGCGCAACGCGCACGCCGAGACCCTGTCCACCGCCGCCGAGGCGACCGGGGACCGTCCGCTGTTCCGTGCGGCTCTGGACAACCTGATCAACGCCTACCTGTACAGCTCCGAGTCGCCGAAGATGCTCGTCCCCTTCGCCCGGCTGCTCCAGGAGTACGACAAGGACCCCGGCGCCTTCGACGAGTGGGACGCCCACTCGCTGTTCTGGCAGTTCAAGTGGATCGCCGGCGCCATCGGCAACTCACCGGAGATCCCGCTGGAGTCGGCCGCCGGCTGGCTGGACGAGATGGAGCGCCGCTACCGGATCGCCGGCTACAGCGAGCGTCCCGTGCGCGAGGCCGAGCTGTGGCTCGCCGACGCCACCGGCGACGACGCCCGGGCCGGACGCGCGTACGCCCGCTGGCAGGCCGCCGACCGCGACGACATGAGCGACTGCCACGCCTGCGAACTCAACGGCCAGGGCCAGTACGCCGTACTGCGCGGCGACGACTCCGAGGCCCTGGAGGTCTGGCAGCCGGTGCTGTCCGGCGAGCAGACCTGCGCCGAGGAACCCCACCGGGTCCTCGCGACCTCGCTGCTCCCGCTGGTACGGCTCGGCCGGTTCGACGAGGCCCGATCGGCCCATCTGCGCGGATACCGCCTGGCCCGGGACAAGGAGAGCCTGCTGCCCTCGGTGGGACGGCACATCGAGTTCTGCGCGCTCACCGGGAACGAGTCCCGGGGGCTGGAGATCCTGGCCGAGCACGCGGCGCACGTGGCCCCGCTCGCCAACCTCTCCGACCAGCTGGCCTTCCACGGCGGGATCCTCGTCCTGCTGCGCCGGCTGACGGAGCTGGGCCACGGGCAGAGCCCCGCCGTCTCCTACGAGGGCAGCCCGCGCAGCGTGTCCGAGCTGTACGAGGTGCTGCGCGCGGGCTCGCTCGACATCGCCGGGCGGTTCGACGCGCGCAACGGCTCCACCCGGGTCTCCGACCGGTTCCTCGCGCGGATCGGCGCGGCCCCGGTGACCGCGGTCCTGCCGCTGGGCGTACGGAGCTCCGCGCTCGCGGCGCTCCCGCAGCCGGGCCCCGTCCCGGCCTCCGAAGCGGCTCCCGAGGCGGCCCCGGCCGAGGGCTTCGCGGAACTCGTGGAACGGGCCAGGGCCGCACGCGACATCGGGCACCCCGGCGCGGACGCCCTCTGGGAGAAGGTGGCCCTGCGCCCCGAGGCGACGGCCGGGTCGGATCCGCTGGCCACCGCCGATGTCGCGGACCACCGGGCCCTGGCGGCCGCTCGGGCCGGCGCCGCGAACGCGCCGGAACTGCTGGCCGGCGTACGCGAGCGCTACCGGGAGCTGGGGCTCGCGGAGCGCGCCACTCTGGCCGAGCTGCGGCTGGCGACCGTGGCCGCGCAGTCGGGCACCGGGGCGGGGGAGCTGCGCGAGTTGCTGGCCGTCGCCCTGCGCCACGCCGAGGCGCTGGACGCGGACGAGCCGCTGCGGACCCGGCGGATCGCCCTCGCGGAGCTGACCGGGATCCGGGTGGAGTCGTACCTGCGCTCGGTCGAGGCCACCGAGGACCCCGAACACGGGCACGGCGACGGCCACGGGGATGGGGATGGGCACGGGCACGCCCACGGGAACGCCCACGACCCCGGGCACGGCCACGGCGAGCTGGCCGCCGAACTGGCCGCCTTCGCCGAGGCCTACGCCACGGCCCTGCCCGACCTGGCGGCGGAGGCCGAGGAGATGCTGGGCCGGCTCGCCCTCTCGCAGGGCGACCCGGAACGTGCCGTGGCGCTGCTCGCCGCATCCGCCGAGCGGTCGGTGGCCTCGGCCCGGCCGTGGCTCGCCGTGGACCCGCTCGTACTGCGGGCCGGCGTGCTGATGTCGCTGGACCGTTCGGCGGAGGCCGAGGAGTCGGCCCGCGCCGGGCTGGCGCACGCCGCCGAGGTGACCGACCCCGAGGCGCAGGGCGTCGTACGGCTCACCCTCGCCGACATCCTGCTGGGGCGCGACGAGGCCGACGCGGAGGCCGCGCGGCACGCTCTGGAGGCGGCGCACTGGTTCGACCAGGCCGGGCTCACCGCCGACGGCGGCGCCCAGGCGCGGCTACTGCTCGCCCGGTGCCACGCCCGGGAGGGCCGTACCGCCGAAGCGGCCGAGGTACTGCAGTCGACGCTGCCGGACCTGCTGGAGCACGGCGCGGGCCAGGCCGTCTCAGTACGGGAGTTCCTGGGCGACCTGCTGCGCGATCTGCACGACTCCCGGGGCTCGGCCGAGCAGTACCTGCTGGCTGCGGAGCTCTCCGAGGACTGGGAGGACCCGCGTCCGCAGGCGAACTTCGCCCAGGCCGCCGCCGACCAGCTCTCCGAGGCACGGCTGGTGCCGGAGGCCGTCGCCGCGTACGAGCGGGCCCTGGAGCTGCGCCGGCGGTCGAAGGACGCGCCGGTCGCCGAGGTACGGATCCTGCGGTCGCTGGCCTGGCTGGGGCTGCGTGAGGAGATCACCGACGCGGCGGTCGCCGGGGCCCGGGCCCGGATGGACGAGGCGGCCGGGGTGCTGACCGCCGCGCTGGCGCAGGCCCCGGACGCCCCCGGGGCCCCCGAGGCACGGGCCGAACTCGCCGAGACCTGGAACCAGCTCGCCCAGGTGCTCGACCGCCGGGTCCGCGCCGACGAGGAGGCGCGGGAGGAGGACGGGGAGGCTCGGGAGGAGGACGGGGAGGCGCAGAACCGCGGCTCGGGGGCCGCCGAACCGCTGGGCGCGGCGGAGCTGGAGGCGCTGCGGCTGGAGGAGATCCTGCTCTGGGAGCGGGCCGCCGCCCTCCATGCGGAGCTCGGCCCGGAGCACCTGCAGGCCCGGTTCCAGTGCGTGAACAACGCCGCCTGGACCGAGCACGAGCTCGGCCGGCCCGAGGCCGGCGCCGCCCGGGTCTCGGCCCTGGCGGCCGAGGTCCGCGCGCTCCCCGAGGGCGTGGCTCCGGAGTGGCTCCTGGAAAGCGCCGAACGCACCACGGAACACCTGCTGCGCACCTCTTCCTGAGGCGGCGCTGCCGCCGTCGCCCCGAGGTCCGGGGCGACGGCGGCAGCGGGCGACGCGGGCCCGTGGCCAAGCGAAGACCCTGCCAGACAGTCGTAGGCTCGCGGGTATGACTCTGCGCTTGAGCACCGTGATCCTTCCCGTCAGCCGCTGGCACGAGGGCGGCCGTGACCGCTGGCAGCGGGCCGAGCAGCTGGGCTTCCACACCGCGTACACCTATGACCACCTGTCCTGGCGAACCTTCCGGGACGGTCCGTGGTTCGGCGCGCTGCCCACGCTCACGGCTGCCGCGACGGCCACGGAGCGCCTGCGCCTGGGCACGCTCGTCACCTCGCCGAACTTCCGGCACCCGGTGACGCTCTCCAAGGAGCTGATGTCCCTGGACGACATCTCGGGCGGCCGGATCACACTCGGCATCGGGGCCGGCGGCAACGGCTTCGACGCCACCGCCCTCGGCCAGGAGGCGTGGACCCCGCGCGAGCGCGCCGACCGCTTCGGAGAGTTCGTGCCCCTGCTGGACCGCCTCCTCACCGAGGACGCCGTGACGCACCGGGGCACGCACTACTCCGCCGACGAGGCCCGCAACATCCCCGGCTGCGTCCAGCGCCCCCGGCTGCCCTTCGCGGTGGCCGCCACCGGCCCCCGCGGCATGAAGCTCGCCGCCCGGCACGGCCAGGCGTGGGTGACCACCGGTGATCCGAAGCTGTTCGAGGCGGGCACTCAGGAGCAGTCGGCGGAGGCCATCCGCGGCCAGATCCAGAGGCTGGGCACGGCCTGCGCGGAGATCGGCCGGGACGTGGACGAGCTGGACAAGATCCTGCTCACCGGCTTCACGCCGCAGCCGGGCCGCCCCCTGGGATCCCTCGACGCCTTCGTGGACTTCGCGGGGATCCACCGGGACCTGGGCATCACCGAGATCGTCGTCCACTGGCCGATCCCCGACTCGGACTTCGCCACCGACCACAGCGTCTTCGAGAAGATCGCCACTGAGGCGCTCGCACAGCTGGGCTGACCACGAGCAGGCCGGGGACGCGGCAGCGGTCCCCGGCCCCGGCGCGTCCGGGCATCACGGTGTGGGAGCGAGACCCGGCTGCTCGAAGGTGCTCGGCACGGGCAGGGTCGCCCAGCGGTCGACCGGCCAGGCGAGCACCACGGCACGACCCACCACGTCCGTCAGGGGCACCATGCCGCCGCGGGGGTCACTCTGGTGATAGCGGGAGTCCTGCGAACTCTGCCGGTGGTCGCCCATGACCCAGATGTGACCGCTGGGTACCGTGACCTTGAACTGGCCGCCCGCGTCCGGGCTGCAGGCCGTGTTCCCGGCGAAGACGTACGGCTCGGTGAGCGGCTTGGCGTTCACCTTCAGTGGTCCCGTGCCCTCGCATTCGACCGTGTCGCCGGCGACGCCGATGACACGCTTGATCAAGTGCTTCTCTCCGGCCGCGGGCATCAGCCCGACAGAGCTCAGGAGCTTCTGAGCCGTATTGGGCTTCTCCACCGGATGCCCCTCCAGCCAATCGCCGGGGTCCCGGAAGACCACGACCTCGCCCCTGGCCGCCTTCGAGCCGAACCACGGGGTGAGTTTGTCGACCAGGACGCGGTCGTCCTTCTGCAGGGTGTTCTGCATGGAGCCCGAGGGGATCAGGAACGCCTGGAGCAGGAACGTCTTGATCAGGAAGGCCAGCACCAGCGCGACACCCACGAGGAGGGGCAGCTCCATCCAGAAGGGGCGGCGCCGTTTCTGCCCGCGACCGGCTACAGGTGCGGCCTCCTGAGGGGACTCGCCCTCCGGAGCCTCCCGGTCGGATCGTGTATCGGTCACCAAATCTCCCATGCCAACCACCGGCTTCGCCGCGTTCCCGCGGTGTGCAGGGACCCTACGCCCGATGCTGTCTCTACGGCGTGAAGAGGAGCGCGCGCAGGACCTCGCCCACCAGGACCGGTTCCCGCTCCGGATGGTGGGTGCCCTCTCGTTCGCACACCGTGCACAGGAGCATCGCCAGGGTCGCGACCCTTTTGGCGTGCGGGCCGCCGCAGGCGTCGCAGTCCCGCGCACGGGCTGAAGGGATGAGCACGTCGCCCCCGGGTGATGTCGTCGGAACCGGCACCGAGCCGGCGGCGCGAACGGCAGCGGAACCGGCGAGGAGATCCTTCCACCGCCCACTGACATCCATGTGGCGATGTTTCACGTGAAACATCGCCGACCGCCGGCATGGGCGAAGATGGAGCCGTGACCTCGGCTCCCCAGCGCCCGGACGGGCCAACCCCCGCGACCCGGCTCATCGCCACCGACCTCGACGGCACCCTGCTGCGCGACGACAAATCCGTCTCGGAGCGCACCGTCGCCGCACTCGCCGCCGCCGAGGAGGCCGGCATCGCGGTGTTCTTCGTGACCGGACGCCCGGCCCGGTGGATGGGTGTGGTCAGCGACCACGTTCAGGGCCACGGCCTGGCCATCTGCGCGAACGGCGCCGCCGTCGTCGACCTGCACGCCATGGACCGGCACGCCGGCGCCGGGCACACCGCCGACCGGCACACCTCCGACCGGCAACCTGCGGGCCGGGAGTTCGTCCAGGTCAGGCCACTGCCCCGGATCACCGCGCTCAAGGTGGTGGAGGCCCTGCGGGCCGCCGCCCCCGGCACCTCCTTCGCCGTGGAGCTGACCACCGGCATCAACTACGAGCCCCAGTACCCGCCGTTCTTCCAGGACCCGGGCGCCAATGTCGCCACCGCCGAGGAGCTGCTCGACGAGGCCACGGACGACGATGCGGCGCCCGTCCTCAAGGTGCTCGCGCACCACTCCGAGCTGGCTCCGGACGAGTTCCTGACACTGGCTCGCTCCGTCGCCGGCGCGTACGCCTCGATCACCCGCTCCAGCCCGACCTCCCTGCTGGAGATCAGCGGCCCGGGCGTCTCCAAGGCGAGCACCCTGGCACTGTGCTGCGAGGAGCGCGGCATCTCGCCCGCCGAGGTGGTCGCCTTCGGCGACATGCCGAACGACGTGGAGATGCTCGGCTGGGCCGGCACCTCGTACGCGATGGGCAACGCCCATCCCGATGTGATCGCGGCCGCGTCGGGCCGTACGGTCGCCAACAACGAGGACGGCGTCGCCCTGGTCATCGAGCGCATCCTGGCCGACCGGACGTCCCGCGCCGAGCCTTAGCCAACGGGCGTGGTTACAGCGGGGCCTCCCACACCAGGGTGGTCCCGCCGCCCTCCTCGCCGAGGCCGGGGCCGTACGAGCTGGAGCCGCCGAGCGATTCGGCCCGCCGGCGCAGGTTCCGCAGCCCGCTGCGCCGGCCGCCCTCCGGGATGCCCACCCCGTCGTCGGCCACCTCCAGCCGGACCCCGGGCCGCCCGTCGGCCAGGCTGACGGTGGAGTCGAGCACCACCTCGATCCGGGAGGCCTCCGAGTGCCGGAACGCGTTCGACAGGGCCTCGCGCAGGGCGGCGATCAGGTTCTTGCCGACGAGTTCGCCGACGACCGCGTCGATCGGCCCGAGGAAGCGGTGCGCGGGCTTGAATCCCAGCGGCACGGCGGCCATGTTGATCTCCCGCAGCACCCGGGTGCGCAGGCCCGAGGGGGCCTCCGCCGGTCCCTGCTGGAGCGCGAAGATCGCGGTGCGGATCTCCTGGATCGTCACGTCGAGCTCGTCCACGGCCTTGCCGACGCCGTCGCGGACCTCCGGGACGATGGAACGGCGCTGGGCGCCCTCCAGCATCATCCCGGTCGCGAAGAGCCGCTGGATGACCAGGTCGTGGAGGTCACGGGCGATCCGGTCACGGTCCTCGAAGACCGCGAGGCGCTCCCGGTCCCGCTGCGCCTCCGCCATCATCAGCGCCAGGGCCGCCTGCGAGGCGAACTGGGTGGCCAGGGTCCGCTCCGCCTCGGTGAAGGGCCGCTTTCCGCGCGCCCGCGGCGTGACGAGGGCCCCCAGCACCCGGCCCCCGCTCTGCAGCGGAAGCATCATGCAGGCCCCGTACTGGCTGGTCAGGCGGCTGATCATGCGGGGGTCGGAGGCGGCATCGTCCACGAAGACCGGCTCGCCCTCCAGCAGCCTGGCCACCACCGGGCTCTCGGCCGGGATGACGATGCCGAGCGAGGTCGCCGGGTTCTCGGCGGAGACCGCGACGATCTCCATCCCGCCCTCCTCGGCCGGCAGCATCACGATCCCGGCGGCCGAATCGGCGAGCCTGCGGGCCTGTTCGGCGACGACCGCGAGCGCGTCGTCCGCGTCCCCGCCCGACAGCAGGGCCGTGGTGACGGCGACCGAACCGTCGATCCAGCGCTCCCGCTGGGTGGCCGCCTCGTAGAGCCGGGCATTGCCGATGGCGATGCCCGCCTCGGTGGCCAGCACCCGGACCATGTGGACGTCGTAGTCGTTGAACTCGCCGCCGCCGTTCTTCTCCGCGAGGTAGAGGTTCCCGAAGATCTCGCCCTGGACCCGGATCGGCACTCCGAGGAAGGTCTTCATCGGCGGGTGATGGGCGGGGAAGCCCGACGAGCGCGGGTCCTTGGTCAGGTCGGCGAGGTGCACGGGGTCCGGGTTCGAGATCAGCGCGCCCAGCAGGCCACGCTTCCCGTCCGGCCGGTGCCCGATCTTCTTGGCCAGCGCGTCGCTGATCCCGAAGGTGACGAAGTCCGAGAGCCCCCGGCCCTCGGTGTCGACCACGCCGATGGCCGCGTAGCGGGCGTCCGCGAGCTCGGCGGCCGTCTCGCAGATCCGGTCCAGCGTGGAGTGCAGTTCGAGGCCGGTACCGACCGACCGCATGGCCTCCAGCAGCTGCGGCACCCGGGCCGTGAGCTCGGTGGACAGCCCCTGGAGACTCCGGGTGGCCGCCGTCGCGGCCTCCAACGGGTCGGGCGGTTCCGGTGAGGACTCCGGCGGGTGCTCGGGCGATTCCTGGGACTCCTGCGCTGACATGCCCTTGAGCCTAGTTAGTCCCCTTTAGCGAGGAAAGTCGAGCCTGCACGGAGCCGCCCGTCTCGTCCGCTTCCCGCTCCCGCTCCAGCAGCGCGCGCAGCGGGCCGGGGGTCGCCGCCAGCTCCGCGTACGTACCGCGCTGGATCACCGCGCCGGCGTCCAGGACGAGCACCTCGTCGACCTCGTCCAGACCGGCCAGCCGGTGCGTGATCAGCACCGTGGTCCGGCCCTCGGTCGCGGCCAGCAGGTCCGCGGTCAGCGCGTCGGCGGTGGCCAGGTCCAGGTGCTCGGCGGGCTCGTCCAGGACGAGGACCGGGAAGTCCGCGAGCAACGCCCGCGCCAGGGCGAGGCGCTGGCGCTGTCCCCCGGAGATCCGCTCGCCGTGCTCGCCGACCAGCGTGTCCAGCCCGTCCGGGAGCCCGTCGGCCCACTCCAGCAGCCGGGCCGCGGCGAGGGCCTCCCGCAGCCGCGCCTCGCTCGCCCCCGGGACGGCCAGGCGCAGGTTCTCCCGTACGGAGCTGTCGAAGATGTGCGCGTCCTGGGCACACAGGCCCACGACCCGGCGCACGTCGTCCCCGTCGAGGGCGCGCGCGTCGGTCCCGCCCAGGGTGTACGAGCCTTCGTGCTGGTCCAGGAAGCGCAGCAGGACCTGTGCCAGCGTGGTCTTGCCGGCCCCCGAGGGCCCGACGACCGCGATCCGGCGGCCCGCCTCCAGGGTCAGGTCGAGCCCGCTCAGCGCGTCCTTCTCCTGCCCGGGGTGGCGGGCGGCGAGCCCCGTCAGCCGCAGCGGGAAGGGGGAGGCGGGCAGGGCTTCGGGCCGCTCCGGCTCGGTGACCGGGACGGGTGCGTCGATGACTTCGTAGACCCGCTCGGCGCTGCGCCGGACCCGCTGGCGGTACTGGACGGCCTGTGGGAGTCCGCTGACGGCCTCGAAGGCGGCGAGCGGGGTCAGCACGACCACGGCCATGGCCACCCCGGACAGCCGGCCCCCGGCTACGGCGTCGGCCCCGACGGCGGCCGCGCACACCACGGTCACTCCGGTCACCAGGGCCGACAGCCCGCTTCCCAGCCCGGTGACGGCGGCCGCGCGGGCCGCGATCCCGGTCAGTGTGCGGTCGCTCTCCTTCGCGGCGGCCCGGCGCCCGCCGAGCGCTCCGGCGACGGTGAGCTCCGCGGTTCCGGTGAGCAGATCCGCCACACGGGTGGCGAGCTCTCCCCGGGCGGGCGCGAGCCGGCGTTCCGTGCGGCGTGCGCAGACCGCGCTGACCAGCGGTACTCCGACACCGGCGGCCAGCAGCCCGACGGCGAGCACCGCGCCGGCCCCGGGCAGCAGCCAGGCGGTGAAGGCCACCGAGCCGGTGCCCACGAGCACCGCGGTGCCGACGGGCAGCAGCCAGCGCAGCCAGTAGTCCTGGAGGGCATCGGCGTCGGCCACCAGCCGGGTCAGCAGGTCCCCGCGCCGGTGGGTGCGCAGCCCGCCGGGCGCGATGCGCTCCAGCCGCTGGAACACCGAAACGCGCAGGTCGGCGAGCATCCGCAGAACCGCGTCGTGGGACACGAGGCGCTCCGCGTAGCGGAAGACGGCCCGGCCCATGCCGAAGGCCCGCGTCGCGGTGACGGCCACCATCAGGTACAGCACGGGCGGCTGTTCGGAGGCGCGCGAGATCAGCCATCCGGAGACGGCCATCAGCCCCACGCTGCACCCGACGGCCAGCGCCCCGAGGAACAGCCCGAGCCGGAACCGTCCCTGCCAGGCCTTGGCCACGCCCCGGACCCGCTTGAGCGGATCGCCGCTGCCGGCATCGCCGCTGCCGGCATCGCCCGCCCGCTCCGGGGCGTCTCCGAGGATCCATTCGCCGGGGTCGCGCGGCGCCGGTCCCGCCGCCGACTGCCCCGCACGTGCGGCGGGAAGGGGCGCGGCGGGGGAGGGCCCGGCGGGGCCGACCCCGACCCGTACGACCCGGTCGGCCAGCGCCAGCAGGGCCGGCCGGTGCACCACGAGCAGGACGGTCCGCCCGACCGCGAGGCGGCGTACCGCCTCGACCACGGCCGCCTCGGTCTCGCCGTCCAGTGCCGCCGTCGGCTCGTCGAGCAGGAGCACGGGCCGGTCCGCCAGGAACGCCCGTGCCAGCGCGAGGCGCTGGCGCTGCCCGGCGGACAGTCCGACCCCGCCCTCACCGAGCAGGGTGTCCGCCCCCCGCGGCAGGGCCCGTACGAACTCCCAGGCCCCGGCGTCCACCAGCGCGGCACTCACCTCGGCATCGTCGGCGCCGGGCCGCGCCAGCCGTACGTTCTCCGCGATCGTCCCCGCGAACAGGTGCGGCCGCTGCGGCACCCACGCGATCCGCTCCCGCCACTGCTCGGGCGACAGGGCGGCCAGGTCGGCGCCCCCGACCCGGACCCTGCCCTCGCTCGGCGTCACGAAGCCCAGCAGCACCTGCAGCAGGGTGGACTTGCCCGCGCCGCTCGGCCCGGTGAGGGCCACGCATTCGCCCGGTTCCACGGTCAGCGAGACGGGTCCGGGGGAGTCCTCGCCCCGGCCCGCGTACCGGACGGCCACTCCGTCGAGCTCGATCCGCAGCTCCGATGCCGCGACGGCCGCCGTCCCCGGTGATGCGGCGACCGGGGTCTCCAGCACCTCGAAGATCTCTTCCGCGGCGGCCAGTCCCTCGGCCGCCGCGTGGTACTGCGCCCCGACCTGACGCAAGGGCAGGTACGCCTCGGGCGCCAGGACCAGGATGACCAGCCCGGTGTAGAGGTCCAGCTCCCCGTGGACGAGCCGCATGCCGATGGTCACCGCGACCAGGGCCACCGACAGGGTCGCCAGCAGTTCGAGGGCGAACGAGGACAGGAACGCGATGCGCAGCGTGCGCATCGTGGCCTGCCGGTAGTCCTCGGTGATCTTGCGGATGGACTCCGCCTGGGCCTTCGCGCGGCCGAAGACCTTCAGGGTCGGCAGGCCCGCCACCACGTCCAGGAAGTGTCCCGAGAGCCGGGACAGCAGCCGCCACTGGCGGTCCATCCGCGACTGGGTGGCCATGCCGATCAGGATCATGAACAGGGGGATCAGCGGGAGCGTGACCACGATGATCGCCGCCGACACCCAGTCCTCGGTGACGATCCGCGCGAGCACCGCCACGGGGACGACGATCGCGAGCCCCAACTGGGGCAGGTACCGGGAGAAGTAGTCGTCGAGCGCGTCCACTCCCCGGGTGGCCAGGGCCACCAGGGAGCCCGTCCGCTGGCCGCTCAGCCAGCCGGGCCCGAGATCGGCGGCCCGCTCCAGCAGCCGGCCCCGCAGTTCCGACTTGACCGCTGCGCTCGCCCGGTGCGCGGCCAGCTCGGTCAGCCAGGCGACCAGGCCCCGGCCGAGCGCCACCGCCGCGAGCAGCAGCAGGGGCGTCCGCAGGGCTCCGCCGTCCAGTCCGTCCTCGAAGGCACCGACGACGATCTCGGCGATCAGCATGGCCTGGCCGACGACCAGCCCCGCCCCGGCGAGCCCGAGGGCCACCACTGCTCCCAGGAAGAGTCGGGTGGACCGGGCGTACCGAAGCAGGCGCGGGTCGATCGGTTTCACGTGAAACATCCCCCAGGCAGGAGCGGGCGGGACAGGGCGGAGCGGACGGAGCGGGCCGACGGATCCGGCTCAGTGCACGTCGACGATGTGCTGCGTGCCGATGCGCTTGCGGAACACCCAGTACGTCCACCCCTGGTAGAGCAGGACGAGCGGGGTCGCCACCGCGGCGCACCAGGTCATGATCTTCAGGGTGTACGCGCTGGACGAGGCGTTGGTGACCGTGAGGTTCCAGGCGTCGTTCAGCGAGGACGGCATGACGTTCGGGAACAGCGTCAGGAAGAGCATCGCGACGGCCGCCGCGATGGTCACTCCCGACAGTCCGAAGGACCAGCCCTCCCGGCCCGCGAGGTTGAAGCCGAGGGCACCGACCAGGGCCAGTACCGCCACGATCATGGCGATCAGGCTCCAGCCGTCACCGCGCGAGACCTGGGTCCAGATCAGGAAGGCGAGCGCCAGGACGGCGGTCACCGCCCCGAGCCGGGTGGCCAGCTTGCGCGAGCGGTCCCGGATGTCACCGACCGTCTTGAGCGAGGTGAACACCGCGCCGTGGAAGGTGAACAGGGTCAGGGTGACCAGGCCGCCGAGGATCGAATAGACGTTGAGCAGGTCGAAGAAGGTGCCGACGTACTCCATGTCCTGGTCGATCTTCACTCCGCGCACGATGTTGGCGAAGGCCACGCCCCACAGGAACGCGGGGATCAGCGAGGTCCAGAAGATCGCGTGTTCCCAGTTGGTCTGCCACTTGTCCTCGGGCCGCTTGTGCCGGTACTCGAAGGCGACACCGCGGATGATGAGGCAGATCAGGATGAGCAGGAGCGGCAGGTAGAAGCCGGAGAAGAGGGTGGCGTACCACTCGGGGAAGGCGGCGAACGTCGCACCGCCGGCCGTGAGCAGCCAGACCTCGTTGCCGTCCCACACGGGCCCGATCGTGTTGATCAGGACCCGCTTCTCCGTGCGGTCGCGGGCCAGCAGCTTGGTCAGGACGCCGACTCCGAAGTCGAAGCCCTCCAGGAAGAAGTAGCCGATCCACAGAACGGCGATGAGCACGAACCAGACGTCGTGGAGTTGCATGGTGTGGTCTCCTCAGCCTCAGTACGAGAAGGCCATCGGCCGGTCGGGGTTCTTGTCGTCCCCGCCGATCTTGGTCGGCGGGTTGAGGTCGGCCTCGGTGAGCTCGGGCGGGCCGGCCTTGACGTACTTCACGAGGAGCTTGACCTCGATCACGGCGAGCACGGCGTAGAGCAGCGTGAAGCCGATCATCGAGGTGAGCACCTCGCCCTGGGAGACGTTCGGCGAGACCGCGTCCCGGGTGCGCAGGACCCCGTAGACCACCCAGGGCTGACGGCCCATCTCGGTGAAGATCCAGCCCCAGGAGTTGGCGATCAGCGGGAAGCCCATGGTCCAGAGCGCGATGATCCAGTACCAGTTCGTGAACTTCGGGCTCAGCGCCTTCTTGAAGAGGACCAGGTGGGGGACCTCTTCCTCACCGGTGCGCAGCCCCGGCGGCAGCATGAACTTCTTGCGGGTCAGCCAGAGCCCCAGCATGCCGACGCCGAGCGAGGCCATCCCGAAGCCGATCATCCAGCGGAAGCCCCAGTAGGCGACGGGGATGTTGGGCCGGTAGTCGCCGGGCCCGAACTTCTCCTGCTCGGCCTTGTTGACGTCGTTGATGCCCGGGACGAACGAGCTGAAGTCGTCGTTGGCCAGGAAGGACAGCAGGCCCGGGATCTCTATGGCGACCGTGTTGTGGCCCTTTTCCACGTCGCCGTAGGCGAAGAGGGAGAAGGGCGCCGGCGCCTCGCCGTCCCAGAGCGCCTCGGCGGCGGCCATCTTCATCGGCTGCTGCTTGAACATGACCTTGCCGAGCAGGTCTCCGCTGATGGCGGTGCCCAGACCGGCGATGATCATGACGACCAGGCCGAGTCGCAGCGAGGTCCGCATGACGGGGATGTGCCTCTTGCGGGCGAGGTGGAAGGCCGCGATGCCGACCATGAACGCGCCGCCGACCAGGAAGGCCGCCGTCATGGTGTGGAAGAACTGGGTCAGCGCGGTGTTCTGCGTGAGCACCAGCCAGAAGTCCGTGAGCTCGGCCCGGCCGCGCTCGGGGTTCATCCGGTAGCCGACCGGGTGCTGCATCCAGGAGTTCGCCGCGAGGATGAAGTACGCGGACAGGATGGTGCCGATCGAGACCATCCAGATGCAGGCCAGGTGGATCTTCTTCGGCAGCTTGTCCCAGCCGAAGATCCACAGGCCGATGAAGGTCGACTCGAAGAAGAAGGCGATGAGCGCCTCGAAGGCCAGCGGGGCTCCGAAGATGTCACCGACGAACCGCGAGTAGTCGGACCAGTTCATGCCGAACTGGAACTCCTGGACGATGCCCGTGACGACACCCATCGCGATGTTGATCAGGAAGAGCTTGCCCCAGAACTTGGTGGCCTTGAGGTACTTCTCCTTTTCCGAACGCACCCAGGCGGTCTGCAAGATCGCGACGAGCGCGGCCAGCGAGATCGTCAAGGGAACGAAGAGGAAGTGATAGACGGTGGTAATACCGAACTGCCATCGCGCCAGGGTCTCTGGCGCCAAAGCTAGGTCCACGTCGTCGTCTCCTTCGTTTCGCCGTGGTCACAGCCGCAGTTTGCCCCTCGTATCCCACTCAATCCGGGAGCAAGCAGGACACGCTTGTGAACGCGTTCACATTCACAAGCATTATGTCGTACCGCTGTCGACATCTTTCAGGGGGGTCCCCCTAGCGAATAAATTCAACAGATTGTTGAATGCGACGCATGAAGATTCGATTCCTCTGGCCCGCCGGCCAGCTCACCGCAACGCTCGACGAGACCCCGACTGCCAAGGCCCTCGCCGACGCGCTCCCCATTTCCGCCTCCGCCAACACCTGGGGCGAGGAGGTGTACTTCGACACCCGCGTCTCCGTGGCCCTGGAGCACGACGCCCAGCAGGTCGTCGAGCCCGGCACGGTCGCGTTCTGGACCGAGGGCGACGCGCTCGCGCTGCCCTACGGCCCCACCCCGATCTCCCGCGGGGGCGAGAGCCGCCTGGCGAGCCCGTGCAACGTCCTCGGCTCGTTCGACGGCGACCCCCGCCTGCTGGCCACCGTCCGCGACGGCGACCCCATCCGCGTGGAACTGGCCTGACCGCACGCGGCCCGAGCGGTTCCCGGGAGCCCTAGAGCTCCTTGAAGAACGCCTCCGCCGTGTGCAGGAAGAGGTCGTTCGCCTCGGGCTCGCCGATCGTGACCCGCAGGCCCTCGCCCGCGAAGGGCCGGACCACCACGCCGGCCTTCTCGCAGGCGGCCGCGAAGTCGGCGGTGCGCTCCGCGAGCCGCATCCACACGAAGTTGGCCTGCGTCTCGGGCACCACGGTCCAGCCCTGGGCCAGCAGCGTCCCGTACACCCGGGCGCGCTCGCTCACCAGCGACCCGACCCGGCCCATCAGCTCGTCCTCGGCCCGCAGCGAGGCGACCGCCGCGTCCTGGGCGAGCTGGCTGACGCCGAAGGGCACCGCGGTCTTGCGCAGCGCCGCGGCCACCGGCTTGTGCGCCACCGCGAAGCCGACGCGCAGGCCGGCCAGGCCGTACGCCTTGGAGAACGTACGCAGCACGGCGACGTTGGGGCGGCCGCGGTAGAGCTCGATGCCGTCCGGGACCTCGACGTCGCGGACGAACTCCCTGTAGGCCTCGTCGAGGACGACGAGGATGTCGGAGGGCACCCGGTCCAGGAAACGCTCCAGCTCGGCACGGCGCACCGCGGTGCCGGTGGGGTTGTTGGGGTTGCAGACGAAGATCAGGCGGGTCCGCTCCGTGATCGCCTCGAACATCGCGTCCAGGTCGTGCACGTCCCCCTCGGCCAGCGGGACCTGGACCGACGTCGCACCCGAGATCTGAACGATGATCGGATAAGCCTCGAAAGACCGCCAGGCGTAGATGACCTCGTCGCCCGGACCCGCCGTCGACTGGATCAGCGACTGGGCCACCCCGACCGAGCCGGTGCCGGTGGCGATGTGCTCGACCGGGACCCCGAACCGCTCGGCGAGCTCGTTCACCAGACCGGTGCACGCCATGTCCGGGTACCGGTTGAAGTGGCCGGCCGCGGCGACCGCGCTCTCCAGCACCCCGGGCAGGGGCGGGTACGGGTTCTCGTTCGAGGACAGCTTGAACGCGACCGGGCCGCCCGCTGCCGCGGGCTTCCCGGGCTTGTAGGTGGGGATGCCGTCCAGCTCGGCGCGCAGCTTCGGGCTCTTCTCGCTCACCGCAGGTCCTCCTCGACCGTCCCGTACGACGTCGCCGTCGACTCAATGCTCCTCACCTTATGAGGATTCCGCCCATCCGAGAACGGCGGGCGCCTGGAATGCGGGAGAGCGCACGCATATATGCGTGCGCCGGTGGCCTGCGCCGTGGCGCGCGTCCCTCGTACAGGTGAGTTGAGCCGAGCACGAGAGCGCTCCGTTTTGGCATGCACGGTCCCGTCGGCAAGGGCACCAGACACCCTTCACGACCAAACACCTTCATTTCCAAGGTCATTGGGGGTGGCGAACCGTGCAGAATCGTGCCTGTCAACGCGTGCATATGCATCCGGACCGCCCTGCCCACCGAGCCCTACTATCGGCTCGCCATGACAGCAGCAGGGAAGCATCAGGTGAGCCGGACCGAGACCACCCGGCGGGCCGCCGGCCGACGAGGCCGGGCGGGCATCAGGGACGTGGCCGCCGCGGCGGGCGTCTCGATCACGACCGTCTCCGACGCCCTCAACGGGAAGGGACGGCTGCCGGACGCCACCCGCCGCCACGTCCGCGAGGTCGCGGACCGACTGGGCTACCGCCCCTCCGCGGCGGCCCGCACCCTCCGTACCGGCAAGTCGGGCCTCATCGGCCTGACCGTGACGACGTACGGGGATGAACCTTTCACCTTCACCGAATTCGCGTACTTCGCCGAGATGGCCAGGGCCGCCACCTCCGCCGCGCTCGCTCGCGGCTACGCCCTCGTCATCCTCCCCGCCACCTCCCGACACGACGTCTGGTCCAACGTGGCCCTCGACGGCACCGTCGTCATCGACCCTTCCGACCATGATCCCGTCGTCACCGAACTGGTCCGCCAGGGCCTGCCCGTCGTCTCCGACGGACGCCCCGCCGGCTCACTCCCCGTCACCGCCTGGGTCGACAACGACCACGAGGCCGCCGTCCTCGGGCTCCTCGACCACCTCGCCGCCGCCGGAGCCCGCCGCATCGGGCTCCTGACAGGCACCACCACCGACACGTACACCCGCCTCTCCACGACGGCCTACCTGCGCTGGTGCGAGCGCGTGGGCCAGGACCCCGTCTACGAGTCCTACCCCGCCCACGATCCGTGCGCCGGTGCCGTCGCCGCCGACCGGCTGCTCGCCCGGCCCGACCGGCCCGACGCCGTCTACGGCCTGTTCGACCCCAACGGCACCGACCTGCTCGCCGCCGCCCGGCGCTACGGCCTGCGCGTTCCCGAGGATCTGCTGATCGTGTGCTGCAGCGAATCCACCGTGTACGCCAACACCGAGCCGCCCATCACCACCCTGTCCCTCAAACCGCGCCGCATCGGCACCGCCGTCGTCCAGCTGCTCATCGACGCCATCGAGGGCGTCGACACGGGCGGACCCGTCGAACAGGTCATCCCGACCGAGCTGATCATCCGTACCTCGTCCCAGCGCAGGCAGCCCCGTACGACCGTCAGCCCGCCCCGATCCCCGGCTCAGGACTGACCCCCGCGCCGGCCCGACGGCGGGGCCACCGGCCCCGCCGAGGATTTCAGCAACACCCATATCGGGAGAAACCAGCAGGAAGGGCCGGCGCCCGCCAGGATTCACCACCCCTGGTGCGTCACAGAGCGCGAGCTGCATTCCTATGATGGGCGCACGACATCACGGATCCTCCGCCCAAGAGGCGGGAGGGTCCGCAGGTGTACGGCAGCGCGACGGTGGTGGAGGGGTCGATGACTCAGGGGGCCGGTCAGGGACCCGCGGTGCGGACGGACACCGAGCGGGACTTCCGGTTGCCGGTCGCCGAACCCGCCTCGCATACCGCTCTCCCGGGATCCGCAGCAGCCGCAGCGGCGGGCTCCGCGGGGCTCGGGGCGGACGCCCCCGTCTACGGTGAGTACCCCGCGTACTACGACGCGGTCCCGGTTCCCGTCCCCGCGCAGCACGGGTACGGCCACGAAGCCCCGTACGGCGCCGCCGGCGCCCACGGCGAGCCCGTCGGCCGCCCGATGGGCCACCTCCCCGAGGAGAGCGACCCCGAGGGGTACACGCCGACCCAGCGCGACCTCCCCGTCATCGGGCGCGGCGCCCTCGGCGGCCCCGGCGACACCGTCCAGATCCAGTACGTCCCCCAGGAGACGCCCGGCGAAGGCCCCGGCCCGCTCTACGTCGTCGGCGACGTGCACGGCTACATCGACGAACTCGTCGCCGAACTGCAGTTCCAGGGGCTCATCGACGCCGAACGCAACTGGTCCGCCGGCAACGCCCGGCTCTGGTTCCTCGGCGACTTCACCGACCGCGGCCCCGACGGCATCGGGGTCATCGACCTCGTCATGCGGCTCTCCGCCGAAGCCGCCGCCGCGGGCGGCTACTGCAAGGCCCTCATGGGCAACCACGAGCTGCTGCTCATCGGCGCCAAGCGGTTCGGGGACACCCCCGTCGTCTCCGGCGCCGGCACCGCCACCTTCCAGGCCGCCTGGCTCCTCAACGGCGGCCAGCGCACCGACATGGACCGGCTGCAGGACGTCCACATCCAGTGGATGTCCCGGCTGGACGCGGCGGTCCTGGTGGAGGACCACCTGCTCCTCCACTCCGACACCACCGCCTACCTCGACTACGGCGACTCGGTCGAGGACGTCAACGACACCATCCACGAGCTGCTCAACCGCAACGACGCCGACATCACCTGGGACCTGTTCCGCAAGTTCACCAAGCGCTTCGCCTTCCGCGACGAGGAGACCGGTCCCCAGGCCGTACGCGAGCTCATCGGCACCTACGGCGGCAGCCGCGTCGTGCACGGCCACAGCCCCATCCCGTACCTGCTGGGCGAGGTCGGCACCGAGGACGGTGACGGCGCGCACGGCCCCGAGGCCGTCGTCGGCCCGCACGTCTACGCGGAAGGCCTGGCCATCGCGATGGACGGTGGCGTGACGATGGCGGGCAAACTGCTCGTCGTGCAACTCCCGCTGAACGACTGAGGCTTCCCCGAGCTGGGTATTTCCGGAAAGCCCCTGTCGACGTACGGCGTGGGCGCTCTACCATCGCTCTATCCGTAGCAGGCTCTCCTCCGTTTGTGCCGGCGCCCCGTTCAACACGGACATACCGGCTCCCACGGAGCATCGGGGGATGCACATGACCAGCGCTCCGCACCTGCTCACCGAAGACCGACCGGAGTTCGATCGGCTCCTCGAAGAGGCGCTGCGCACGGCGAACGCCAGGCCCGAGCTCGCCGCCCTCGGCGAACGGCTGAACGCCGAACAGCTGCGCACCATGGCCATGGGGGCCACCGGGCTGCTGACAGCCGCGGCCGCGGCCGAGTACGACCATTACGTGAAGGTCCGCAAAGAACGGCAGGACGAGATCCTCTCCACCCCCGGAACCACGGGGGAGGAGGACGATGAGCAGGGCGGCGCGGGCGTCAGCGCCGTGGTCGCGGTCCTCGCGCCGGTCCTGGCCGGCACCGCCATGCTGATCTTCCTGCTGGTGGGCTACATCCTGAAGATGATCGAACCCGAGCCGGCCTTCGCCGACACGATGCTGACGGCGGGCTGGCTGTTCGGCGGGCTCACCGCGGCCGCACTGCTCTTCGCCGTGATCGGACTGCTCCTCACGGCCGTCCGCAACAGTTCCACCGAGGTGGTGGCGGACGAGACCGAGGCGGTCCCCGACGAAGTGGCACGAGCCCGGGAAGCCTGGCGCAACGCCCTGCTGGAGCGGGGCATCGTGCCGTTCCTCCGGGACGCGCTGGCCGATCCCAGCGCCGGGGCCGGCTTCCCGGCCCCCCGAAAGCCAGGAGCCGGGCGCATCCCCAACCTGGGATACACCCGGCCCGATTTCACCAGTCCCGGAGCCCCGGCGGAGGGGCCCCGTCCCGGCTATTCGTCTCCGGACTTCACCAGTCCTGACTTCGGCGGCCCGGAGTCCGACCCGAAGTGAGCGCTACTGGGCGTTCGGCGAGCCGGAGTAGGCCAGGTCGCCCTTCCACTCGATGCCCTTGCTGCGGAGTCCGAGCGCCGGATTCGGAGCCGGCAGGAGCTGGGTCCAGGCCTCGTCCCAGATGAAGTCCGCGCCGTTCACGTCGCCGTGTGTCTGGAACACCTGGCCGGTCGTGGTCAGCACCTTGATGTACGCGTCCATGCCCTGGGCCGCGATGGAGATGCCGCAGGCAATGCCGACCGGGAAGCCCGGGTTGTCGTCGGCGTCGCTGATGTTCTGCCAGACCGGCACGCCGCCCGGCACGGTCGCCCGTCCGGCGTACGCGATGCCGCCCGTGAGGGCGGCGTGGAAGTCCTCGGTGTTCGAGGGCGAGTAGCTGTCGATGTCACTGCAGGGACCGGTGGCGCCCGTGGCTCCCGTCGGACCGGTGGGGCCGGTGGCTCCCGTCGGACCGGTGGCACCCGTCGCGCCCGTCGCTCCCGGGTAGCCGCGCGGCCCGGTCGGGCCCGTCGCTCCGGTCGCACCTCGGGGGCCGGTGGGACCCGTCGCACCCTTGGGTCCGCGCGGGCCGCGCGGGCCCACCTTGCAGTCGTCGCCGTGACCGCCCCCGGCCATCGGCGCCTGGGCCGGCACGCCCGCTCTGTGGCGCTGGGCCTTGCAGTGGTCCCCTCCCGCCGGCGCCTCGGCCAGCGCGACCGCCGGGGTCGCGAGGCCCGCCAGCACCAGCGCCACCGTGGCGAGCGTGCCTCCCGTCAGCCAGCCGGCTCGTCGGGGCAGCGGCCCCAGGTAGACACGGGCCTTGTTCTCAGAACTCATGTACCGCTCCTCGCACACACCGGATCGAATCGACCTACGAAGCCCGGACATAGGACCGGTCTCCGCGGGCCATCCTGAGGACCCCGACGCCGCGAGTCCGACCGGCGCGCCCATCCGTCAGCGGAACGGCGCAGCGCACACGGCCACTTGGCGGCCTGCCACACGGCCACATGGGTCTGCGCCTGCACCATGTTTCACGTGAAACACCCGTCGCTGTTTCACGTGAAACATCGGAGGGTTCCCCGATCAACCGGCGGACCGGTCTCCCAGCAGCCGCCTTCGCTGTGTGACGTCCGCCAGCGCGGGGGAGCGCCAAGCGCCGTCCGGGTGGTACAGATTCCGGCCCGGCTCCACGATCTCGTCGATCCGGTCAAGGGTCGCGTCGTCGAGGACCAGTCCGGCGCCCCTCACCAGGGCTTCCAGCTGCTCCATGGTCCGCGGCCCGGTGATGACGGAGGTGACGGCGGAATGCGCCAGCGGGAAGGCCACCGCCAGCTCGGGGAGCGTGCAGCCGATGGAGTCGGCGAGCTCCACCAGCTGCTCCACGGCCTCCAGCTTCGCGGCGTTGCCCGGAAGCGCGGGGTCGAAGCGGGCCGGAGTCAGCGCCGCACGCCCCGAGGTCATGTCGATGGCGCCGCCGAGCCGGTATTTCCCGCTCAGGAATCCCGACGCGAGCGGGCTCCAGGTCAGGACGCCCATCCCGTACCTCCGGGCCACCGGCAACACACTGGTCTCGATCCCGCGCGCGAGGATCGAGTACGGCGGCTGCTCGGTCCGGAACCTCGGCAGAGCCCGCCGTTCGGCGACGTGGTGCGCCTCGACGATCTCCTCGGCCGGGAAGGTGGAGCAGCCGAAGGCCCGGATCTTGCCGGCCCGGACCAGATCACCGAGGACGGACAGGGTCTCCTCGACGTCCGTGCCGTGGTCGGGGCGGTGCACCTGGTAGAGGTCGATCCATTCCGTGTCCAGCCTGCGCAGGCTGTCCTCGACGGCACGCACGATCCAGCGCCGGGAGTTTCCGCTGCGGTTGCGGCCCTCGCCCATCTGGAAGTGCACCTTGGTCGCGAGCACGACGTCGTCCCGCCGGCCCTTGAGGGCCTTGCCCACGATCCTCTCGGACTCCCCTGCCGAGTACATGTCGGCGGTGTCCACGAAGTTGATCCCGTGATCGAGCGCGGCATGGACGATCCGCGCGCACTCCTCGTGATCCGGATTGCCGACCGCGCCGAACATCATCGTGCCCAGGCAGTGCGTGCTGACCTCGATGCCGGTCCCACCCAGAATTCGGTATCGCATGCTCATGGGGCCGCACTGTAGGAGTTGGAGCGCGCTCCAGCACAAGCCCCCAGGCCAGACTTCGACGGCCCGGACCGCCTCCCGGACCGGTGTCCGGGGGCGGCCCGGGCCGCGTCGGTACTGCGTGAGTCCTCCGTCAGGTCAGGCGCACCTGATCACTTGCGCGGCTTGGCCCGGTGAGCAGGCTCGGCCATGAGGTCACCCTTGAACGCGCCTCTGACGAGCACGGCCGGTGTAGGCGTCGCTCGCTGGACCCATCCTTCGTCCCAGACGAAGGTGTTGTTGTTGATGTCACCATGCGTCTGCCACACGGTCCCGGTCGAGGTCACCACCTTGACGTACGCGTTGTTTCCCTGGGCCAAGATCGCGACGCCGCAGACGTTGGCCGGGTAGTTGGGGTTCGCGGGGTCAGTCATGGTCGCGACCGTGTTGGTGAGGTCTTGCCAGACGATCGTCCCGCCCACGGTGGCGGCCTTGCCCACGTAGGTCTTTCCACCCGTGAGGACGGCTTGGAAGTCCTCGGTGCCCGAAGGCGCGTAGGCGTCGATGTCAGTACACGGGCCGGTGGCTCCCGTGGCACCGGTCGCACCCGTGGCACCCGTGAGGCCGGTGGGACCGAGGGCACCTGTGGGGCCGGTCGGACCAGTCGCACCCGTCGCACCATCAGCACCTGTGGCACCGGTCGCACCATCAGCACCCGTGGGACCCGTCGGACCCGTGGCACCCGTGGCACCCGTCGCACCCGTCGCACCCGTCGCACCCGTCGCACCATCAGCACCAGGCAAACCAGTAGCGCCCGTCGCACCGTCAGCACCCGTCGGGCCGGTCGCACCGTCAGCACCCGTCGGACCCGTCGGACCCGTCGCACCGTCAGCACCCGTCGGACCCGTCGGACCCGTGGCACCATCAGCACCGGTGGCGCCCGTTGCCCCGTCAGCGCCGGCCGGCCCCGTCGGACCCGTCGGGCCTGTGGCACCCGTCACACCATCAGCACCGGTGGCGCCCGTAGCTCCCGTCGCACCCGTCGCGCCGGTGGGACCCGTCGGCCCCGTCGGGCCTACGGGCGGGCACCCGTGGTCGTGCCCGTCGTGGTGGTCACGCCCCTCGTCGTCTCCCCACTGCTCGTCCCTGCCGTCGTCCCCGCCGCCGCCCCGGTACCTGTCCTCCGGCGGACCGCCGTGCGGCTCGCAGTCCTCGCCTCCGCCGCCGCCCGACGGAGTCGCGGCTCTCACCGCCGTGACCGTCGGCTGAACCATCGCGACGACGGGGGTGGCCATGCCCACGAGTACGAGGGACAGCGAGGCCAGGGCACCTCCCGCGATCCAGGCACGGTTGCGGGGGACAGGACCAAGCTGGAGCTTGGTCTGGTGCTCACGACTCATCTGCGGGGCTCCTTCGGAACGGAACGCGAGCCGGAACGGGTGCCGCCCCGGCTCCGAGTTAGAACGTCCTTGGGACTTACGGACGGAGCCGCCCGAATCTTGAGTCAGCCGGGATTTTTATCAGCAGAACGGCTTATCGGACGCCCCCGAACGGCTGCGCCACAGCCCACCGGGTGGTAGCGCCACCGGCGTGCCGCCGACCCATCGGCGGCCGCACTCCCTAACGTCGCCCGCGATCCGTCCGACGAGAGGGTGCTGCGGTGAGGCCGACCATCTGTCTGAACATGATCGTCAAGAACGAGGCGCCGACGATCCGGAAGTGCTTGGAGACGGTGCGCCCCCTGATCGACACCTGGGTGATCGTGGACACGGGCTCCACCGACGGCACCCAGGACGTCATCCGGGACTGCTTCGCCGACCTGCCCGGCACGCTCCACGAGCGGCCGTGGAAGGGTTTCGACGGCAGCCGCAGCGAGGCCGTCGAACTCGCGCGCTCCAGCGCGGACTACCTGCTGTTCATCGACGGCGACGACGAGATGCAGATCCAGCCCGGGTTCCGCATGCCGGACCTCACGCTCGACGCGTACCAGGTGGCGCTGCACGACGGTCCGATCGTCCACTGGCGGCCGGCCCTGGTCTCCACCCGACTGCCCTGGCGGTACGTGGGCGTGCTCCACGAGTACATCGAATGCGACACCGAGTACAGCCGCGACGTGATCGAGGGCTTCAACATCCTCTCCATCGGCGGTGGGGCCCGCCTCCGCGAAGAAGGGCAGCGGGCGAAGTACCTGCGCGATGCGGGAGTCCTCACCGAAGGCCTCGCGAAGGAACCCGACAACACCCGTTACGCGTTCTACCTGGCCCAGAGCTGGCGCGACGCGGGCGAGCCCGAGAAGGCCCTCGACGCCTACGACCGCCGGGTCGCCATGGGCGGCTGGGCCGAGGAGACCTACTGCGCCCGGCTCTACGCCGCACGGCTCGCGGTCGCCCTGGACAGGCCGTCGGCCGAGGTGCTGGACCGCTACCTCCGCGCGCACGAGAGCCGCCCCTCACGCGTCGAGGCGCTCGGGGACCTCGCCCGGCTCTGCCGCCTCGAAAGCCGCTGGCCCCTCGCCTACCTGTTCGCCCGGCAGGCCGTGAGGGTGCCGCGCCCGGACGACATCCTCTTCGTCGAGTTCGCGTGGCACGACTGGCGCGCACTCGACGAACTCGCGGTGGCCGCCTACTGGGCCGGCGAGTACCGGGAGTCCCTGGACTGCTGCGAACTGCTGCTCCAGGACGGCAGGCTGCCCGACGACCAGCAGGACCGGGTCCTCGCGAACCTCGAATTCGCGCGGCGCAAGCTGGGCGTGGGCTCCCGGACCTTCGCCTGACCGTCCGCCCGGACCGGTACCTGCCCGCCCCGGGCTGAAACGACGTAGGCGACGGCGGCCCGCGACTCCCCCCTCGGTGTCGCGGGCCGCCGTCGTGTGCCTGGGCGGGGGGTCAGTCCGCCAGCGGCAGGTACACGCGGTTGCCCGCGGCGGCGAACTCGGCGGACTTCTCCGCCATGCCCGCCTCGATCTCCTCGGCACCCAGGTCGCCACCGTGCTGGCGGCGGATGTCCTGGGAGATCTTCATCGAGCAGAACTTCGGACCGCACATGGAGCAGAAGTGCGCGGTCTTGGCCGGCTCGGCCGGGAGGGTCTCGTCGTGGAACTCACGGGCCGTGTCCGGGTCGAGGGCCAGGTTGAACTGGTCCTCCCAGCGGAACTCGAAGCGCGCGTCCGACAGGGCGTCGTCCCACTCCTGGGCACCCGGGTGGCCCTTGGCCAGGTCCGCCGCGTGGGCCGCGATCTTGTACGTGATGACACCGGTCTTCACGTCGTCGCGGTTCGGCAGGCCCAGGTGCTCCTTGGGGGTGACGTAGCAGAGCATCGCGGTGCCCCACCAGGCGATCATCGCGGCACCGATGCCCGAGGTGATGTGGTCGTACGCGGGCGCGACGTCGGTGGTCAGCGGGCCGAGCGTGTAGAACGGCGCCTCCTCACAGATCTCCTGCTGGAGGTCGATGTTCTCCTTGATCTTGTGCATCGGGACGTGCCCGGGGCCCTCGATCATCGTCTGCACGTTGTGGCGCTTGGCGATCGTGTTCAGCTCGCCCAGCGTCTTCAGCTCCGCGAACTGCGCGGCGTCGTTCGCGTCCGCGATCGAACCGGGGCGCAGGCCGTCACCCAGCGAGTACGTCACGTCGTACGCGGCGAGGATCTCGCAGAGCTCCTCGAAGTTCGTGTAGAGGAAGTTCTCCTTGTGGTGCGCCAGGCACCAGGCGGCCATGATCGAGCCACCGCGCGAGACGATGCCGGTCTTGCGGCGGGCGGTCAGCGGCACGTACGACAGCAGCACGCCGGCGTGGACCGTCATGTAGTCGACGCCCTGCTCGGCCTGCTCGATGATCGTGTCCTTGTAGATCTCCCAGGTCAGGTCCTCGGCGCGGCCGTCGACCTTCTCCAGCGCCTGGTACAGCGGCACGGTGCCGATCGGCACGGGGGAGTTGCGCAGCACCCATTCGCGGGTGGTGTGGATGTTGCGGCCGGTGGAGAGGTCCATGACCGTGTCGGCGCCCCACTTGGTCGCCCAGGTCATCTTGTCCACCTCCTCCTCGATCGAGGAGGTGACCGCGGAGTTGCCGATGTTGGCGTTGACCTTCACCAGGAACCGCTTGCCGATGATCATCGGCTCGATCTCGGGGTGGTTCACGTTGACCGGCATGACCGCGCGACCTGCGGCGATCTCCTCGCGGACGACCTCGGGGGAGACGTTCTCGCGGATCGCGACGTACTCCATCTCCGGGGTGATCTCGCCCCGGCGGGCGTACGCGAGCTGCGTGACCGCGGCGCCGCCACGGCCGCGGCGGGGCTGGCGCGGACGGCCAGGGAAGACCGCGTCGAGGTTCTTGAGGCCACCGCGCGGAGAGGTGTGCTTGATGCCGTCGTCCTCGGGGCGCACGGGGCGGCCCGCGTACTCCTCGGTGTCACCGCGACTGATGATCCAGTTCTCGCGCAGCGGCGGCAGGCCCCGGCGCACGTCGGTCTCGATCTGCGGGTCGGTGTACGGACCGGACGTGTCGTAGAGCGTCACGTCCTTGCCGTTGGTGAGGTGGACCTGACGAACCGGCACCCGGAGGTCGGGGCGGGAGCCCGCCACGTACCCCTTGTGCCAGCCGGGCTGGCGCTCGGTCTGGCCGTCGGCGTCCTGGCTGACGGCAGGCGTGCGTGCGTCCTGAATGGTCATGAGACCTAATCTCCCTACGCCGGCATTACCCGGTAACAGGTTCGGCGGTCGACGCAGCCTCCTCCCGTACGCATATTCGAATGCGAACGGTGATCAGCGCCCTCTCAGCCCGGTGCTCCGAGCTCCCGCGTTGTGCAAAGTAGCCCCCACGCTAGCGTCATGTGTGGCGTGCTGAACAGTGGGCCCCCTCATCTGTTGCGATGATCAGCCAGTGACGTCCTCGCCGCAGCCCCCCACTGACCCCACGGATCCCGCCGGTCACGCCGACCACACCGGCCACGCGGGCCACGCGCACGCCGACCCCGGCCACTCGCCCGACCGCGCTCCCGGACACTCCCACGGCCACACGCACAGCCACGGCCCGGCGGCCCCCGTCTCGAAGCACCTGCGCAAGGTGATCGCGGCCGTCCTTATCCCCTTCGCCGCCGCCGTCGTGATCGGCATGGTGGTGCTCTGGCCCGGTGGCGCGCCGGACCACGCGCGCACCGGAGTGGGCTTCGACCGGCAGACCCAGCAGGGAACGGTCGTCGCGCTCCAGCAGGTCGACTGCAAATCCGTGAACGCCGCCCAGGTGCCCGCCACCGGCGACACCTCCACCCCCGAGGGGCGCGAGGCCCTCGCCTCGCAGACCGGCGACTGCAAGAAGGCCACCATCAGGGTCGGCAGCGGCCCCGACAAGGGCCGCGAGTTCTTCGAGATCCTCCAGCCCGGCGCGCCACGACAGTTGACGGACGGCCAGGACGTGGTGGTCGCCTACGCCCCGGACGCGCCCCGGGATCTCCAGTACTCCGTGATCGACGTGAACCGCAAGCTGCCGATGGCCCTGCTCGCCGGCATCTTCGCCCTCGCGGTCGTCCTCGTCGGGCGGATGCGCGGGCTGTTCGCGCTCATCGCCCTCGTCGTCAGCTTCGCGGTGCTGACCCTGTTCATCCTCCCGGCGATCCTGCAGGGATCGAATCCGCTGGTCGTGGCCGTGGTCGGAGCCAGCGCGATCATGCTGATCGCCCTCTACATGTGCCACGGGTTGACGGCCCGCACCTCGGTCGCGGTCCTCGGCACCATCATCTCGCTGCTGCTGATCGGCCTGTTGGGTTCCCTGTTCATCGACTGGGCGTTCCTCAGCGGCAACACGGACGACAACACCGGGCTGATCCACGGGCTCTACCCGAACATCGACATGAGCGGTTTGCTGCTTGCGGGTGTCATCATCGGATCGCTCGGCGTACTCGACGACGTGACCGTCACTCAGACCTCGGCGGTCTGGGAACTCCACCAGGCAGACCCGTCGATGGGCCCGCGCGGGCTCTACCGGGCGGGCATCCGCATCGGACGCGACCACATCGCCTCGGTGGTGAACACCCTGGTACTGGCTTACGCGGGCGCGGCGTTGCCCCTGCTCCTACTGTTCTCGATCGCGAACAGCAGCATGGGTGCGGTGGCCAACAGCGAGCTGGTGGCGGAGGAGATCGTACGCACCCTCGTGGGCTCGATCGGACTGGTCGCCTCGGTACCCGTGACCACGGCGCTGGCCGCGCTGGTGGTGTCCGCCGACCGCGCGGAATCCCCGGCGGCCGCAGCAGCCTCGGGGCCGCTCCGCGGCGGCCGGGGCCGGCGACGCAAGCGCTGAATGGCGGACCGGCGGGCGCGGCTGGTCAGTTCGCGCACACGGCCGGTCGTGAGGAACGGCAGGGTGGAGCGCTCAGCGCGTCGGCACGCTGAGCCGTGGTGCGTATGGGTGAGTAGTGATGCAGGTGATACAGGTGGTGCAGGTGGTGCAGGCGGTTCGCTGATGCGGATCGTGCCGCGCTGCGTGCCGACGCGCCCTGGTCAGCAGGCGTCCGGCCGGGCTGCGGTCAGCCCGCGTTCTGCTCGTTCTGCTGCGACTCCGCCAGGATCTTGTCGAGCGCCTCGTCGAGGTTCTCCTCGAAGTCCCCGAGGTTGCGCTCCTGGCCGAGCGGGACGATCCGGTCGGTGCGGTCGAGGAACGCCACGAGTGGCGCCGCGCTCGCACGGAAGAGAGCCCGGTCTGCGCCTACCTGCAGCCGGATGTGGACATCGGACAGTTCCTCCGGATCGGTCGGGGCGATGTGGACATCGCCGTCACCGCACGGCTTGTTGATGCCGTCCAGAAGGAGCTCCCGGCCGAACGCCCAGGTGACGGGCGCATCTCCGGGAAGGTGGAAGGTCAGGCGGACCGCGTAGGGGTCACGAGCGTCGTACCGGAGTTCCACCGGAATCCGGAACGAGAGCTCCTCGGAAACGAGGAAGCTCATCATGACCTCTGCCTGTACCGACTCGCGCATTGCCTACCCCGCTGTAGTGGAAGTGGCCAGGAATGATCCCCCAAGGCCCTCTTGACAAGAGTGGTGGAAGCGCTTGCAGATCACAAGGAGTGAGTTTTCAGATACTGATAGAGAACGAGAGGGTGCTCAACAGCGCGCCTACTTCACTCCGTAGCCGATCGACCGCATACAGCAATCGGTTTTCCTGGTGGAGAGGGAGAGAAATCGCCATGGTCGCGGCGGTGTCGCCGGCCGTGATCGGGATGGCCGCGCACACCGTACCCAGGGCGTACTCCTGCCGCTCGGTCACCGGCTGCATCCGCTCCATGGAGCCGATCCGCTGCTCCAGAGCCTGTAGATCCCGCACGGTGTACTGGGTGATGGCCTCGACCGGATGCCGGTCGTAGTAGTCCTTGCGCGTCTTCTCGTCGAGCTGGCCCAGCAGGCACTGCCCGATGGCGTGCGCGTGGCCGGTCTCGCGGAAATCGGCCCATTCCTCGCAGGCAGGGTGCGCCGGGGTGTCCGAGACACCCACGACCTCGACTTCACCCTCGCGGTAGACCGCGAAGTAGACGGGGGCCCCGACCGCGTCGCGGAAGTGCGCGAGGGAGTCGAGGATCATGCTGCGACGTTTCTGCTGAAGCCCCCCACCGGCCAGCCGGCCGGCGGCGTCCCCCAGGACGAAGACCCCGCTCTCCCGGCGCAGATAGCCCTCGTGCGTCAGGGTGCGCAGCAGGTGGTACGCGGTGGGAAGCGGGAGCCCGGCCTCGCGCGCCAGTTGTTTCGCCGGGGCTCCCTCACTATGGGAACCCACCGCTTCGAGCAGCCTCAGTGCCCGCTGCACCGAACCGATCAGAGTCGGCACACCGGCATTGTGAACCGAAGACAAAGCTCACCCCCAGGCGTGGCGGCGGGCCTTGGGGGGGCCCGCCCTGCGGGGGCCGCCCCCGCGTGTGCCGTGACTCCTGGGGTCGTGCTCGGTGGCTGTAGAAAAGGACCGCAGGTCAGAGCGGTACTACCGGCGTTCGGTGCCCAGGGAACGGCACAGATTGCCACTCTATCCGCCGATTCCCGGGCCGTGAGCGGTTTGGCGCTTCACGTTCCCTCAGCTGGGTTAATCCCACTGTGACCCTGGATGCGCCAGTTCTACCACTCTCCGGCGGAGGACTTCGACTCGGTGCCCTTGAACTTCCTGACGAGGAAGATCAGGCCGCCGACGAGGGCCACGAGGAGCAGCACCTTGAAGAGGAAGCCGATCAGCGCACCGATGATGCTGGTGATCACACCACCGAAGACGAACAGCACCAGCAGCGGAACGGCTACCCACTTGACCCACCAGGGCATGCCTTCGAATATCCCTCGGATGCCTTCCATGTCCTCGACCTCTTCTTCCTAGTCCGTGCGATCCGTGACTTCCTGCTCTCGATGCTAGGAGGCCGCGGCCCCCGGCGGGGGCCCGCGAGCCCCCGTACTCCCCTGATCCGCCCCCTAGGGGGCGGGGGCCGTGGACCCTCAGTCCCGGGGTCCGTTCACCCTTCCGGCGGAGAGAAGACGACCATCACCTTCAGGTTCTCGGTGATGTGGTGGAACTTGTGCGGAACTCCGGCCGGCACGTAGACCACGCTGCCGTTGGCGACCGTCGTCGTCTCTTCCCCGACGGTGATCGAGGCGCGACCGCTCACCACGAAGTACACCTCGTCCTGGCCGTGGGGCTGTTGGGGGTCGCTCTGTCCGGCGTCCAGTGCGTACAGCCCGACCGACATGTTCCGCTCGCGCAGGAACTGCAGGTAGGCACCCTCGTTCGCGGCCCGCTCGGCCTCTAGCGCGTCCAGCCGGAAGGCCTTCATCTTCTTCGTACCCCTTGTGCTCTCTCGTCCGGCGAGCATCCGCAGATCAGCAGATGTTCCACCGCGACCATCTCTGCAACGATCAGACACATGACGAATTTCGTAGTCAAGACCCTCGCCAACGCGGCAGCCCTGGGCGTCGCCATCTGGCTCGTCTCGGGCATCACCCTGGCCGACGAAAGCAGCACGGCCCACCAAGCGCTCTCCCTGATCCTGGTCGCGCTGATCTTCGGCCTGGTGAACCTCATCGTCAAGCCCGTGGTGAAGCTGCTCTCGCTGCCCCTCTTCGTCCTCACCCTCGGCCTCTTCACCATCGTGGTGAACGCGGCGATGCTGCTGCTGACCTCATGGCTGGCCGAGCAGTTCGACCTCAGCTTCCACGTCGCCGACTTCTTCTGGTCGGCGATCGTCGGCGCCCTGATCATCTCCATCGTCTCCTGGGCCCTGAACATGGTCCTGCCCGACAAGAACTGAAGCCGGGGCCCATGTACCGCGTGTGCTTCGTCTGCACCGGCAACATCTGCCGCTCGCCCATGGCCGAGTCGGTCTTCCGTTCCCACGTGGCCGACGCCGGGCTCTCGGGCCTGGTCGAGGTCGACAGCGCCGGCACCGGCGGCTGGCACGAGGGGGACGGGTCCGACCCGCGCACCGTGGCCGTCCTGGAGGCCGCGGGATACGAGCCGGGCCACCGGGCCCGGCAGTTCCGGGCCTCCTGGTTCGCCGGCCTCGACCTCGTCATCGCGCTCGACGCCGGGCACCTGCGCGATCTCAGAGCGCTCGCCCCCACCGCGGAGGACGCCGCCAAGGTCCGGCTGCTGCGGTCCTACGACCCGGCGGCCTCCGCCGAGCGGAGCGACGTACCGGACCCCTACTACGGGCCCCTCGACGGATTCGAGGAGTGCCTGCAGCTGGTCGAGGCGGCGAGCCCCGGCCTGCTGGCCGCCGTAAGCGAAGCCGTGAAGGAGCACACCCCATGAGCGCCCCCGACCCCGCGACCCCGAGGCAGGAGCGGCTCGGCGACGGCACCGTCGCCGTCCGCGCCGGCCTGCCGGAGCCCGTCAAGAACGAGCCTCCGCTGCCGGGCCCCGTGTTCGCCGCCCACTTCCACCTTCCCGGCGACGTCGAGGGCCCCTACGCCTACGCCCGGGACACCAACCCCACCTGGACCCTGCTGGAGCGGGCCATCGGGGAGCTGGAGGCCCCCGGCCTGGACGGGGTCGACACGGTCGTCTTCGCCTCCGGCATGGCCGCGGTCTCCGCCGTACTCCTCTCCCAGGCACGCGCCGGCGACACCGTCGTCCTGCCGGACGACGGCTACCAGGTGCTGCCCCTCGTACGGGAGCAGCTGGAGGCGTACGGGGTCCACGTGCGCACCGCCCCCACCGGCGAGGACGCCCAGCTCTCGGTGCTCGACGGAGCCCGGCTGCTGTGGCTGGAGACCCCGTCCAACCCGGGACTCGACGTCTGCGACGTGCGACGCCTCGTGGACGCGGCGCACGCGGGCGGAACCCTCGTCGCCGTCGACAACACCCTCGCGACCCCGCTCGGCCAGCGCCCCCTCGAACTGGGTGCCGACTTCTCGGTGGCCAGCGGCACCAAGGGGCTGACCGGCCACGGCGACCTGCTGCTCGGTTACGTCGTCTGCCGCGACGCCGAGCTCGCCGCGGGCATCCGCCGCTGGCGCAAGGTGGTCGGCGCGATCCCCGGCCCCATGGAGGCGTGGCTCGCGCACCGGTCCCTGTCCACCATCCAGCTGCGCGCCCAGCGCCAGTGGGCCAACGCGCTCGCCGTCGCCGAGGCACTGCGCGACCGCGCCGACGTCACCGGGCTGCGTTACCCGGGCCTGCCGTCGGACCCGTCCCACAAGACGGCCGCGCGGCAGATGCGGGGCTTCGGCTCCGTGGTCTCCTTCACCCTGGCCGACCGCGCGCACGCGGAACGCTTCATGGCCGCCCTGCGGCTCGTCGAGGACGCCACCAGTTTCGGCGGGGTCCGGTCCACCGCGGAGCGCCGCCGGCGGTGGGGAGGCGACGACGTTCCCGAGGGATTCATCCGCTTCTCCGCGGGGGCCGAGGACACCGAGGACCTGGTCGCGGACGTGCTGCGGGCACTCGACCTGGCGGCCCCGAAGAGCTGACCGGCCGGCCGGAGGCGGTCCGAGCACGCCCTGGTGCGGCTCGGCCCGCCCGGTTCCCCGCCCGGCGGGTTTCACCGGCACGCGTTTCAGAAGCGGAAGTCTGGGCCACTCTTCTCCCATGACCGAACGTCCAGTGGTCAAACGCACCGCCCGCGCGATCCTGCTCGACGGTGGCGACCTGATCCTCATCAAGCGGACCAAACCCGGCGTCGACCCGTACTGGCTCACCCCCGGCGGGGGCGTGGAGCCCTCGGACCTGACCGTCGTCGACGCCCTCCACCGAGAGCTCGACGAAGAACTCGGCGCGAAGATCACCGATGTCGTGCCCTGCTTCGTCGACACCGTCGAGCACATCGCCGACAAAGGAGTGACCGGCGTCAAGGTGCAGCACTTCTTCGTCTGCCATCTCGAATCCATGGACCCCAGCCGACGACACGGCCCCGAGATCGACGAGCCCGAGGGCGAATACGAGATCGTCCGCGTGCCCTTCAGCCGCGTCGGCATCGCCGCGGTGCACCTCGTCCCGCTGTCCCTGCGCCATTACCTCGACGGCAACATCGAGGGCGTGCGCGCGATGCACGCCCCCGACCTGGGCTGACCCACCGCACGCGGGCGCCGCCGCGATCAGCCGGCGACGCCCGCCAGTTCCTCCACCTCGTCGTGCCGGATCCGCTCATGGGGGATCCCGATCCTCTTCAGCGCGTCCACCCCGCTGCGGATCATCGCGGCCGGCCCCGAGACGAACGCGTCGTACGAGCTCCAGGGCCCGTGGGTGCCGACGGCCTGCGGCAGTTGCCCGGCAAGGCCCTCGTCGCAGACCACCGGGCGCACCGACAGCCAGGGGTGCGAGCGCTGCAGCCCCAGCAGGGTGTCCTTGTCGTACAGGTCGTCGTCGCTGCGCGCCCCGAAGAACACCTCCACCGGGCGCCGCTCTCCGTGCTCGGCCACGTCCTCGATCAGCGCCTTGATCGGGGCGATCCCCGTGCCGCCGCCCAGGCACAGCATTCCGTTGTCGGTGCTGTGGTCGACCACCATCGACCCCGCCGGAGGACCGAGCCTCAGCACGTCGCCGGGCCGGGCGTGCCGGACGAGCGCGTTGGAGACCCATCCCGCGGGAACGGCCTTGACGTGGAAGGACAGCAGTCCGTCCGCTCGAGGGGCCGAGGCGAAGGAGTAGTGCCGCCAGATCCGCGGCCACCACGGCGTCTCCAGGCTCGTGTACTGGCCCGCGAGGAAGGTGTAGGGCTGGTCGGGGCGGACGGTGATCACCGCGATGTCGGAGGTGCGCAGATCGTGGGAGACCACCTCCGCGTGCCACCACGGCGGCGCCTTGGGCTCGTCCTCGGCCGCCGCGTCGATCATGATCTGGGAGATCGCGGTGTACGCCCGGGCCCAGGCGGCCTCGGTCTCCGGCCCCCAGGTGTCCTGCGCGTACTTGGCCAGCGCCCCGATCAGGGCCTCACCCACCGGCGGATAGTGCTCGGGCCGGGTTCCGTACTTGCGGTGCCCCGTGCCCAGCCTGCGCAGGTAGGTGGTGAGCACCTCGGGGTTGTCGATGTGCTCGGCGGCCGTGAGCAGTGCCTTCAGCAGCCGGTCGCGCTGGACGTCCATCGCGGCGGGGAACATCCCCCGAAGATCCGGGTGGGCCGTGAACACGAGGGCGTAGAAGTAGGAGGTCACCCGGTCGGCGACAGGTGCGATCTCCGCGAGGGTCCGGCGGATGAGCACGGCGTCGGGGGAGGGCTCGGGGGAAGGTCCGGGGGAGGGCTCGGGCTCACCGTCCCCGGACGGTATCCGGGACGGCCCCCGTCTTGCCGATCTGGTGGGCGGAGCGTCCATGCGGTGCCTCGCTTCGAGCATCTCGGTAGGTCTGCACACGCCACGGCCTTCGAATCCGTGGTTCCGGGTTTCACAGCGTGCCAGTCCGCCCCAGAGCCTGCGGGGAAATGCGGGAAATCCGCGTTTCGAACCCACTTTCCCCTTAAGATGCCTCAACTCCAGTGCGCGCCACCCCTGTCAGCTGGTATGCCTCGCGCAGGTCCCGGCCCTCGTAGACGTGCGTCGCCCGCTCCACCAGGTACGGCCGGGCATTCACCGCGACCGAGAGCGGGACCGCCTCGAAGAGCGCCACGTCGGTGCTGGAGTCCCCGTACGCGACGCAGTCGGCCCGGGTGACACCGAACCGCTCGCACAGCCGGTCGGCGACCGTGACCTTCGCTGCCGGTGTCAGGATCCCGGCCACGTCCACCAGGCGGGTGAAGGGCACCTCCGGGAAGACCGAACCGTGCGTGGCGTGCGCGCCCCACTCCAGCAGGAGTTCCACGAAGAACGACGGCGACAGCGAGATCACCGCGCAGTAGTCCCCGCGCGCACGGATCTCCTGCCAGACATCCCGGATCCCCGACAGCCACGGAGCCCCGTCGAACGCCGCCCGGACGTGTGCCGGAGTCAGATCCGTCCAGAGCTCCTGCACCGCCAGTGCGAACTGGTGCGGCTGGAGCTTCTGCGCGACGAAGGCCCGCTCCAGCTCGGCGATCTCGCTGGACAGCCCGAGCTGCCGGGAGATCTCGACCGGCGAGGCCGAGCCGTACATCAGTGTCCCGTCGAGGTCGAACAGGTGGAGGAGGGTCATAGCCAACGAGGTTAGTGCGTTGGTTTCACGTGAAACAGTGGGCCGCGGACGCGTCGATGCCGCGTCCGCGACGCGTCGATGTTTCACGTGAAACATCCACCCCAAATCCCCTGGACCCGGCCCGGTTCGATGAACCAGGCTGAGGCCGTGACACCACCCCATCTCACCGCCCTCCCCATCCGCGCACTGACCGTGGACGACCTCCACCACTGCGCCGATCTCTCCGAAGACCGCGGCTGGCCCCGCGAGGAACACAAATGGGGCCTGCTGCTCGCCGCCGGACACGGCTACGGCATCGACGCCCCCGACGGCCGGGGACTCGCCACGGCCTGCGTGGTCACCCACTACGGGCCTCCGCTGGCCGATCCGGAACTCGCCGCGATCGGCATGGTCCTGGTCGCCGAGCGCTACGCACGCCAGGGTCTGGGCCGACGCCTGATGACGTACATCTGCGACGACGTCCTCAAGGGCGTTCCGCTCACCCTGCACGCCACCCCGTACGGACGCCCCCTCTACGAGGAGCTCGGTTTCGAGACCACCGGCCGCGCAGAGATGCTCCGGGGTTCCTTCAGCCCGGATGCCGCCGCCCCCGCACAGGAAGCCGTCCGCGTCCGGCCCGCCGGCGCCGGGGACATCCCCCGCATCCTCCGGCTGGACGCCGAGGTCTTCGGCGCCGACCGGACCCATCTGGTCACCCGGCTGCCCGCCTTCACGGACCGGCTGCTCGTCGCCGAGGATCCCTCGGGGGAACTGATCGGCTACGGAGCCATCTGGCCGAACATGGACACCCATGTCATCGGACCGCTGGTGGCCCGGGACACCGGCACGGCCCAGGCCCTCGTCACCGCCCTCGCGGCCACCACCGACCGGCACCTGCGCACCGATGTCGACGTCCGCCACGAAGAGCTGCTCGGCTGGCTCAAGGACCGCGGTCTCGGCTCCGTGGCCTTCAATGCCGTGATGACCCGGGACATCCCCGGTCTGCCCGGTGACTGGACCCGCCGCTGGGCCCCGCTCACCGTCGCGGCCGGCTGAGCGAGGAGCACCAGACCATGACCGACAGCGCCTCCGGGCTGCTCATCCGTCCCGCCACCGAGGAGGACCTGCCCGCGATCGTCGCGATGCTCGCGGACGACCCGCTCGGCGCCACCCGGGAGTCCCCCGACGACCTCGGCCCGTACACGGCGGCGCTCAAGCGGCTGACGAACGATCCGCACCAGCACGTGGTCGTCGCCGTCCGCGCGGGCCGCGTCGTCGGAACCCTCCAGCTGACGATCGTCCCCGGACTCTCCCGCAAGGGGAGCACCCGTTCGATCATCGAGGGCGTACGCGTCCACGCCGACGAACGCGGCAGTGGACTGGGGACCCGGTTCATCGAATGGGCGATCGAGCGCTCCCGTTCCGAGAACTGCGCGCTCGTCCAGCTCACCTCGGACGTGAGCCGCACCGACGCCCACCGCTTCTACGAGCGGCTCGGCTTCACCGCTTCCCACGTCGGGTTCAAGCTCCAGCTCTGAGACCCCGTGTGGGCCGGGTCGCTGTCGGCGGCCCGGCCCACGATCGGGAGGATGAGCAGCCTTCCCCTCGTCACCACCGAGGAGCGCGGTCCGCTAGCCGATGCCCCGCCAGCCCTGCGGGTCGACCCCGCCGGGCACCGGTGCCTGCGGGTCATAGGGCTCGCGGGTGAACACGAACGAGCCGAGGTCGAGGTGGCTCACCGATCCGTCCGGCCGCCGTACGGCCCGCAGCGACTCACCCGCGTAGTAGCCGCCCAGTCCCGTCCAGCTGCCGTCCGGCTCCTGCCGGAAACGCGCGGCCCGGCCGCTCCCGCCCACCGGGCCCAGCTCCAGGAACCCGTCAAAGGTCAGCCGTACGGCCTGGGCCGACGTGCCCCAGTACCAGGGGCCGCACAGCTCCAGAGCGACGGGATCGGCCTCCCGCAGCGGCCGCCACGGCTCGGGGATCCGCGGCTCGGCCTCGGCGACGATGCCCACCAGTTCGGCCGCGAGGGTCGAAGCGGGCAGCCCCGAGGTGCAGTTGGCCAGCACCACCGCCGCCACGTCGTCCTCCTCGCTCAGCCACAGCCCGGCGAGGAACCCCGGCAGCGAGCCGCTGTGGCCCGCTATCCGGCGGCCGCCGTTCAGCGTCAGCTGCATCCCGAGTCCGTATCCGAGGTCGGCGATACCCGGCTCCGGGGGAGTGGCCGACGTCCGCATCTCGCGTACGGACCCGGCGCTCAGCACGCGCGCGTCGCCCCGTACGAGGAACGCGGCGAACTTCGCCAGATCGCCGGTGGTGGACCACAGCTGGCCGGCCGGGGCCATGAGGCCGAGGTCTTCCATGGGTTCCGGCATCATCACGTCGGCCCAAGGGTGCACCGCCCAGCCGCCGGCGTGCGGGGCCACCGGCTGCGCGGTGGTGCGCTCCAGCCCCAGCGGCTCCAGCACCTCGGTGCGGAGCGCCTCCTCCCAGGGCCTCCCCCGGACGGCCTCCACGAGTGAACCGAGCAGGGTGTAGCCGGGGTTGGAGTAGTGGTGGCGCCGTCCGGGCTCGAAGCGGAAGGGGCGCTCGCCCAGGACGTCGGAGAGCTCCGGCCGCAGGGTGCCCGCCGTGCGCTCCCACCACTCGCCGGGCGTCTCGGCCGCCAGTCCGGAGGTGTGGGACAGCAGTTGCCCCACCGTCACCTCGCCGACGCCCGTACCCGGAAGGAACTTCTCGATCGGGTCGCCCAGTTCGAGCAGGCCCTCGTCCCTCAGCCGCATCACGAGCACGGCGGTGAACGTCTTGGTGATCGACCCGATCCGGTACTGCACGTTTCCGTCGGGGCCATGCCCCTCGACCATGGTCCGGGACCCCTCCCAGACCACCTCACCGCCCCGCACCACGGCCGCCACCAGAGACGGGGAGCGGCCTTCGCGCTGCGCGACCGCGATCCGGTGACTCAGCGCACGCCTGGTCGCGGGCAGGAGGAAATGATCGTTCAGTGCGGCATCCATGGTGCGGATGCTACGTGTTGGCCATGTCCACGAACCGCGAATAATGGCCCTGGAAGGCCACGGTGATGGTGGCCGTCGGACCGTTACGGTGCTTCGCCACGATCAGGTCCGCCTCGCCCGCCCGGGGGGACTCCTTCTCGTACGCGTCCTCGCGGTGCAGCAGGATCACCATGTCGGCGTCCTGCTCGATCGAACCGGACTCACGCAGGTCGGAGACCATCGGCTTCTTGTCGGTGCGCTGTTCGGGACCACGGTTCAGCTGGGACAGCGCGATCACCGGGACCTCCAGCTCCTTCGCCAGGAGCTTGAGGTTTCGGGACATGTCGGAGACCTCCTGCTGGCGGCTTTCGGGCCGGCGCGAGCCGCCCGACTGCATCAGCTGGAGGTAGTCGATGACGACGAGCGACAGGTCGCTGCGCTGCTTGAGCCGGCGGCACTTCGCCCGGATCTCCATCATCGACAGGTTCGGGGAGTCGTCGATGTAGAGCGGGGCCGCGGAGACGTCCGGCATCCGGCGGGCCAGCCGGGTCCAGTCGTCGTCCGTCATCGTGCCGGAGCGCATGTGGTGCAGCGCCACCCGGGCCTCCGCCGAGAGCAGGCGCATCGCGATCTCGTTGCGCCCCATTTCGAGGGAGAAGATGACGCTGGGGAGGTTGGCCTTGATCGAACAGGCACGGGCGAAGTCCAGGGCGAGGGTGGACTTGCCCATGGCGGGGCGGGCCGCGATGACGATCATCTGGCCCGGGTGCAGACCGTTGGTCAGCGAGTCCAGGTCCGTGAAGCCGGTCGGGACGCCCGACATCTGGCCGCTGCGGGAACCGATCGCCTCGATCTCGTCGAGGGCGCCTTCCATGATGTCGCCGAGCGGCAGGTAGTCCTCGGAGGTCCGCTGCTCGGTGACGGCGTAGATCTCTGCCTGGGCGCTGTTGACGATCTCGTCGACGTCCCCGTCGGCGGCGTAGCCCATCTGCGTGATCTTCGTACCCGCGGCGACCAGCCGGCGCAGGACCGCCCGCTCGTGGACGATCTCCGCGTAGTACTCGGCGTTCGCCGCCGTGGGGACCGACTGGACCAGGGTGTGCAGGTAGGGGGCTCCGCCGACCTTGCTGATCTCACCGCGCCTGGTCAGCTCCGCGCTGACGGTGATCGGGTCGGCCGGCTCTCCCTTGGCGTACAGGTCCAGGATGGCCTGGTAGATCGTCTCGTGCGACGGGCGGTAGAAGTCGTGGCCCTTCAGCACCTCGACCACGTCGGCGATGGCGTCCTTGGACAGCAGCATGCCGCCCAGGACGGACTGCTCGGCGTCGAGGTCCTGGGGCGGGACCCGCTCGAAGCCGCCGCCACCGCCGTCCCAGGAGCCGCCCTCACGGCCCCGATCGCTCTGTTCGTCCCCGCGGCCACGGCCTTCGCCGTTGCGGCGCGGACGGGCGGGCAGACGGTCACCTGGACCGCTGTCGGCCCAGGGGTCGTCCATGGGCTCGGACATGCTCACCGGGCCGCCTCCTCCCGTCCGCAACGCGGACCTTGCCGTGTCACTCTTTCTACGACACGGCTCTGACATTTGGGGCACCCGAATCGGCTCTCGGCGAGTCGGACAACGCCCAACGGTAGGGCCGCCGGCGACGTCAGCCAATCTTGTTATCCACAGGCTGTGTGGATGAGGTGTGGATGACGGCGCCAATGCTGTGGGTAACTCCCCGGAAGCTGTGCACGGACCGGGGGACGGCGCTGTGGACAAAATCACCTGCCCCACCCACTTACCCCACCTGACCTGGGATTTCTCCCTCCACCGGCTGTGGGAGAGAAAATTTTTCGCCACTGTCTCGAGATCGCCTCCAACGAGGTGCGACGAACGCTCGAATCGGCGTATCGGTAAGGATCCAATAGGCCTTGTGTCTATTACCTGTGGAAGATTAGATTGAGCACATGAGACAGGCCCCCACCGCGCCGAAGGCTGCCCCGAGACGACACGACCGCGAGATCCTCGCACTCGCCGTCCCCGCCTTCGGCGCCCTCGTAGCCGAACCCCTCTTCGTGATGGCCGACAGCGCCATCGTGGGTCACCTCGGCACACCCCAGCTGGCCGGTCTCGGCATCGCCGCCGCACTGCTCACCACAGCCGTGAGCATCTTCGTCTTCCTCGCCTACGCCACCACCGCCGCCGTGGCCCGCCGCGTCGGTGCGGGCGACCTCCAGGCCGCCATCCGGCAGGGCATGGACGGCATCTGGCTCGCCCTGCTCCTCGGTGCGGCCGTGGTCGCCGTAGTGCTCCCCACGGCACCCACCCTGATCTCCTTCTTCGGGGCGTCCGACACCGTCGCCCCGTACGCGCTCACCTACCTGCGGATCTCGGCCCTCGGCATCCCCGCGATGCTCATCGTCCTCGCCGCCACCGGCGTCATCCGCGGCCTCCAGGACACCCGCACCCCGCTCTACGTCGCGATCGGCGGCTTCGCCCTCAACGGAGGCCTGAACGTCGCCCTCGTCTACGGGGCCGGCTTCGGCATCGCGGGCTCCGCCTGGGGAACGGTGATCGCCCAGTGGGCCATGGCCGCCGCCTACCTGATCGTGGTCGTCCGGGGCGCCCGCAAGCACGGCGCCTCCCTGAAACCCGACGCCGAGGGCATCCGGGCCTGTGCGCAGGCGGGTGCGCCCCTGCTGGTCCGCACCCTGTCCCTGCGGGCCGTCCTGCTGATCGCGACCGCCGTGGCCGCACGCCTCGGGGACGCCGATATCGCCGCCCACCAGATCCTGCTCTCCCTGTGGAGCCTGCTCGCCTTCGCGCTCGACGCGATCGCGATCGCCGGGCAGGCCATCATCGGCCGCTACCTCGGCGCGGGCGACACCGAGGGGGCCAAGGCCGCCTGCCGCCGCATGGTGCAGTGGGGGATCGTCTCCGGCATCGTCCTGGGCCTCCTCGTGATCGCGGCCCGACCGGTGTTCATCCCGCTCTTCACCAGCGACCCCGCCGTCGAGGACGCCCTGCTGCCGGCCCTGCTCGTGGTGGCCTTCTCGCAGCCCGTCTCCGGCATCGTCTTCATTCTCGACGGCGTCCTGATGGGCGCGGGCGACGGACGCTACCTGGCCTGGGCCATGCTCCTGACCCTCGCGGTCTTCACCCCGGCCGCCCTGCTCGTACCGGCCCTGGGCGGCGGCCTGACGGCCCTCTGGTGCGCCATGACCCTGATGATGCTGGTCCGGATGGTCACCCTCCAGCTGCGCGCCCGCTCGGGCCGCTGGCTGGTCGCCGGGGCCACGCGCTAGCCCGGAGGAGCCCTGAGGAGCCCTGAGGAGCCCCGACGCGTTGTTTCACGTGAAACAGGGCCGATGAGCAGGCTCATGTTTCACGTGAAACAACGAAGAAGGGCCGCACCCCCACAGGGGTGCGGCCCTTCATGCGCAGCCCTTAGGCGGCGACGACCTCGATGCCGACGGTCGCGGCCACGTCAGCGTGCAGACGCACGGAGACCTGGTACGAGCCGAGGGTCTTGATCGGGGAGCCCAGCTCCACGCGGCGCTTGTCGACCTTCGGGCCACCGGACGCCTCGATCGCCGTGGCGATGTCGGAGGGCGTGACGGAACCGAAGAGACGACCGGCGTCACCCGCGCGGGTGGCCAGACGGACCTTGACGTTCTCGAGCTTGGCCTTGAACTCGTTGGCCTGCTCGATGGTCGCGATCTCGTGGATCTTGCGGGCGCGGCGGATCTGCGCCACGTCCTTCTCGCCACCCTTGGTCCAGCGGATCGCGAAACCACGCGGGACCAGGTAGTTGCGAGCGTAACCGTCCTTGACGTCGACGACGTCGCCAGCGGTGCCGAGGCCAGAGACCTCGTGGGTCAGGATGATCTTCATTATTCGGTCACCCTTTCCTTATCGCGCGGTGGACGTGTAGGGCAGCAGTGCCATCTCACGGCTGTTCTTCACAGCCGTGGCGACGTCACGCTGGTGCTGCGTGCAGTTGCCGGTGACGCGGCGGGCACGGATCTTGCCACGGTCGGAAATGAACTTCCGCAGCATGTTCGTGTCCTTGTAGTCCACGTACGCGGTCTTGTCCTTGCAGAACGCGCAGACCTTCTTCTTAGGCTTGCGCACAGGCGGCTTCGCCATTGTGTCTCTCCTGTGAAATCAAGAAGTGGGGGTGCGAGCTGCCCTAGAAGGGCGGCTCGTCCGAGTAGCCACCGCCGGAGCCGCCGGAGCTTCCGCCCCAACCGCCACCGCCGCCGCCCTGCTGCTGGCCGCCGGCCGGCGCACTGGACGCCCAGGGGTCGTCGGAAGGTGCTCCGCCGCCCTGGGGGGCGCCGCCACCGGGGGCTCCGCCCCAGTTGCCGCCGCCGCCGCCCTGCTGCTGCTGACCGCCGCCACCGCCGCCGTATCCACCCTGACCACCGCGACCAGTGGTCTTGGTGACCTTGGACGTGGCGTTCTTCAGGCTGGGGCCGACTTCCTCGACGTCCAGCTCGTAGACCGTGCGCTTGACACCCTCACGGTCCTCGTACGACCGCTGCTTCAGCCGGCCCTGCACGATGACGCGCATGCCCCGCGTAAGGGACTCGGCGACGTTCTCAGCCGCCTGGCGCCAGACCGAGCAGGTCAGGAACAGGCTTTCGCCGTCCTTCCACTCATTGGTCTGCTTGTCGAAGGTGCGGGGAGTGGACGCGACACGGAACTTCGCGACCGCCGCACCCGAGGGGGTGAAGCGCAGCTCGGGGTCGTCGACGAGATTGCCGACGACCGTGATGACGGTCTCGCCTGCCATGGATGAACCTCTCGGCGGGGATTGCTGCTGGGCTGCTGTGCTACTCGGTCCCGATTACCGCTGAACCGAAGTTCAGTGGGTCTCGGGGCGAAGGACCTTGGTCCGGAGAACCGACTCGTTCAGGTTCAGCTGTCGGTCAAGCTCCTTGACGACCGCAGGCTCGGCCTGGAGGTCGATGACCGAGTAGATGCCCTCGGGCTTCTTCTTGATCTCGTAAGCGAGACGACGACGGCCCCAGGTGTCGACCTTCTCGACCTTTCCGTTGCCCTCACGGACGACAGAAAGGAAGTTCTCGATCAGCGGGGAGACAGCGCGCTCCTCGAGATCGGGGTCGAGGATGACCATCACTTCGTAGTGACGCATGTGGAACCCACCTCCTTTGGACTCAGCGGCCACGGTCGTTCCGTGGCAGGAGGGTCGTGATGCGTGCGCACGGCATCTGCAGAGCAGACACCGCGCAGCTGTACAGACTACCTCCTCGACTCCTTCCGGTTGAAATCCACCAGCAGGAGGCCACAATCTGTAGGCATCGGGTGTGCTCGGTGCTATGCCTTCGGCCCCTGCCGCGGGAAGCCCGCAGCACCGCTCTGCTGCAGCCAGGAGGTGCCTTCCGATGGCACAGGCAATGCGACGCCAGTCCTCCATCTCGCTCTTCGCGACCGACGGCAAGCCCCATCCGCTCCAGGACACCCTGGTGGCGCTCACTCTGATCCTCGGCGCCGTGGCGTTCGTCACGGGCTTCTTCCACCATCTGCACCTGCTCAGCTCGTGGACCGGGCTGATCGGGATCGTCACCGGGCTCTACGGCCAGTTCATCTCCGCCACGACACGCGAGCGGACAGCACTGATCATCGGCCTCGGAGCCTCGGCCATCGGCTTCTTCCTCGGCATGGCGCACGGCGGTCTCTTCGGCGGCTGGCTGGGCTGACCGGGTGCCTTCGCGACGGGGCGCCGGCCTCCCACCGGCCCGGGCCCGGCCTGTCCCCCAGATGGGTGGCGCCCCCGTCGCAGTAGGCTTCGCGCCATAGCCAGCGAAGCCGCCGAGGAGACGCCCCGCATGAGCCTGTCCCTGAGGACCATCAGCCGAGAGCAGCACCTGGGCTACCTCCAGAGCCTGCCCTCGGCTAGCCACTGCCAGGTCCCGGCGTGGGCCGACGTGAAGAACGAGTGGCGCTCCGAGAACCTCGGATGGTTCGACCAGTCCGGCGAACTCGTCGGCGCCGCACTCGTGTTGTACCGACAGCTGCCCAAGGTGAAGCGGTACCTCGCGTACCTCCCCGAGGGCCCTGTCATCAACTGGTACGCCCCCAATCTCGAAGAGTGGCTCCAGCCGATGCTGGCGCACCTCAAGCAGCAGGGCGCCTTCACCGTGAAGATGGGCCCGCCCGTCGTCATCCGCCGCTGGAACTCGACCGCCATCAAGGCCGGGATCCAGGACCCGGAGGTCAAGCGCCTGCGTGACGTGGAGGCCTCCGTCATCGAGCCCCGCGCCTTCGAAGTCTCCGACAAGCTGCGCCGGATGGGCTGGCAGCAGGCCGAGGACGGCGGCGCCGGCTTCGGCGACGTCCAGCCCCGGTACGTCTTCCAGGTACCCCTGGCCAACCGCTCGCTGGACGACGTCCTCAAGGGCTTCAACCAGCTGTGGCGCCGCAACATCAAGAAGGCCGAGAAGGCCGGCGTCGAGGTCGTCCAGGGCGGATACGAGGACCTGCCGACCTGGCAGAAGCTGTACGAGGTCACGGCCGAGCGCGACAAGTTCCGCCCGCGCCCGCTCAGCTACTTCCAGCGCCAGTGGACGGCCCTCAACTCCGAGGACCCCAACCGGATGCGGCTCTACATCGCCACCCACGAGGGGGAGCCGCTGGCCGCCGCCACGATGCTCACCGTCGGCCAGCACGTCTGGTACTCGTACGGCGCCTCAGCCAACCACAAGCGCGAGGTCCGTCCCTCGAACGCGATGCAGTGGCGCATGCTGCGCGATTCCTACGCGCTCGGCGCAAGCGTCTACGACCTGCGCGGCATCAGTGACACCCTGGACGAGAACGACCACCTGTTCGGCCTGATCCAGTTCAAGGTCGGCACGGGCGGCGAGGCCGTCGAGTACGTCGGCGAGTGGGACTTCCCGCTCAACAAGCTGCTGCACAAGGCGCTCGACATCTACATGTCGCGTCGCTGACCCGCCCCATCCACACACACCGCACCGCTGCACCACGCAGCTTTTCGAGAGAGGCTCCGGACGGGCATGGCGCTCACGCTCTACGTCGACACCGCGCGCTGGCGTGCGCACCAGAAGCAGATCCAGGACCAGTTCCCGGGGATGATCCCCGTCTGCAAGGGCAACGGCTACGGCTTCGGTCACGAGCGGCTCTGCGAGGAGGCCACCCGGATGGGTGCCGACGTCCTCGCGGTCGGCACGACGTACGAGGCCGCAAGCATCAAGGACTGGTTCGGGGGTGACCTGCTCGTCCTCACCCCGTTCCGGCGCGGCGAGGAGCCGGTGCCGCTGCCGGACCGGGTCATCCGCTCGGTGTCCTCGCTGGACGGGGTGCGCGGGCTGGTCGGGGCCCGTGTGGTCATCGAGTGCATGAGCTCGATGCGCCGGCACGGCATTTCCGAGCAGGAGCTCGGCCACCTGCACGCGGCGATCGAGGACGTCCGGCTGGAGGGCTTCGCCCTGCACCTGCCGCTGGACCGACCGGACGGCTCGGACGCCGTCGAAGAGGTCATCGGCTGGATGGACCGGCTGCGCGCGGCCCGGCTGCCGCTGCACACGATGTTCGTCAGCCACCTGAAGGCCTCGGAGCTGGCGCGGCTGCAGCAGCAGTTCCCGCAGACGCGCTTCCGGGCCCGCATCGGCACCCGGCTGTGGCTGGGCGACCACGAGGCGACCGAGTACCGCGGCGCGGTGCTCGACGTCACCCCCGTCGCCAAGGGCGACCGGTTCGGCTACCGGCAGCAGAAGGCCGCCTCCGACGGCTGGCTGGTCGTCGTCGCCGGCGGTACCTCGCACGGAGTCGGCCTGGAGGCCCCCAAGGCCCTGCACGGGGTGATGCCGCGTGCCAAGGGCGTCGCCCGCGCCGGACTCGCCACCGTCAACCGGAACCTGTCGCCGTTCGTGTGGGCGGGCAAGCAGCGCTGGTTCGCCGAGCCGCCGCACATGCAGGTGTCCATCCTGTTCGTGCCGTCGGACTCTCCCGAGCCGAAGGTCGGCGACGAGCTGGTGGCGCACCTGCGCCACACCACCACGCAGTTCGACCGGGTCCTCGACGCCTGAGTCACTCCCCGGGGCGTGCGCCCCAGTCGACCCGCTGACCCTCCGAAGGCGCCGCGTCCCGCGGCGCCTTCGCCGTCTGCGAGAACGTGAAGACGTCCTCCGCACCGTCCAGGACGCCTCCCGAGGGGTCGTCCGAGCCGTCGCGCCGCACCACGTCCCGATCGGGCAGCAGGATGTCGCGTACGACCACCGCGCACAGGTAGAGCGTGCACAGCAGGTGGGCCGCGATCGACAGCTGGTAGCCCTCCAGCGGCAGGCCCTGGTGCTTGTCGCCGCTGGTCGTGTAGGCGAGGTAGAACCAGATGCCCAGGAAGTAGATGACCTCGCCGGTCTGCCAGATCAGGATGTCCCGCCAGCGCGGCCGGGCCAGTGCGGCGAGCGGGATGAGCCACAGCACGTACTGGGGCGAGTAGACCTTGTTGACCAGGATGAAGGCGGCCACCAGCAGGAAGGCCAGCTGGGCGAAGCGGGGGCGGCGGGGCGCGGTGAGCGCGAGCAGGCCGATGGCCGCGCACAGCAGCAGCGTCAGGCCCGTCGCGTAGGTGTTGGCGTCCTCGAGCGGGTTCCCGGAGCGCTGGGAGATCAGCAGCCACACGGATCCGAAGTCGATCGGCCGCTCCTGGCTGAAGGTGTAGAACTTCTGCCAGCCCTCCCACGCGAAGAGCATGACGGGCAGGTTCACCACGAGCCAGGAGGCCACGGTGCCGCCGACGGCCGCGCCGAAGGCACGCCACTTCCCGGCCCGCCAGCAGAGCACGAACACGGCCCCGAGCAGCAGCAGGGGATAGAACTTGGCCGCGGTGGCCAGGCCGAGCAGCACGCCGAAGGCCAGCGGCCGGCTCCGCGACCACATGAGCATCGCGGCGGCGGTCAGCGCGATCGCCATCAGGTCCCAGTTGATGGTCGCGGTCAGCGCGAAACCGGGCGCGAGGGCGAAGAGCAGTGCGTCCCACGGGCGGCGGCGGTGGGTGCGGGCCACGCACACCGCGATCACGGCGGCGCAGACCATCAGCATGCCCGCGTTGACCATCCAGTACATCTGCTCGCGGTGCTGCATGGAGCCGCTGCCGGGGGTCATCCATGAGGCGACCTTCATGAAGAGCCCGGTGAGGACCGGGTACTCCAGGAACGGCATGTCGCCGGGGATCCGGTCGAAGTACGGGACGAGGCCGTCGGCGAAGCCGCGTACGACGAAGAGGTGCGGGATGTCCGAGTAGCAGGCGTGGGTGTACTGGGAGCCGGCCCCGCGGAACCACGCCCAGTTGTAGCAGGGCAGCTTCTGCGCCATGCCGAGCGCGAACATCCCCAGGGTCACGAGGACAACGACTCGTACGGGGTTCAGCCAATGGCCGCCCAGCCGGGCGTAGCGGCCCAGCGGGCCGCCGATGAGCTCGCTCCCCGCGGCGGCCACCTCGTCCTGCTGGGTGGGCAGTACGGGGCTGTCCTCGTGCACCTTCGTCATGCGCACATCCTGCCGTACGGCGCCGCCGTCTCCCATGGACAGCGTGCGAGAGGGCCGCCGCACTCGGTGCGACGGCCCTCTCCTGCCCGTCATGGGCCTGCCGTGTCGTGGGGCGGCCGGTCAGCCGCCCGTGGAGCCCCCTATCGGGAAGCCTCCGCTCCCGCCGTTCGTCGCGCCGCCCGGCCGGCCGCCGCCCGTCTTGCTGGGCGAGGGCGAGGGCGACCGGGAGGAACTGGGACTGGGGTCCGGGTCGCAGATGGCCCACGGCTTACAGGTCGGCTTGCCACCGCTGCGCGACGGGCTCGGGCTGGGGGACGGGCTCGGGGAGGGCGAGTTCGACGGAGACGGCGAGGGGGAGGGGGACGGGGAGGGGGAAGGCGTGGGCGAGGGGGCTCCGGAGGCGTCCGCGACGACACCGATGTCCTCGGGCTCCGGGAAGTCCGACTCCTTGACGCCGTTCAGCGCCTCCTTCATGTACTTCGTCCAGATCTCGGCCGGGATGTCACCACCGTGGAGGGAGGGAATGCCCGCCACGCCCCTCATCGAGATCAGTTCCTTCTTCTTCGCGCTCGGGTCCGAGCGGAACAGCGCCACGGAGGTGGACAGCTCGGGGGTGTAGCCGACGAACCAGGCCGACATGTTCTTGTCGGTGGTACCGGTCTTGCCCGCGGCCGGCCGGTTGAGCTTCTTGGCCTTCGTACCGGTGCCGTTCTCGACGACGTTCTGCAGGACCTTGGTGACGTTGTCCGCGATCGAGTCGTCCATGGCCCGCTGGCCCTTGGGAGGAACGAAGTTCGGCAGGTCCTTGCCCATCTTCTGGACGCTGGTCACCGAGTACTGCTCGTGGTGGATGCCGGAGGCGGCGAAGGTGGCGTACGAGTTGGCCATCCGGATGGCACTGGGGGTCGAGGTGCCCAGCGCGAAGGAGGCGTTGGAGTTGGGGTCCATGGAGTCCGGAAGGATGCCGGTCGCCTCGGCGACCTTCTTCACCTTGTCGTGGCCGACGTCGAAGACGAGCTGGGCGAAGGGGACGTTGATGGACTTCTCCATCGCCTCGTTCAGGGTCACGTACCCGTAAGCGGTCGGGCTCTCGTTCTTCTGCCGGAACGGCTTGCCGGAGCCGTCGCGCAGCGGCTCGCCGGCACGGTTGTTGATCACGGTGAGGTCGTTCGCCTGGTACTTGCTGTCGGCCGAGATCCCCTTGCCCCTGGAGTTTTGGGTGCCGTACTCCATGGCCGCCGCCAGCACGAACGGCTTCCAGGTCGAGCCGACCTGTACACCGGAGGTGTTGGCGTTGTTGTTGAAGTGCTTCTTGTCGATGCCGGGACCGCCGTACAGGGCGACGAGGGCTCCGGTCTTCACGTCGACCGAGGCCGCGCCGAACTGCACGAAGGTGTCGGTATCGGGCCGCGCCTTCTCGTCGAGCATCCCGTCGCGGGTGTTCTCGACGGCCTTGACCAGCGCATCCACCTTGCTCTTCTTGAAGGTGGTGTGGATCTGGTAGCCGCCCTTGGCCAGGTCCTCGGCCTTGATGCCCTTCTTCGCCAGGTACAGGTTGGCGGTGTCGACCAGGTAGCCGATCTGCCCGGACATGCCGGCGGCCTGGGCGGATTCGATGAAGGTGGGGAAGGTCGTGTACTTGTCCCGCTCGGCCTGCTGCATGCGCCCGACCTTGACCTCGCGGTTCAGCACCCAGGCCCAGCGGTCCTGGGCCCGCTTGGTGTTCTGTTCGGGCGTGGCCGCGGAGCCGATGCCGCCGTCGGGGTTGTAGAGGTTCGGGCCCTTGAGCACGGCCGCGAGGAAGGCGCTCTCGGAGGGCGTGAGCTCGTCGCAGTCCTTGCCGAAGTAGGCGCGCGCGGCCGCCTGGATCCCGTAGGCGTCACGGCCGTAGTAGGCGGTGTTCAGGTAGCCGGCGAGGATCACGTTCTTCTCCTCGGTGGTACCCAGCTTGATGGAGATGAAGAGCTCGGTGACCTTTCGCTTCAGCGTCTGGTCCGAGTCCAGGTACTGGTTCTTCACGTACTGCTGGGTGATCGTGGAGCCGCCCTGGGTGGATCCGCCCTTGGCCATGTTCCACACGGCGCGGGCGATGCCCATCGGGTCGACGCCCTTGTCCGAATCGAAGGACTCGTTCTCCGCCGCGATCACGGCGTTCTGCATGGACCGGGGGATCTTGTCGATGGAGACGATCTGGCGGTTGACGGAACCACCCGTCGCGACCATCTGGGTGCCGTCTTCCCAGTAGAAGACGTTGTTCTGCGCCTTGGCCGTCTTGTTCACGTCGGGCTTGTTCACCATGGCGATGCCGATGCCGGCGCCCAACGTGATCATCGCGAAGAAGCCCAGGGTGGTGCCGCCGACGAGCTTCCAGGAGGGGACGAAGCGCTGCCAGCCGGTCTTCTCGCCGCGCGGGTAATTGATGAACCGCTTGGGGCGGCCGGCGCCCGCGGCGCCACGGCCCCGTCCGGCCGGGGCGCGGCCGGCGGCTCTCCGGGCGTCCGCCCGGCCGCCGTGGCCCGGCTGCTGCCCGTACGACCCGCTGGGTGACGCGGTGGGGACGTCACGCCCGGCACCCCGGGAAGGGCGCTGCTGGGCGGCCTTGCGGGCGGCGGCGCGGCCGCCGCCCTGGGGCTGTTGCGGTTTGCGGCGGTGCTCGCTCATCGAACGACTACTCCTCGGGCAGGCGAGTGGCCTGGAAGCGGCAGGTGAGTTCCGGTCCCCCCGGTGTCATGGCGCACAGACTACGCACGCCCAAAAGCCAATCAGTGCCGAAGTTCACCCCAAATCAGGCAACTTGCCCCGCGCAAATCCACGATGTGACGCCGGTCACCGTGTCACCACTTGTAGCGGAGGGCTACCCGTTCTATCGTCTGGATGTATCGAGTCGATACATCAGCTCGACATAAAGACTCCGAGGCGGGGGAAGGGCAAGCGGATGAGCAGGCGCTCAGGCATTCTTGAGTTCGCTGTTCTCGGCCTGCTTCGCGAATCCCCCATGCACGGTTACGAGCTGCGCAAGCGGCTCAACACCTCGCTGGGGGTGTTCAGAGCGTTCAGCTACGGGACGCTCTACCCCTGCCTCAAGACGCTCGTCACCAACGGCTGGTTGATCGAAGAGCCGGGCAATGCCCCGGAGGACGCTCTCGCCGCTTCACTCGCAGGGCGCCGCGCCAAGATCGTCTACCGGTTGACGGCAGCAGGTAAGGAGCACTTCGAGGAGCTCCTCTCCCACACGGGCCCCGATGCCTGGGAGGACGAGTCCTTCGCCGCCCGCTTCGCCTTTTTCGGCCAGACCGAACGAGACGTACGCATGCGGGTACTGGAGGGCCGTCGCAGCCGCCTTGAGGAGCGCCTGGAGAAGATGAGCGCCTCGCTGGCTCGCACACGCGAGCGGCTCGACGACTACACGCTCGAGCTGCAACGCCACGGCATGGAATCCGTGGAGCGCGAAGTGCGCTGGCTGAACGAGCTCATCGAGAGTGAGCGGGCGGGACGGGATCAGAGACGACCCGGTCCGTCCGACGAAACTGCAAAGTGAGGTCTGCATCTCGCAGGCCTCGTCCGAGAACAAACAGGGAGCAACCGGAATGGGTTCGGTTCGCGTAGCCATCGTCGGCGTAGGCAACTGCGCCGCCTCGCTGGTGCAGGGCGTCGAGTACTACAAGGACGCCGACCCGGCGGCCAAGGTCCCCGGTCTGATGCACGTCCAGTTCGGCGACTACCACGTGAGCGACATCGAGTTCGTCGCCGCGTTCGACGTCGACGCGAAGAAGGTCGGCCTCGACCTTTCGGACGCCATCGGCGCCAGCGAGAACAACACCATCAAGATCTGTGACGTCCCGAGTGCGGGCGTGACCGTTCAGCGCGGCCACACCCTGGACGGTCTGGGCAAGTACTACCGCGAGACCATCGAGGAGTCGGCCGAGACCCCGGTCGACATCGTCCAGACCCTTCTGGACCGCCAGGTCGACGTCCTGATCTGCTACCTGCCGGTCGGTTCCGAGGCTGCGGCGAAGTTCTACGCCCAGTGCGCCATCGACGCCAAGGTCGCCTTCGTCAACGCCCTCCCGGTCTTCATCGCCGGCACCAAGGAGTGGGCGGACAAGTTCACCGAGGCCGGTGTCCCGATCGTCGGCGACGACATCAAGTCGCAGGTCGGCGCCACCATCACGCACCGCGTGATGGCGAAGCTGTTCGAGGACCGCGGTGTCCGTCTTGAGCGCACCATGCAGCTCAACGTCGGCGGCAACATGGACTTCAAGAACATGCTGGAGCGCGACCGCCTCGAGTCGAAGAAGATCTCCAAGACTCAGGCCGTCACCTCGCAGATCCCCGACCGCGAGCTCGGCGAGAAGAACGTCCACATCGGCCCGTCCGACTACGTGGCGTGGCTCGACGACCGCAAGTGGGCCTACGTCCGTCTTGAAGGCCGCGCCTTCGGCGACGTCCCGCTGAACCTCGAGTACAAGCTCGAAGTGTGGGACTCCCCGAACTCCGCCGGTGTCATCATCGACGCCCTGCGCGCGGCGAAGATCGCCAAGGACCGCGGCATCGGTGGCCCGATCCTGTCGGCTTCGAGCTACTTCATGAAGTCCCCGCCGGTGCAGTACTTCGACGACGAGGCCTACGCGAACGTCGAGAAGTTCATCAAGGGCGAGGTCGAGCGCTAGTCGAACCCCGGCGTCCGCGAGGGCACCTGGACTTCGGCAGTTCTTCCGCGGAGGGTCCCCGGGCAATATGCCCGGGGACCCTCCGCGTGTGTGACCCTTTCCCTCATGGCTGTCGTACGTGATCTGCGCGTACTCCTGCGTCTGCGGGACTTCCGCAACCTGCTCGCCGTACGGCTGCTGTCCCAGGCCGCCGACGGGGTCTACCAGGTCGCGCTGGCCGCCTATGTCGTCTTCTCCCCGGAGAAGCAGGCCTCACCCGCGGCCATCGCCTCGGCCATGGCGGTGCTCCTGCTGCCCTATTCGGTGGTCGGCCCCTTCGCGGGAGTCCTGCTGGACCGCTGGCGCCGCCGTCAGGTCTTCCTCTACGGCAACCTGCTGCGCGCCCTCCTCGCCTGCGTCACCGGCATGCTGATCGTCGCGCACGTCCCCGACTGGCTCTTCTACGCCTCGGCCCTGTCCGTGACCGCGGTCAACCGCTTCGTCCTGGCCGGGCTGGCCGCTTCCCTGCCGCGGGTCGTCGCACCCGGCCAGCTGGTCACCGCGAACGCCCTCTCACCCACCGCGGGAACGCTCGCCGCCGTCGCCGGCGGGGGTCTGGCCTTCCTCGTCCGGGTCCTGGCCGACGAGTCCGACGCCCTGGTCGTGCTCCTCGGAGCCGGCCTCTACCTCTGTGCGGCTCTGACCTCCCTGCGCCTGGCCCTGGACCTGCTAGGGCCCGACCACCCTCCCGGCCGGATCAACCCGACGGTCCGCCAGGGGATCGCCCTCACCGTGCGGGGCCTGGTCGGGGGACTGCGGCACCTGGCCTCCCGGCGCGAGGCGGCCCGGGCGCTCACCGCCATGACTGTCATGAGGTTCTGTTACGGGGCCCTGTTCGTCACGCTGCTCATGCTCTGCCGCTACGCCTGGTCGGACAACGAGGCTGACGGGCTGGCGCTGCTGGGCGTCACGGTCGGAGTTTCCGGCGCCGGGTTCTTCGCGGCCGCCGTCATCGCTCCGTGGCTGGTGGGCCGGCTGGGCGCCCTCGGATCCATCACCCTGTGCGCGGCGGGCGCCGCGGTACTGGTCCCGGCGCTCGGCTTGTTCTTCGAGCCCGGACCGATGCTGGCAGCGGCCTTCGTCCTGGGCCTGGCCACCCAGGGGGCCAAGATCTCCACCGACACCGTCGTGCAGTCCCAGGTGGACGACGCCTTCCGAGGCCGCGTCTTCTCGGTCTACGACGTGCTCTTCAACGCCGCCTTCGTCGGCGCCGCCGGGGTGGCCGCGCTCGTGCTCCCCCTCGACGGGCACTCCGTCCCGCTGATCCTCGGGGTGGCCATGCTCTACGCCGCGACCGCGGCACTGCTCGTGCGTCAGGGCGATGTTTCACGTGAAACATCGCCCTGATCCTTGTACGACCGGCCCCGCGCCGCGATGTTTCACGTGAAACATCGCGGCACTCAGGCACTCAGGCACTCAGGCACTCAGGCCTCCAGGCCCTCAGGCCTGTGCGGCCCACCACTCCTTGAGCGCGGCGACCGCCGCGTCGTGCTCCATGGGACCGTTCTCCAGCCGCAGCTCCAACAGGAACGCGTACGCCTTGCCGATCACCGGGCCGGGGCCCACGTCGAGGACCCGCATGATCTCGTTGCCGTCGAGGTCGGGCCGGATCGCGTCCAGCTCCTCCCTCTCCTGCAGCTGGGCGATGCGCTCCTCAAGCCCGTCATAGGTGCGGGACAGCGCGTTCGCCTTGCGCTTGTTGCGCGTGGTGCAGTCGGAACGGGTCAGCTTGTGCAGGCGGTCCAGCAGCGGACCGGCGTCGCGGACGTAGCGCCGCACGGCAGAGTCGGTCCACTCCCCGTCCCCGTAGCCGTGGAAGCGCAGGTGCAGCTCCACCAGCCGGGCCACGTCCTTGACCATGTCGTTGGAGTACTTGAGCGCGGCCATGCGCTTCTTGGTCATCTTCGCGCCCACCATCTCGTGGTGGTGGAAGGAGACCCGACCGTCGCTCTCGAACCGGCGGGTCCGCGGCTTGCCGATGTCGTGCAGCAGGGCCGCGAGCCGCAGGACCAGGTCCGGGCCCTCCTCCTCCAGCGCGATCGCCTGCTCCAGCACGATCAGCGAGTGGTCGTAGACGTCCTTGTGCCGGTGGTGCTCATCGCTCTCCAGGCGCAGCGCCGGCAGCTCCGGCAGCACGTGCTCGGCCAGCCCCGTGTCCACGAGCAGGCCCAGGCCCTTGCGCGGGTGCGCGGACAGCAGGAGCTTGTTCAGCTCGCCCTGGACCCGCTCGGCCGAGACGATCTCGATGCGGCCGGACATCTCCGTCATCGCCGTCACCACGTCCGGCGCGACCTCGAAGTCGAGCTGGGCGGCGAACCGCGCTGCCCGGAGCATCCGCAGCGGGTCGTCGGAGAAGGAGTCCTCGGCGGTGCCGGGAGTGCGCAGCACGCCCGCCCGGAGGTCCTCCAGGCCGCCGTGCGGGTCGATGAACTCCTTCTCGGGGAGTGCGACGGCCATCGCGTTCACCGTGAAGTCGCGGCGGACGAGGTCTTCCTCGATGGAGTCGCCGTAGGAGACCTCGGGCTTGCGCGAGGTCCGGTCGTAGGACTCCGAGCGGTAGGTGGTCACCTCGATCTGGAAGCTTCTATGAGCGTCTCCGACGCGGGCATCCTTCTGGGCACCGACCGTGCCGAAGGCGATGCCGACGTCCCAGACCGAGTCGGCCCACGGCCTGACGATCTTGAGGACGTCCTCGGGGCGGGCGTCGGTGGTGAAGTCGAGGTCGTTGCCGAGGCGCCCGAGCAGCGCGTCGCGGACGGACCCGCCGACCAGGGCGAGACGGAAACCCGCCTCCTGGAAACGGCGGCCGAGCTCGTCGGCGACAGGGGCGATCCGCAGCAGTTCACTCACCGCGCGGGCCTGCCCGTGATTCAGGACACTGGGGTTGTCTTCGTTGGCGTTCGGCACAACAGAAAAGGGTACGTGCCCGGCCCGCCGGGAGCGCCCGTGTTTTGCGGCCACCCCGGCCCACGGCCGCTCCGGGGCGGACCCGATCATGTGGAGCAAGGCGCGGCACTCGCGCACAGCGGGCCTCGTTACCATGCGTGGACGCACAAACGACGACCACTGACACTCCGAGGGACGGGCGAGCGCGTTGGCCGAGGCGGCAGACATCCAGGGGGCGCCCGCTCCTGCCCGGCGACGCTGGCTGCGGCGCGCGGTCGTCCTGCTCGCCGGGACGCCCGTACTCGCCGGCCTGGTCTACTCGCACGCTCCCGAAGCCCAGGCCACCGACACGGCGGCAGCCGCCGTCGACGTCCAGCTCGACGGCCTGGCGCCCAGCGCCCCGGTCAAGGGCGACACCCTCACCATCACGGGCACCGTGATCAACAACGGCTCCGAGAAGATCACCGACGCGCACGTGGGTCTGCGGGTCGGGCCGGCGCTGGGGGACCGCAGCTCCATCGACGAGGCCGCGGAACGCGGCGCGTTCCGGGCGGGCGCCGACCCGGCGGAGGTCGGCCCCGAATTCGCCGTGAAGATCGATTCGCTGCCCTCCAAGGTCAGCCAGCCCTTCACCCTCAAGGTGCCGGTGAACAAGCTGGACCTGGACGAGGACGGCGTCTACCAGCTCGGCGTCTCCTTGTCCGGGGAAACCGAGAGCCGCCAGTACGAGCAGGTCCTCGGCATCAAGCGGACCTTCCTGCCCTGGCAGCCGGAGGCCGCCGCCAAGCGTTCCCAGCTCGCGTACGTCTGGCCGTTGATCTCCACCACGCACCTGACCTCGGAGACCGGCTCGGACGAGGTGCAGACCCCCGTCTTCCTCGACGACGGCCTCGCCGACGAGCTGAAGCCCGGCGGCCGCCTGGAGCAGATGGTCACCCTCGGCAAGGACCTCCCCATCACCTGGGTCATCGACCCGGACCTGCTCTACACCGTCGATGCCATGACCAAGGGCTACCGGGTCCGCACCCCCGACGGCCGGACCGTCCAGGGCAAGAACAAGGCCATCGCCGAGCGGTGGCTGAGCTCGCTGGAAAGCGCCGTCCAGGGCAAGAAGGTCGTGGCACTGCCCTTCGCGGACCCGGACATCGCCTCGCTCGCCCACCGCGGCAAGGACGTCTCCGGCACCCTGGGACAACTGCGGCCCGCCACCGACAAGGCGAAGGATGCCGTCGAGACGGTCCTGCACGTCCCCGCGAGCACCGACTTCTCCTGGCCCGTGGACGGGGCGATCGACCCGTCGATCGTGAACGTCGCGACGTCGGCCGGCGCCCACAACGTCCTCACCCGCAGCGACAGCCTCCAGGAGACCGGTTCCCTGGGCTACACCCCGTCGGCCGCGCGGCCCATCGGCGCGGGTACCACGGCCGTCGTCGCCGACGCCGACCTCTCCACCGCCTTCCAGGGCGACATGCTCCGCGCCGGGAACTCCACCGCCTCGGTGCAGCAGTTCCTCGCCCATTCCCTCGCCCTGAACCTGCAGGAGACCGACAGCCAGCGCAGCTTCGTCGTCGCCCCGCAGCGGATGCCCAGCGCCAGCCAGGCGCAGACCATGGCCGCCGCCATCCGGGGTCTGCAGTCGGGCCGCTGGAGCCAGGCCGTGGACCTGGAGGCCGCGGCCGCCGCGACCCCCGACCCCCGCGCCGCCACCCAGGTCCCCGGAGCCGGCCAGTACCCCGAGGCACTGAGCAAGCAGGAACTGCCGGTCTCCGCCTTCGAGAAGATCCGCACCACCGAGACCACCCTGGACCACTTCAAGGTGATCCTGACCGCGCCCGACCGCGTCGAGATCCCCTTCGGCAACACCACCAACCGGGAGATGTCCTCCTCGTGGCGCGGCCGCCCCGACGCGGCGCGCGAGTACCGGGACCAGGTGCAGGAGTACCTGATCCGACTCACCGAGAAGGTCAAGATCATCCCCAAGTCCGACGCGACGCTCTCCGGACACAGCGCGACCATCCCGGTCACCGTCCAGAACAGCCTCGTCCAGGACACCCACAACCTGGTCCTGCGGCTGCGGTCCGCCAACCCGACCCGGCTGATGTTCGGCGACAGCGGTGAGGCCCAGCAGGAAGTCGCGATCCAGGGCGGGCACAGCCAGACCGTGAAGTTCCCCGCCAACGCCACCGCGAGCGGACCAGTCGAGGTGACGGCCCAGCTCTTCACCACCGACGGCGTGCCCTACGGCAAGGCCCGCAAGTTCACCGTCGAAGCCACCGAGGTGACCCCGACCGTCATGCTCGTCATCGCGGGTGGTGTCCTTCTCCTCGTGCTGGCCGGCATCAAGATGTACGCCAGCCGCAAGCGTGTCGCGGCGCGCGTCGCCGCGGAGGAGAGCACGCAGCAGAGTGACGAGTCCCCGGACACCGGACCGCAAAGCGCGGACCCGTCCGGCACGGGTGAGACAGTGGACCGTTGAGCGACGCCGTGGCCGGTCGGCCTGGGGACGATGAGGTGGGGTTTCGATGAACGCGCCGTACGAAGGTGACCGTGCGCAGGGCACTGGCGGGCCCGCGCCCTCCCAGGGCACTGCCCCCGGCGCCCCGGTGCCGGGACAGGTTCCCGCGCCCGCGCAAGCGCCGGACCACGACCCCTATGTCCAGGGCGCCTACGCCTACGACCCGTACCGGGCGCAGGACCTCTCCGCCCAGGACCCGGTGGCGGAGGTCCTGTACGACCGGGCCTCGCACCCGCCGCCGCCGCCCGGCACCTTCCAGGAGCCCGGTCCGCTCTACGCGGCCCCGCCGGCCCCCGCGTACGCCCCGGACCCCCGGGTGTGGGCCCAGACGCCGCCGCCCGAGCCGGACGGTCCGTCCCGGCACCTGCCCTACGGCGACCACGCGACGACCACGCAGTTCGTCGGCGTGGACTCCCTCGTGACCAAGGCCGCCGACCAGGACCCCCGCCCCGACGCCTTCGCCCACCTGTACCGGGACCAGGACGCGGCGCCGCGCACCCCCGCCGAGGACGCTCCCGTGGCCGCCCCGGCACCGAGCAAGCCCGCCGGACGCGCCTCCAGCCTGCTCAAGTCCAGCGCCCTGATGGCCGCCGGCACCATCGTCTCCCGCATCACCGGCTTCATGCGGACCCTGGTGATCGCCGGGGCCATCGGCGTCGCCACCCTCAACGACAGCTACCAGGTCGCCAACACCCTGCCGACGATGATCTACGTCCTGGTCGGCGGCGGCGCCCTCAACGCCGTCTTCATCCCGCAGTTGGTGCGGGCGATGAAGAACGACGAGGACGGGGGAGAGGCCTACGCCAACCGCCTGCTGACCCTCGTCATGGTCCTGCTGGGCGCCGTCACCGTGGTGTGCGTGCTCGCGGCACCCCTGTTCATCGGCATGATGTCGCAGAAGATCGCCGACGACCCGGCCCGGCTGGACGTCGCCGTAGCCTTCGCCCACTACTGCCTGCCCACCATGTTCTTCATGGGCGTGCACGTGGTCCTCGGTCAGATCCTCAACGCCCGCGGCCGGTTCGGCGCGATGATGTGGACCCCGGTCCTCAACAACATCGTCGTCATCGCCACTTTCGGCGCCTTCATCTGGGCCTTCGGCGGTTTCACCACCACGGGCGTCACCGAGGCCGGCATCACCCCCGAGGGCGTCCGGCTGCTGGGCCTGGGCACCCTGCTCGGACTGGTCGTCCAGTCCCTGGCGATGCTTCCCTACCTGCGCGACGCCGGCTTCAGGCCGCGCCTGCGGTTCGACTGGAAGGGCCACGGCCTCGGCAAGGCCGCCGGCCTGGCCAAGTGGACGTTCTTCTTCGTCCTGGCCAACCAGCTCGGCCTCATCGTCGTCACCCAGCTCGCCACCTGGGCGGGCGAGGTGGCCGACAAGCAGGGCCACGGCGGTACCGGCATCACCGGCTACAACTACGCACTTCTGCTCTGGCAGATGCCGCAGGCCATCATCACCGTCTCCGTCATGACCGCCGTCCTGCCGCGCATCTCCCGCTCCGCCCACGACGGTGACGCCGCCGCCGTCCGTGACGACATCTCCTACGGGCTGCGCACCTCGGCCGTCGCGATCGTGCCCTGCGCCTTCGCGTTCCTGGCCCTGGGCGTCCCCATGGCCGGCCTGCTGTACGCCGGTTCAGGTTCGGAGAGCGCCCAGAACATCGGTTTCATCCTGATGGCCTTCGGCCTCGGACTGATCCCCTACTCCGTCCAGTACGTGGTCCTGCGCGGCTTCTACGCCTACGAGGACACCCGGACGCCCTTCTACAACACGGTCATCGTGGCCGCCGTCAACGCGGGCATGTCCGTCGTGGCCTTCTTCGTGCTCCCCGCACGCTGGGCCGTCGTCGGCATGGCCGCCGCCTACGGCCTCGGCTACGCCGTGGGCGTCGGTGTCGCCTGGCGCCGCCTGCGCACCCGCCTCGGCGGGGACCTCGACGGGGCGCACGTGATGCGCACCTACACCCGGCTCATCGGCGCCTGCGTCCCCGCCGCCGCGGTGGCCGGCGCCGTCGCCTTCGCCGTCCTGCACTTCATCGGCAGCGGAGCCCTCGGCTCCCTCACCGCCCTGGTGGCCGGCGGCATCTCCCTGGCAGCGGTGTTCCTCGTCGCCGCCAAGCGGATGCGCATCGAAGAACTCAACGCCATGGTCGGGATGGTCCGCGGACGCCTGGGACGCTGATGCGTACAACCTTCCCCCTCTCTGGCGTGTCGTGCAGATCGGTGGACTGTGGGCACAATTGGCATGGCTTCGCAGACTGGCCGACAGCGCGCAACGGATGGGGAGGCGGGGACGACGGTGGCGGAACGTAGCACGGCTGCCGTCGACGTGGCCGACAACGGCGGCGACGAGCCGCTGGCCGCGGAGACGGCCCAGGCCACGGCCGACGGGGTGGACACCCAGAACGGACGAGCCGCGGACGGAACCATGCCCGAGAAGGACGGCGATCGACGGAACGCGGCACCCGCTGCCGCGCCCGAGCTGCACAGCGGCCACAAACTGGCCAGACGCTACCGGCTCGAGGAGTGCGTCACCCGTCTGGACGGATTCAGCAGCTGGCGCGCGATGGACGAGAAGCTGCGCCGGGCCGTTGGCGTCCACCTGCTGCCCGCCGACCACGCGCGGGCCCGCTCCGTCCTGGCCGCCGCCCGCTCCTCGGCCCTGCTCGGCGACCCCCGGTTCGTCCAGGTCCTCGACGCCGTGGAAGAGAACGACCTCGTCTACGTCGTCCACGAGTGGCTCCCCGACGCCACGGAGCTCACCGCGGTCCTCGCCGCGGGCCCCATGGAGCCGCACGAGGCCTACCAACTCGTCAGCCAGGTCTCCCAGGCCATGGCCGCGGCACACCGCGAGGGCCTCGCGCACCTGCGCCTGACCCCCAGCGCGATACTGCGCACCTCCTCCGGCCAGTACCGGATCCGCGGCCTCGCCGTGAACGCCGCCCTGCGCGGCATCACCAGCGAGACCCCGCAGCGCGCGGACACCGAGGCCATCGGCGCCCTGCTGTACGCCGCACTGACGCAGCGCTGGCCGTACGAGAGCGACGCCTACGGCCTCACCGGCCTGCCCAAGGGCGTCGGACTGATCGCCCCCGACCAGGTCCGCGCGGGCGTGCACCGGGGTCTGGGCGAACTGGCCATGCGCGCCCTCGCCAACGACGGGGCCACCGCCTCGCGTCAGGAACCCGCCTGCACCACCCCGGAGGAACTCTCCAAGGCCGTGGCCGCGATGCCCCGCATCCGGCCGCCGGAGCCCACCTTCACCGCGCCTCCGGAGTACCAGCACACCACCTACCAGCAGGGCAGCTACGGCAGGCCCCAGGGCCCCGGCATGCCCACCGCGCAGGTCACCGTCGTCCCCCCGCCGCCACCGCTGCAGAGCCGCACCGGCCGCGTCCTCAAGTGGGGCGTCGCGGCCCTGCTGATCGCCGCCCTCGGACTGGGCAGCTGGCAGCTCGCCGACACCCTGCTCAACCGGAACAACCAGGGCAGCACCGGCGGCAGTCAGACCACGCACGAGAAGGCCGACGACACCCCGGAGAAGGTGGCGCCCGTTCCCCTCGCCATCTCCCGGGCCCGCGAGTACTCCCCGGACGGCAAGGAGCAGGACCCCGGAGGCGTCAAGAACACCTTCGACAGGGACTCCTCCACCTACTGGCGGACCAAGTACTACCTCGACGGCCCCGACATGAAGACGGACTACAAGGCCGGTGTCGGCATCGTCTACGACCTCGGCGCCGAACACGAGGTCAGCAGCGCCTCGATAGCGCTCCGGTTCGCGGGCGACCACACCACCACCACGCTCTACGCGGTCGATTCCCTGGACCCGTCGGGCAAGATCTCCGGGATGCCGAAGATCGCCACGGCCAAGACATCGAACAGCAGCTTCGACCTGACCGCGGAGAAGCCGGTCAAGACCCGGTACGTGCTGCTCTGGATCACCGCGATGCCCTGGGCCCCCTCCGACACCTACACCGGAGCCGGGTACAAGCAGGCCATCACGGACGTGAAGTTCACGGGCTGACGGACAGCGGGGGAGGGGGCCGGCATTGGACGAAGCCACACCCGGCGGCCGCAGCGACCAGGAACTCCTGTCGCTGCACGCCGCCGGAGACCCGGACGCCTTCGGTGAGCTCGTGCGCAGGCACCGGGACCGGCTGTGGGCCGTGGCCCTGCGCACCCTCGGCGACCGGGAGGAAGCCGCCGACGCCGTGCAGGACGCCCTCGTCTCCGCCTACCGGGCCGCCCACACCTTCCGCGGCGAATCCGCCGTCACGACCTGGCTGCACCGCATCACCGTGAACGCCTGCCTGGACCGGGCCCGCAAGGCCGCCTCCCGGAGGACCTCCCCCCTCGACGACACGGACCGCCTGGAGCGCCTTCTGGAGCCCCACGAGTCCGCCGAGGCGCCCGCGGAGCGCCAGGACCTCCACCGGCAGCTGCTGGCCGCCCTGAGCACCCTCCCGGCCGATCAGCGGGCCGCCCTGGTCCTCGTCGACATGCAGGGCTACCCCGTCGCCGAGGCCGCCGCCGTCCTCGACGTCCCCGTCGGCACCGTGAAGAGCCGCTGCGCCCGCGGCAGGGCGAAACTCGTCCCGCTCCTCACTCATCTGCGCACGCCTACCGGGGATAACACCGATCCCGAGCGGGGAAGGAACCGGACACCGGGGACAACCGTCCCACCGGCGGCAGACCGCGGGGACCCGGCCCCGGATCCCAACGCAGTGAAGGGCGGAGGTGGACGAGCGTGAACCCCACACCCGGCGCGATCGGCACGATCGGGCACCCCGACGTCTCGGAGATCTCCGAGCTGGCGGAAGGCCTCCTCTCCCCGTCCCGCACGGCGGAGGTACGCAGCCATCTCGGGGGCTGCGCCCTGTGCGCGGACGTCCGGGCCTCCCTGGAGGAGATCCGGTCCCTGCTCGGCACCCTGCCCGGCCCCGCCCGGATGCCCGTCGACCTCGCCGGCCGGATCGACGCGGCCCTCGCCGCCGAAGCACTCCTCGACGCCACCACCCCGCACGGGGACCCCGGGCCCGTCAGCCCCACCCGGGCAGCCGGCGGGGGACCCGGCCCCGATGTTTCACGTGAAACCGCCCCCGACCCGGCCGGCCACGGCGGAGCCCTGCGCCCCTCCGGTCACCCGACCGGCCCAACCGGCCCCGGACGCCGTCGCGCACGGCGCCGGATCGCCCTCGCGGGCGGGCTGCTCGCGGCGTGCACCGCCGGAATCCTCGTGTTCGGCCTGATGTCCGGCGACCGTCCCGCTCAGGACCTGTCCGTGCGGAGCGACGCCTCCAGCGCACAGACCCGCTCCGGCTCGCCCGAGTACACGGCTCAGGGGCTCCCCGGGACGGTGCGCGAGCTCCTCGCGTCCGCCGCCCGGGGAGACAAGGGGAACAAGACGACGGGGGAGCAGAACAACACCCTCGGAGTGGAAATCAGCCCTCCGTCCGAGCCCAGCCCCGCCCCGGCCGACGGCAGGGCGCCCAGGGCACCCGCCTGCGTCGAGCAGGCCACCGGCCGCACCGAGACCCCGCTGGGCTTCGAGTCCGGCACCTACGAAGGCAAGGACGTCTTCCTCGTCGTCCTGCCCCATCCGGGGGACCCCGGCTCCGTGGACGCCTATCTCATCGGCTCCGCCTGCGTCACCGACCCCTCGGCCGCTCCCGGAAAGCCCCTGCTCACCAGCACCTACCCCAGGAGCTGACAGACCCGGAAGCCCGGGGGGACAACTCGGGAATGCGGGCGCCGTAGGATCCGTTGGGTGGGGTGAGAGTCCACACCGGCCCCCCGGTAGGCAGCAGGCAGTCCGCAGAGACGAGGAATCAACCCGTGAGCGACGTACGAAACGTGATCATCATCGGCTCCGGGCCGGCCGGTTACACGGCCGCCCTGTACACCGCACGCGCTTCGCTCAAGCCCCTGGTCTTCGAAGGCGCCGTCACCGCCGGTGGCGCGCTGATGAACACCACCGAGGTGGAGAACTTCCCCGGTTTCCAGGACGGCATCATGGGGCCGGACCTCATGGACAACATGCGCGGACAGGCCGAGCGTTTCGGCGCCGAGCTGATTCCGGACGACGTCGTGTCCGTGGACCTCACCGGCGAGATCAAGACCGTCACCGACACCGCCGGCACCGTGCACCGCGCCAAGGCCGTGATCGTGACCACCGGTTCCCAGCACCGCAAGCTCGGCCTGCCCAACGAGGACGCCCTTTCCGGCCGTGGCGTCTCCTGGTGCGCGACCTGCGACGGATTCTTCTTCAAGGACCACGACATCGCCGTGATCGGCGGCGGTGACACCGCGATCGAGGAAGCCACTTTCCTCTCCCGGTTCGCCAAGTCCGTCACGATCGTCCACCGCCGCGACTCCCTGCGCGCCTCCAAGGCCATGCAGGACCGCGCCTTCGCCGACCCGAAGATCTCGTTCGCCTGGGACAGCGAGGTCGCGGAGATCCACGGCGAGCAGAAGCTCACCGGCCTCACCCTGCGCAACACCAAGACCGGTGAGACCTCCGCGCTGCCCGTGACCGGCCTCTTCATCGCCGTCGGCCACGACCCGCGCACCGAGCTGTTCAAGGACCAGCTCGACCTCGACTCGGAGGGCTACCTCACGGTCGACGCGCCCTCCACCCGCACCAGCCTCCCCGGTGTGTTCGGCGCGGGCGACGTGGTCGACCACACATACCGTCAGGCCATCACCGCCGCGGGCACGGGTTGCTCCGCGGCCCTCGACGCCGAGCGCTTCCTCGCCGCCCTCGCGGACGCCGAGAAGGCGCACGCAGCGGTCTGACACCCTCAAGCAGCACCACACCCCACTCCCCGCAGGAAAAGAAGGAGGCCGCTGTGGCCGGCACCCTCAAGACCGTCACCGATGCAAGCTTCGATGACGACGTCCTCAAGAGCGACAAGCCCGTCCTGGTGGACTTCTGGGCCGCCTGGTGCGGCCCGTGCCGCCAGATCGCTCCGTCCCTCGAGGCCATCGCCGCCGAATACGGCGACGAGATCGAGATCGTCAAGCTCAACATCGACGAGAACCCGGAGACGGCGGCCAAGTACGGCGTCATGTCCATCCCGACGCTGAACGTCTACCAGGGCGGCGAGGTCGTCAAGACCATCGTCGGCGCCAAGCCGAAGGCCGCCATCCTGCGCGACCTCGACGGCTTCGTCACCGCCAAGGCCTGACGCACCCGCGTCCCAGAGCGGACGCGATCGCGTGACACGGGGCCGCCCCTGCCGGGGGCGGCCCCGTTCGCATGCCAGCCCGGCCCTGCCCAGCCCGGCCCTGCCCGGGACCGGGCCGCACCCGTCCTACAGCGGACGCAGCGCCGGCTCCTTCCGTGCCGCCCCCAGCAGCCGGTCCAGGGCCAGTTCCACGTCTTCCTTCCACGACAGCGTGGACCGCAGCTCCAGCCTCAGCCGGGGACGCGTCGGGTGCGGGCGTACCGTCTTGAAGCCCACGGCCAGCAGATGGTCCGCCGGCAACAGACAGGCCGGACCTTCCCACCGGGCGTCACCGAACGCCTCGATGGCCCGGAACCCCCTGCGCAACAGATCCTTCGCCACCGTCTGGACCATCACCCGTCCCAGCCCCTGGCCCTGATACCCCGGCATGATCCACGAGGTGATGAGCTGGACGGCGTCCGGGGACACCGGGCTGGTCGGAAACGCGGTCGCACGCGGCACGTAAGCCGGCGGCGCGTAGAGAACGAACCCCACGGGAACCTCGTCCACGTAGACCACCCGGCCGCACGAACCCCACTCCAGGAGGACGGCGGAGATCCACGCCTCCTTCTCCTCGGCAGGGTTGCCCGCCTTCACGGCGGCCTCGCCGCTGACGGGGTCCAGCTCCCAGAAGACGCAGGACCGGCAACGCCGGGGCAGGTCTTGAAGGTTGTCCAGCGTGAGCGGTACCAGCCGACGACCCATGACCGCATCGTATCCACAGCTCGAATCACCCGAAACCGCGACAAGGCAAAGGGGGCGGGCCGCACCGGCTCACACCGGCACGACCCGCCCCCAGGCCGTGGGTCACTCCCCGGCAGCGCCCTGGTCCAGCACCCGGCCCTCGCCCGGAGCCAAGGTCCCCAGGATCCGCTCCAGGTCCTCCATCGACGCGAACTCGACGGTGATCTTGCCCTTCTTTTGGCCCAGATCCACCTTCACCCGCGTCTCGAACCGGTCCGACAGCCGCGTCGCCAGCTCGTTGAGCGCGGGCGCGACCCGGGCACCCGCTCGCGGACCCTTCGGCTTCACCGCGCTCGGCGACTCCGAGCCCATCAGCGCCACGATCTCCTCGACCGCACGCACCGACAGCCCTTCGGCCACGATCCGGTGCGCCAGGCGGTCCTGCTCCTCGGAGTTGTCCACCGACAGCAGGGCCCGCGCATGCCCCGCCGACAGCACGCCCGCCGCCACCCGCCGCTGCACGGGCGGGGAGAGCTTCAGCAGACGCAGCGTGTTCGAGACCTGCGGACGGGAACGCCCGATCCGGTCCGCCAGCTGGTCGTGCGTGCAATTGAAGTCCTGGAGCAGCTGGTCGTACGCGGCCGCCTCCTCCAAGGGATTCAGCTGCGCCCGGTGCAGGTTCTCCAGGAGCGCGTCCAGCAGCAGCTTCTCGTCATCCGTGGCCCGGATGATCGCCGGAATACGCTCCAGGCCGGCCTCCCGGCACGCCCGCCAGCGCCGCTCGCCCATGATCAGCTCGTAGCGGCCCGGACCGGACTGGCGCACCACCACCGGCTGGAGCAGACCCACCTCCTGAATGGAGGTCACCAGCTCGGCCAGCGCGTCCTCGTCGAACACCTCGCGCGGCTGCCGCGGATTCGGCGTGATGGAGTCCATCGGGAGTTCCGCGAACGTAGCACTCGCCACCTCACCGGCCTCCGGAGCGGCGACCGGCTCCGGCACGCTCGCGAACGCGGCCACCGACGATGTTTCACGTGAAACATCGGCCTGCGCCAGCGAAGCCAGCTTCGCCGCCGCGACGCCCCGCTCCGAGGGCAGCACCGGCACCGCCGACGGAGACGTCGACCCGGCACCGATCACCGGCGGCACCTTCTCTTGGGGAGCCGCGGGAATCAGCGCGCCGAGCCCCCGCCCCAGACCCCTACGTCGCTCACTCACTGGATCCCCTCCGCCATGCTCTGCGTGTTGTTCATGCCCGCACCCTGATGGGGGTGCTGGGGGTCGTACTGGAATCCGGCCCCGCGCAGCGCGATCTCCCGCGCCGCCTCCAGATAGGAAAGGGAACCGCTGGAACCCGGGTCATAGGTCAGCACCGTCTGCCCGTAGCTCGGAGCCTCGGAGATGCGGACCGACCGCGGGATGCTCGTGCGCAGCACCTCCTTGCCGAAGTGGGTGCGCACCTCCTCCGCCACCTGCGAGGCCAGCCGGGTCCTGCCGTCGTACATCGTCAGCAGGATCGTGGACACGTGCAGCGTCGGGTTCAGGTGGGCCCGCACCAGGTCCACATTGCGCAGCAGCTGACCCAGCCCCTCCAGCGCGTAGTACTCGCACTGGATCGGGATCAGCACTTCCGCGCCCGCGACCAGGGCGTTCACCGTCAGCAGGCCCAACGAGGGCGGGCAGTCGATCAGGATGTAGTCGAGCGGCTGCTCGTACGCCTGAATGGCCCGCTGGAGACGGCTCTCCCGTGCGACCAGGGACACGAGCTCGATCTCGGCACCCGCCAGGTCGATCGTGGCCGGCGCGCAGAAGAGGCCCTCCACGTCGGCCACCGGCTGGACGACCTCCATCAGCGGGCGGCTGTCCACGAGCACGTCATAGATGGACGGCACGTCCGCGTGGTGGTCGATGCCCAGCGCCGTCGAGGCATTGCCCTGAGGGTCGAGGTCGACCACCAGGACCCGCGCACCGTGCAGGGCCAGGGAGGCAGCCAGGTTCACGGTCGACGTGGTCTTGCCCACGCCGCCCTTCTGGTTGGCCACCACCATGATCCGGGTCTTCGGGGGCCTGGGCAGGCCCTCACCCGCACGTCCCAGAGCCTCGACCGCGATCTGGGCGGCCCGGCCGATGGGCGTGTCTTCGTTGTCCACTAGGGGCGGGGCCGATGTTTCACGTGAAACATCGTCGCCCGGGGATTCAGAGCGGGGACCGGGGACCGGATCGGCCATCGGCCCCGCAAGGTTGGCGTCTGACCGCACGGTGTCACTCTCCTCGGCATCAGGCTCGCGATGAACAGAGCCTGCCATGTCACCGGGGTCGCGAACCAGCGGGGCCCGGACTCCTGTGGATGAATCCACCGATGTGGACAACTCCGTCCCCCCTTCGCCCTTGAGGAGACGGGGGGACGTGGCCGCACGACCGCGGCTGATGATTCCGTGCAGCAGAGAGCGACGTTTCACGTGAAACACGATGCCCGGACGGAGTCATCCGGCCGCTACGACACTCCGAAATCCATACCTATAGGGCTCAACACCCCTGTGATACGCCCGTGAGCGCTGCCCGGAAGAGGCTCAGCGACGCCTGCGCGTACGGCTCGTACGGGCGGCCTTGGCCCGCTTCGCCGCGAACCGCACCCCGCCGGGGCTTTCCCCCACCTCGACCCGCACCACGGTGGAGAGCGGGTCCACGACCCCCTCGCCGACGTGCAGCACCGAGGTCTTCACCACACCGAGCTTGGTCAGCGCGGCCTTCGCCGCCACCAGCTCCTCCTCGGCGGTGTCGCCCTTCAGCGCCAGCATCTCGCCGTACGGGCGCAGCAGGGGCACGCCCCAGCCGGCGAGCCGGTCCAGCGGCGCCACCGCGCGCGCCGTCACCACGTGCACCGGGGGGAGCTTGCCGAGGACTTCCTCGGCCCGCCCGCGCACCACCGTCACGTGGTCGAGCCCCAGCAGTTCCACCACCTCCTGGAGGAAGTTCGTGCGGCGCAGCAGCGGCTCCAGCAGCGTGATCTTCAGGTCCCTGCGCACCAGGGCCAGCGGGATGCCGGGGAGGCCGGCGCCCGAGCCCACGTCGCACACGGTGACGCCCTCGGGCACCACCTCCGAGAGCACGGCGCAGTTGAGCAGGTGCCTCTCCCAGAGCCGCGGCACCTCGCGCGGCCCGATCAGGCCCCGCTTGACACCCGCGTCCGCCAGCAGCTCCGCGTACCGCACAGCTTCCGGGAAATGCTCGCCGAACACCGCACGCGCCTCTTCAGGTGCCGGGGGCGCTTCTTCGGGCATCGGGGGAAGCTCAGCTGCCTCCGTCACGGGGACCGTCCTTCCGTACCGCATGGTGGTGAATACCCGACGACAGCACTGCCGTCGCTGCCGTCACTGCTGTCAGCCGGCACTGCCAGGCTGACAAAGATCGGCCCCGCCTGCGAGACAGACGGGGCCGGACACTCAGGCTTCCGATCAGACCGGAAGCACGACGACGAAGCGCTGCGGCTCCTCGCCCTCGGACTCGCTCCGCAGACCGGCCGCCGCCACGGCGTCGTGCACGACCTTCCGCTCGAAGGGGGTCATCGGCTCCAGCTTCAGGGGCTCGCCGGACGCCTTCACGTCCTCCGCTGCCTTGGCGCCGAGCGCCGTCAGCTCCTCGCGCTTCTTCGCCCGGAAACCGCCGATGTCCAGCATCAGCCGACTGCGGTCCCCGGTCTCGCGGTGCACGGCGAGGCGGGTCAGCTCCTGCAGAGCCTCCAGCACCTCGCCGTCGCGGCCGACGAGCTTCTGCAGGTCACGCGCGGACTCGCTGACGATGGAAACCGAGGCGCGGTCCGCCTCGACGTCCATGTCGATGTCGCCGTCCAGGTCGGCGATGTCCAGCAGACCCTCAAGGTAGTCGGCCGCGATCTCACCCTCCTGCTCGAGGCGGGTCAGGGTGTCGCCACTCTCAGCGGCGGCGGTGGTGGTGCCTTCCGTCACGGGAGGGACTCCTTCTTACTTCTTGGGAGAGGGCTTGCTGGGGGGCGTCTGACGCTGTGACTTCGACTGCCGCTTGGGCTGCTGGCGCTTCTGTCCGCCACCGCCGGCCGCATCCGAATCCACGGTCGCCTCGACGCTCTTCGCCACGGAGCCGTCCGCCTGCGCGGCCAGGCCCTGCTTGCTCAGACCGGTGATGAACTTGCGCTCGTTGTCGTTGCGGTCCGGGCCCTTGGCCACGATCGCCGCGACGATCTTCTTCTTGCCGCGGCTCTTGAGCTGGCCGTGCGAGGTGATCTGCTTCAGCAGGCGCGTCAGGTACTGGTCCTGGGCCAGGCTGCCCGGGGTGGGGTTCCGGCTGATGACGAACATCTGCTGGCCCATGGTCCACAGGTTGGTGGTCAGCCAGTAGACGAGGACACCGACGGGGAAGTTGATGCCCATGACCGCGAAGATCAGGGGGAAGACGTACATCAGCATCTTCTGCTGCTGCATGAACGGCGTCTTGACCGAGAGGTCGACGTTCTTCTGCATCAGCTGGCGCTGCGTGTAGAACTGCGACAGCGACATCATCACGATCATGATCGCGGTGACGATCCGCACGTCGGTGACCGAGGCGCCCAGAGCGGCGACCTTGTCCGCGCTGTCCGTGAACTTGGACGCCAGCGGGGCACCGAAGATGTGCGCGTTACGCGCGCTCTCCAGCAGCGGGCCGTCGATCTTGCCGATCGGCGTGCCGTTGGCGATGGAGGCGAGCACGTGGTAGAGCGCGAAGAAGAACGGAGACTGCGCCAGGATGGGAAGGCACGAGGAGAGCGGGTTGGTACCCGTCTCCTTGTACAGCTTCATCATCTCTTCGGACTGGCGCTGCTTGTCGTTCTTGTAGCGCTCCTGGATCGCCTTCATCTTCGGCTGGATCGCCTGCATGCCGCGCGTCGCCTTGATCTGCTTCACGAAGAGCGGGATCAGACAGATGCGGATCAAGATCACCAGGGAGACGATGGACAGGCCCCAGGCCCAGCCACTGTCGGCGCCGAACATGGCGCCGTACACCTTGTGGAACTGGACGATGATCCACGAGACAGGCGTGGTAATAAAGCTGAACAGACTGGCAATCGTGTCCACTAATCAGGCTCCTTGAGCATTGCGAGATCTACGCAACGCACTGCGCAGCTGCTCGTGCCAACGCGGGCGTTTCCGGGGTGGGACGTGGTCCACGCCACCCGGGGACCACGGATTGCACCGCAGGATCCGCCAGGCGGTCAGAGCCGTCCCCTTCACCGCACCATGCCGGTCGATGGCCGTGTACCCGTAGTGCGAACACGAGGGGTAGTAGCGGCACACCGGCCCGAGCAGCGGACTGATCGTCCACTGGTACAGCTTGATCAATGCGAGCAGCGGGTACTTCATCGAGCCACGCCTCCCAAGAGCCGCAGCAGTGCGGCATCGAGGTCCCGGGCCAGCTCGTCGAGACCGGCATCACCCGCTCCGGGCAGAGCCCGTACCACCATCAGGCTACCTTCGGGCAGCTGGGACAGCCGCTCGCGGACGAGATGGCGCAAACGGCGCTTGACCCGATTGCGTACGACGGCGATGCCGACAGCCTTGCTGACGACGAAACCCGCACGCGTCGAGGGATCGATCTCCCCCGGCTCGTGCGGGTCCGTTGCACCGCTTGTACGTAGGTGGACGACGAGGAGCGGGCGACCAGCCCGGCGACCTCGACGTACCGCGCTCGCGAAGTCCTCGCGCCGCCTCAGCCGATTGTCGGGAGACAGCACGACGTCACGATCCGCCCGTCAGTTACGCGGAGAGTTCGGCGCGGCCCTTGCCACGACGGTTCGCGAGGATGGCGCGGCCGGCACGGGTACGCATCCGGAGACGGAAGCCGTGGGTCTTGGCACGACGGCGGTTGTTCGGCTGGAAGGTGCGCTTGCTCACTCGGGGGCTCCAGAGAATAAATCGTTGTGGCGGGACATCGCCTGGCTGTCACCGTGCGCCCACGAAGGAATGGAAACTCGCGTGTACGCCCGAGTGGCACCGCTAAACGATCACAACCAGTGATCTTCGCCCATCGGTAGGCAGGCGGCAGCAGCCATCGACAACTCGACCTCGTTACGGTACGCGCGGCTACGCCATCCGGTCAAACCGAGCCGACGGTGCCCCACACTGTGCACAGGCTGTGGACAACGACTTGAACCGTACCCGCTGGCCTGACTACCGTTGCTTGACCCCGGATTTTTTGTCCCGACCGTCCCAAAGAACCACACATTCGTGGGACCCCCTCTGAGAGAGCGTGCTCTGTGGCTGACGTACCTGCCGATCTTGCCGCAGTGTGGCCAAGGGTGCTCGAAAAGCTCCTCGGGGAGGGACAGAACAGCATCGAGCCCAAGGACAAGCAGTGGGTCGAGCGCTGTCAGCCCCTGGCCCTGGTAGCGGACACCGCGCTGCTCGCCGTGCCGAACGAGTACGGCAAGCGCGTCCTGGAGGGCCGGCTCGCCCCGCTCATCAGCGACGCCCTCAGCCGTGAGTGCGGCCGCCCCATCCGGATCGCCATCACCGTCGACGACTCCGCCGGCGAGCCCTCGCCCCCGGCCCCGTCCGCGTCTTCCTCCCGCGACGGCTACGAACCGTACGGCGGTCAGCGCCCCGGCGGGCACACCGGGCCGATGGGTCACACGGGCCCCGGCGGCCACACCGGCCCCGCCGACGACCAGCTCCCCAGCGCCCGCCCCGCCTACCCGGACTACCAGCAGCAGCGCTCCGAGCCCGGTGCCTGGCCCCGCGGCGGCCAGCAGGACGACTACGGCTGGCAGCAGCCCCGCCTCGGCGGCTTCCCCGAGCGCGACCCGTACGCCTCCCCGCAGCCGGGCTACATGCAGCAGTCCGAGCCCTCCTCCTACGACCAGGGCTCCTACGAACAGCAGAAGTACGAACAGCAGCAGTACGAGCAGCAGCAGTACGAGGGCCAGCAGCAGCGCTCCTCCCGCCAGTACGAGCAGCAGCAGTACGAGCAGCAGTCCTCCCCGCGCCCGGTGCCCAGCCGGCCCGCGCCCTCGGCACCGTCCGGCGGTTCCACCTCGGGACCGCTGGAGCCGACCGCCCGGCTGAACCCCAAGTACCTCTTCGACACCTTCGTCATCGGCGCCTCCAACCGCTTCGCGCACGCCGCCGCGGTGGCCGTCGCCGAGGCGCCGGCGAAGGCGTACAACCCCCTCTTCATCTACGGGGAGTCGGGCCTCGGCAAGACGCACCTGCTGCACGCGATCGGGCACTACGCTCGGAGCCTCTACCCCGGCACCCGGGTGCGGTACGTGAGCTCCGAGGAGTTCACCAACGAGTTCATCAACTCGATCCGCGACGGCAAGGGCGACGCGTTCCGCAAGCGCTACCGCGAGATGGACATCCTGCTCGTCGACGACATCCAGTTCCTCGCGAGCAAGGAGTCGACGCAGGAGGAGTTCTTCCACACCTTTAATACGCTCCACAACGCCAACAAGCAGATCGTGCTCTCCTCCGACCGGCCGCCCAAGCAGCTCGTCACCCTGGAGGACCGGCTCCGCAACCGCTTCGAGTGGGGTCTGATCACCGACGTCCAGCCGCCCGAGCTGGAGACCCGCATCGCGATCCTGCGCAAGAAGGCCGTACAGGAGCAGCTCAACGCCCCGCCGGAGGTCCTGGAGTTCATCGCCTCCCGCATCTCGCGCAACATCCGCGAGCTGGAGGGGGCGCTGATCCGGGTCACGGCCTTCGCGAGCCTGAACCGGCAGCCGGTGGACCTGGGCCTGACCGAGGACGTACTGAAGAACCTGATCCCCGGCGGCGAGGACAGCGCGCCCGAGATCACGGCGACGGACATCATGGCCGCCACCGCCGACTACTTCGGGCTGACCGTGGACGACCTGTGCGGCTCCTCGCGCAGCCGCGTGCTGGTCACCGCCCGGCAGATCGCCATGTACCTGTGCCGGGAGCTCACGGACCTCTCGCTGCCCAAGATCGGGGCGCAGTTCGGCGGCCGCGACCACACCACCGTCATGCACGCGGACCGCAAGATCCGCGCTCTGATGGCGGAACGCCGCTCCATCTACAACCAGGTGACCGAGCTCACCAACCGCATCAAGAACGGCTGAAGCCGGCTCTGTGGACCTGCCGTACGGGCCCCGCCGAGCCCTTCCAAACGCTTTTAGAGGGCGCTCCCGGGTCACTTCGGGGGCGCCCTTCTTCGTGCGTGCGCCCCTGGACTGTTCGAATACGCCCCCTTGGAGGCAAGTCATCCACAGATTGGGCGACTTTCTTCCGTCCACAGCCTGGGGACGGGGTTCCCCGCCCACAAGACTGTCCACAGGCCCCTGGCGTGAGGCACCATCAGGGCTGGTCAGACCCCTGTGGAATTGTGCGCAACGTCTATCCACAGGCTGTGGACGAAAAATTCGTCCACAGGTCTGTCCACCGCGTTGTCCACCGGCGGTCCACAGCTTCCCGGGTCCTGTGCACAGGATCAGACGACTTCCCCACACCGTTGTCCACTGTTCGGCAACAAGGAACCCTCCATCACCGCCCCGAGTGAAAGCGGTCACACCGAAGTCGACGTTTGGGTTGTGGAGTACTCGGGAAAACCTGGGGACGCACCTGTGGAGTACTCGGGGTCATCTGGGGATGGCCTGTGCAGAAGTTTTCGTTCTCCACAGAGACACGTGGTTGTCCACCGGTGTCGCCCACAGGGCATGTGCATAAAAAACACAGGCTGACCTGCAAAAACACTGTTATCCACCGTTTCCACAGGCCCTACTACTACCTCCATAGAGAGTTAGCCCGGTTTCGGTTTTCAAGCAGGTCCTGTGCACAACTCGGTGGATCGCCCTCCCCGACACCTCGCTCCCGACTTGACCGCCAGCAGCGACGACTGTCGGCGCCGTACGTCAGACTGGTCCCCGGCATCGGTCGAGGCATCGACGAGCCGACGACGAAGGCCGGCAGACGAGCGAGCAACAGCAGGAGGCGGTTTCCGGTGAAGATCCGGGTGGAGCGCGACGTACTCGCGGAGGCGGTGGCCTGGGCTGCCCGTAGCCTCCCGGCCCGGCCGCCGGTGCCCGTTCTCGCGGGCCTGCTGCTGAAGGCCGAGGAGGGCAAGCTGTCCCTCTCCGGCTTCGACTACGAGGTCTCGGCCCGCGTCTCCGTCGAGGCGGACGTCGAGGAGGACGGCACCGTCCTGGTCTCCGGCCGGCTGCTGGCCGACATCTGCCGCGCACTCCCCAACCGCCCGGTGGAGATTTCCACAGACGGTGTACGGGCGACCGTGGTCTGCGGCTCCTCGCGATTCACACTCCACACCCTGCCTGTGGAGGAGTACCCGGCACTGCCGACGATGCCCACCGCCACCGGCACCGTGCCCGGCGAGGTCTTCGCCTCCGCCGCCGCCCAGGTCGCCATCGCCGCGGGCCGCGACGACACGCTGCCCGTGCTGACCGGTGTCCGCATCGAGATCGAGGGCGACAAGGTCACCCTGGCCTCCACCGACCGCTACCGCTTCGCGGTCCGCGAGTTCCTGTGGAAGCCGGAGGACCCCGAGGCCTCGGCCGTGGCCCTGGTGCCCGCCAAGACCCTCCTGGACACCGCCAAGTCGCTCACCAGCGGCGACACGGTCACCATCGCGCTGTCGGGCTCCGGCCAGGGCGAGGGCCTCATCGGCTTCGAGGGCGCCGGCCGCCGCACCACCACCCGCCTCCTCGAGGGCGACCTGCCGAAGTACCGCACGCTGTTCCCGACGGAGTTCAACTCGGTCGCCGTGATCGAGACGGCCCCGTTCGTCGAGGCCGTCAAGCGCGTGGCCCTGGTCGCCGAGCGCAACACCCCGGTCCGCCTCAGCTTCGAGCAGGGCGTGCTGATCCTGGAGGCCGGCTCCTCCGACGACGCACAGGCTGTGGAGCGCGTCGACGCGAAGCTGGAGGGCGACGACATCTCGATCGCCTTCAACCCGACCTTCCTGCTGGACGGCCTGAGCGCGATCGACTCGCCGGCCGCGCAGCTGAGCTTCACCACGTCCACCAAGCCGGCGCTGCTCAGCGGCCGCCCGGCGGTCGACGCCGAGGCCGACGAGGCGTACAAGTACCTGATCATGCCGGTCCGCCTCTCCGGCTGAGTCCGGACACGACGCGGCAAGCCCCTCGGGCCCGTCCCCGCTCCTGGCGGGACCGGGCCCGAGGGCGTTCCGCCTCCCGCCCGCGCAGCCCCGTAGCGGCCCCTCAGGGCCCCCGGGGGCCTCACCGGGGCCCGTCCGGAGCCTCGTGCGCGGCCCGCCGCGCGCCCGGACCCCCGTGCCGAGCCGACACCCGGAGTGCCCGTGGCGCCGGGCGCCACGGCCCGGCGTAGGCTCGGCACGGGGGGATGTCCCCGGGCAGGGGAGCACCCCGGCACAGACGGCCACAACGCTTAAGGAACCACCTGATGGAGCTTGGTCTCGTCGGTCTCGGCAAGATGGGCGGCAACATGCGCGAGCGCATCCGCCGCGCCGGCCACACCGTCATCGGATACGACCGCAACCCGGACCTCGCCGATGTCCACAGCCTGTCGGAACTTGTGGACAGCCTGCAGGCCCCCCGCGTGGTGTGGGTGATGGTCCCGGCCGGCGCGGCGACCCAGTCCACCGTGGACGAGCTGGCGGGCCTGCTCTCGCCCGGCGACATCGTCGTCGACGGCGGCAACTCGCGCTGGACCGACGACGAGAAGCACGGCGCCGAGCTGGCCGCCAAGGGCATCGGCTTCGTGGACTGCGGAGTCTCGGGCGGCGTCTGGGGCCTGGAGAACGGCTACGCGCTGATGTACGGCGGCGACAAGGAGCACGTCGCGGCCGTTCAGCCCGTCTTCGACGCCCTCAAGCCCGAGGGTGAGTTCGGCGCGGTGCACGCCGGCAAGATCGGCGCCGGGCACTTCGCGAAGATGGTCCACAACGGCATCGAGTACGCCATGATGCAGGCCTACGCCGAGGGCTGGGAGCTCCTGGAGAAGGTCGACTCGGTCACCGACGTCCGCGAGGTCTTCCGGTCCTGGCAAGAGGGCACGGTCATCCGTTCCTGGCTGCTGGACCTGGCCGTGAACGCGCTGGACGAGGACGAGCACCTGCAGCAGCTGCGCGGCTTCGCGCAGGACTCGGGCGAGGGCCGCTGGACGGTCGAGGCCGCGATCGACAACGCCGTGCCGCTGCCCGCGATCACGGCCTCGCTCTTCGCGCGCTTCGCGTCCCGTCAGGACGACTCCCCGCAGATGAAGATGATCGCCGCGCTGCGCAACCAGTTCGGCGGCCACGCGGTCGAGAAGAAGTAATCCACAACCGCTCCACAGGTCCACAAGTCCACCGTGCACCTGTGCACAGCCTGTGGAGCGGAGCACGGCAGAGCAGCAGGAAGCCGGGGGAGGTCGGCGCCACATGCACGTTTCGCATCTCTCGTTGGCCGACTTCCGCTCGTACGCCCGGGCCGAGGTTCCCCTCGACCCGGGCGTCACCGCTTTCGTGGGCCCCAACGGGCAGGGCAAGACCAATCTCGTCGAGGCCATCGGCTACCTCGCGACCCTCGGCAGCCACCGCGTCTCCGCGGACGCCCCGCTCGTGCGGATGGGCGCCGAGCGCGCCGTGATCCGGGCCGCCGTCACCCAGGGCGAGCGGCAGCAGCTCGTGGAGCTGGAGCTGAACCCGGGCCGCGCCAACCGGGCCCGGATCAACAGGTCCTCGCAGGTCAGACCGCGGGACGTCCTGGGCATCGTGCGCACGGTGCTGTTCGCCCCCGAGGACCTGGCCCTGGTCAAGGGCGATCCCGGCGAGCGCCGCCGCTTCCTCGACGAGCTCGTCACGGCACGCTCGCCGCGCATGGCGGCCGTCCGCTCGGACTACGAGCGGGTGCTCAAGCAGCGCAACACCCTGCTGAAGTCGGCGGCGATGGCCCGCCGGCACGGCGGCCGCTCCATGGACCTGTCCACGCTCGACGTGTGGGACCAGCACCTGGCGCGCACGGGCGCGGAGCTGCTGGCCCACCGGCTCGACCTGCTCGCGACGCTGCTGCCGCTGGCGGACAAGGCGTACGAACAGCTCGCGCCGGGCGGCGGCCCGCTCGGGGCGGCGTACAAGTCCTCCGCGGGCGAGCAGGTGGACAGCGGCGAGGCCCGCACCCGCGAGGCGCTGTACGAGGTCCTCCTCGGCGCGCTGGCCGAGGTGCGCAAGGGCGAGATCGAGCGCGGGGTGACCCTGGTCGGCCCGCACCGCGACGACGTGGTGCTGCGCCTCGGGGAGCTGCCGGCCAAGGGGTACGCGAGCCACGGCGAGTCCTGGTCGTACGCGCTGGCGCTGCGGCTGGCCTCCTACGAGCTGCTGCGCTCGGAGGGCAGCGAGCCGGTGCTGATCCTCGACGACGTGTTCGCGGAGCTGGACGTGCGGCGCCGGGAGCGGCTGGCCGAGCTGGTGGCCCCGGGCGAGCAGGTGCTGGTGACGGCGGCGGTGGACGACGACGTGCCCGGGGTGCTGGTCGGGACCAGGTTCGCGGTGTCCGGCGGAGAGGTGACCCGGCTGTGAACGGCAAGGAGCCGGAACCGCCCCGGCCCCCATCGCCGCAGACCCCCCCGCCGCAGGATCAGCCGCGCAAGGCGGCCGAGCCCTCGGGCGTGGACCTGGCGCGCCAGGCGCTGGCGGCCGCGCGCGAGCAGGCACGGGCCCGTGGCAACGCGGCGCAGAACAAGAAGGGCCGCTACCAGCCGGGGCTGCGCTCGGGCGCCCGCGCGGACGGCCGGGACCCGATGCCGCTGATGGCGGCGCTGGACCGGCTGCGCACGGAGCGCGGCTGGGAGATGCCGATGGCGGTGGCGGGCGTGATGGAGCGCTGGCCGGAGATCGTCGGCCAGGACATCGCGACGCACTGCGTGCCGGACCGGTACGAGGACCGCGAGCTGGTGGTGCGCTGCGATTCCTCGGCGTGGGCGGCGCAGCTGAAGCTGCTGGCCCCGCAGCTGGTGGCGCGGCTCAACGCGGACCTGGGGCAGGGCACCGTCCGGCTGATCAAGGTCCACGGCCCGGGTGGCGGGCCGAAGCGGTACGGGCCCTGGCGGGCGCCGGGGAGCACCGGCCCGGGGGACACCTACGGGTGAGAGGGCGAGTCCGACCCGGCGTGGTTCACCACGTGCGGGCGGCTTCGCGTGCCCACCGGCGAGCACGCCCGTACGGGTGAGTAGGGATCCGGCGGTCACCCGTACGGACGGCTCCGCGGGTGGTGTCCCTCACGGTAGCGGGAGGTTGACAGCCCGAAGCGCTCAATGCCCGTGTGAGCCTCTTTGGGCCCCTCCCTGGATATGGGGAGTCGGAGAGAGGAGTTTCCGGGCGGCACATGCGGACTCAGGTACCGGCAAACGCCCATTCATGGGGGTGATACCGGTAGACTGAACGAGAATCCCGCGCACGCGCGGGATTCAGTCGAGTAAAGCTGACCACCGCTGACAACGCAGATCGACGCAGCCGCTCCCGCTTGCATGCATGCCGGCCCGGAGTACGGCCTGTGCTGTGCCAGAAAGGGCGCTTCGTGGCCGATTCCGGCAACCCCAACGACAACCAGTCCACAGTCGGCCAGAACGGCGAGGTCACGTCCTCGTACGACGCCAGTGCCATCCAGGTCCTCGAGGGCCTGGACGCCGTCCGCAAGCGGCCCGGCATGTACATCGGCTCGACCGGTGAGCGCGGGCTCCACCACCTCGTGTACGAGGTCGTCGACAACTCGGTCGACGAGGCCCTGGCCGGGCACGCGGACACCATCGACGTGACGATCCTCGCCGACGGCGGCGTGCGCGTGGTCGACAACGGCCGCGGTATCCCGGTCGGCATCGTGCCGTCCGAGGGGAAGCCTGCCGTCGAGGTCGTGCTGACGGTCCTGCACGCGGGCGGCAAGTTCGGCGGCGGCGGCTACGCCGTCTCCGGCGGTCTGCACGGCGTCGGCGTCTCCGTCGTGAACGCCCTGTCGACCAGGGTCGCGGTCGAGGTCAAGACCGACGGTTACCGCTGGACCCAGGACTACAAGCTCGGTGTCCCGACTGCGGCCCTGCTGAAGAACGAGGAGACGTCCGAGACGGGCACCTCGGTCACCTTCTGGGCCGACGGCGACATCTTCGAGACCACCGAGTACTCCTTCGAGACGCTCTCGCGCCGCTTCCAGGAGATGGCCTTCCTCAACAAGGGCCTGACCCTCTCGCTGACGGACGAGCGCGAGTCGGCGAAGGCCACGATGGGCGCGGACACCGCCGAGGAGACCGACGACCAGCAGGCGCGCACGGTCAAGTACTACTACGAGGGCGGCATCGTCGACTTCGTGAACCACCTGAACTCGCGCAAGGGTGAGCTGATCCACCCGACGGTCATCGACGTCGAGGCCGAGGACAAGGAGCGCATGCTCTCGGTCGAGATCGCGATGCAGTGGAACTCGCAGTACACGGAGGGTGTCTACTCCTTCGCGAACACGATCCACACGCACGAGGGCGGTACGCACGAGGAGGGCTTCCGTGCGGCTCTGACCGGTCTGGTGAACCGTTACGCGCGCGAGAAGAAGTTCCTCCGCGAGAAGGACGACAACCTCGCCGGCGAGGACATCCGCGAGGGTCTGACGGCGATCATCTCGGTGAAGCTGGGCGAGCCGCAGTTCGAGGGCCAGACGAAGACCAAGCTGGGCAACACGGAGGCGAAGACCTTCGTGCAGAAGGTCGTGCACGAGCACCTCAACGACTGGTTCGACCGGAACCCGAACGAGGCCGCGGACATCATCCGCAAGTCGATCCAGGCGGCCACGGCGCGCGTCGCGGCCCGCAAGGCCCGTGACCTGACCCGTCGCAAGGGTCTGCTGGAGTCGGCCTCGCTGCCGGGCAAGCTGTCGGACTGTCAGTCCAACGACCCGACGAAGTGCGAGATCTTCATCGTCGAGGGCGACTCGGCCGGCGGTTCGGCCAAGTCCGGCCGTAACCCGATGTACCAGGCCATCCTGCCGATCCGCGGCAAGATCCTGAACGTCGAGAAGGCGCGCATCGACAAGATCCTCCAGAACACCGAGGTCCAGGCGCTGATCAGCGCCTTCGGCACGGGTGTGCACGAGGACTTCGACATCGAGAAGCTCCGCTATCACAAGATCATTCTGATGGCGGACGCCGACGTCGACGGCCAGCACATCAACACCCTGCTGCTGACCTTCCTGTTCCGCTTCATGCGGCCGCTGGTCGAGGCCGGGCACGTGTACCTGTCGCGTCCGCCGCTGTACAAGATCAAGTGGGGCCGCGACGACTTCGAGTACGCGTACTCGGACCGCGAGCGCGACGCCCTGGTGGAGCTCGGCAAGCAGAACGGCAAGCGGATCAAGGAAGACTCGATCCAGCGCTTCAAGGGTCTGGGCGAGATGAACGCCGAGGAACTGCGCATCACCACGATGGACGTGGACCACCGCGTGCTCGGCCAGGTCACCCTGGACGACGCCGCGCAGGCCGACGACCTGTTCTCGGTGCTGATGGGTGAGGACGTCGAAGCCCGGCGCTCCTTCATCCAGCGCAACGCCAAGGACGTTCGCTTCCTCGACATCTGAGTCGGCTCAGCTGACCGCCTGAAAGGACCTTTGACCAGCAATGGCCGACGAAATCACGCCCACCGCCGCGGAATCCGCGGAGGAGCAGCCCGTCGTACGCATCGAGCCCGTCGGGCTCGAGACGGAGATGCAGCGCTCCTACCTCGACTACGCGATGTCCGTCATCGTCTCCCGCGCGCTGCCCGACGTACGGGACGGCCTCAAGCCGGTCCACCGCCGCGTGCTGTACGCGATGTACGACGGCGGCTACCGGCCCGAGAAGGGCTTCTACAAGTGCGCCCGCGTCGTCGGTGACGTCATGGGCACGTACCACCCGCACGGTGACTCCTCGATCTACGACGCCTTGGTCCGCCTGGCCCAGCCGTGGTCGCTGCGCATGCCGCTGGTGGACTCCAACGGCAACTTCGGCTCCCCGGGCAACGACCCGGCGGCCGCGATGCGCTACACCGAGTGCAAGCTCATGCCGCTGGCCATGGAGATGCTCCGGGACATCGACGAGGAGACCGTCGACTTCAAGGACAACTACGACGGCCGCAACCAGGAGCCCACCGTCCTGCCGGCGCGGTTCCCGAACCTGCTGATCAACGGTTCGGCGGGCATCGCGGTCGGCATGGCCACCAACATCCCGCCGCACAACCTGCGCGAGGTCGCGGCCGGCGCCCAGTGGGCGCTGGAGCACCCGGAGGCCTCGCACGAGGAGCTCCAGGACGCGCTCCTCGAGCGGATCAAGGGCCCGGACTTCCCGTCGGGCGCCCTGGTCGTGGGCCGCAAGGGCATCGAGGAGGCGTACCGGACCGGTCGCGGCTCCATCACGATGCGCGCGGTGGTCGAGGTCGAGGAGATCCAGAACCGCCAGTGCCTGGTGGTCACGGAGCTTCCGTACCAGACCAACCCCGACAACCTGGCGCAGAAGATCGCCGACCTGGTGAAGGACGGCAAGGTCGGCGGCATCGCCGACGTCCGCGACGAGACCTCGTCCCGGACCGGCCAGCGCCTGGTGATCGTGCTCAAGCGCGACGCCGTCGCCAAGGTCGTGCTGAACAACCTGTACAAGCACACCGACCTGCAGACGAACTTCGGCGCGAACATGCTGGCGCTGGTGGACGGCGTGCCGCGCACGCTGTCGATCGACGCGTTCATCCGCCACTGGGTGACGCACCAGATCGAGGTCATCGTCCGGCGCACGAAGTTCCGCCTGCGCAAGGCGGAGGAGCGCGCCCACATCCTGCGCGGTCTGCTCAAGGCGCTGGACGCGATCGACGAGGTCATCGCGCTGATCCGGCGCAGCAACACGGTCGAGATCGCCCGCGAGGGCCTGATGGGCCTGCTGTCGATCGACGAGATCCAGGCGAACGCGATCCTGGAGATGCAGCTCCGCCGCCTCGCGGCCCTGGAGCGGCAGAAGATCGTCGCCGAGCACGACGAGCTCCAGGCGAAGATCAACGAGTACAACGCGATCCTGGCCTCCGAGGAGCGCCAGCGTCAGATCGTCAGCGAGGAACTGGCGGCCATCGTCGAGAAGTTCGGCGACGACCGGCGTTCCAAGCTGGTGCCCTTCGACGGCGACATGTCCATGGAGGACCTGATCGCCGAAGAGGACATCGTCGTCACGATCACCCACGGCGGGTACGTCAAGCGCACCAAGACCGAGGACTACCGCTCGCAGAAGCGCGGCGGCAAGGGCGTGCGCGGCACGAAGCTGAAGCAGGACGACCTCGTCGACCACTTCTTCGTGTCCACCACGCACCACTGGCTGCTGTTCTTCACGAACAAGGGCCGGGTCTACCGCTCCAAGGCGTACGAGCTCCCGGACGCCGGCCGTGACGCGCGCGGGCAGCACGTGGCGAACCTGCTGGCCTTCCAGCCGGACGAGAAGATCGCCCAGATCCTCGCGATCCGCGACTACGAGATCGCCCCGTACCTGATCCTGGCCACCAAGGGCGGCTTGGTGAAGAAGACGGCGCTCAAGGACTACGACTCGCCCCGTTCGGGTGGCGTCATCGCGATCAACCTCCGGGAGACCGAGGACGGCAGCGACGACGAGCTGATCGGCGCCGAGCTGGTCTCCGCCGAGGACGACCTGCTGCTCATCAGCAAGAAGGCGCAGTCGATCCGCTTCACGGCGACCGACGACGCGCTGCGCCCGATGGGCCGCGCCACTTCGGGCGTGAAGGGCATGAGTTTCCGGGGTGGGGACGAACTGCTCTCCATGAGCGTGGTCCGGCCGGGTACCTTCGTCTTCACCGCGACCGACGGCGGCTACGCCAAGCGGACGCCGGTGGAGGAGTACCGCGTCCAGGGCCGTGGCGGCCTGGGCATCAAGGCGGCGAAGATCGTGGAGGACCGCGGCTCGCTCGTCGGGGCGCTCGTGGTGGACGAAACGGACGAAATCCTCGCCATCACGCTCGGCGGCGGTGTGATTCGTACGCGCGTCAACGAAGTACGGGAGACCGGCCGTGACACCATGGGCGTCCAGCTGATCAACCTGGGCAAGCGCGATGCCGTCGTCGGCATCGCCCGCAACGCGGAGGCCGGTCAGGAAACTGACGAGGCCGACGACAGCGAGAACGAGATCGGGACCGACGCGGCTGTCGAAGGACAGGCCGCGGAGGCTGCCGAGGGCACGGAGCCCTCGGCTGGGGAGCACGAGGAGTAAGCGTGAGCGGAGCCACGGGCGCCGGACCGGCCCACACTGGAGCGAACGGTGCCCGTGGCCCCGCCGCGGACTCTCAGGGGGGAACCGTGACGGACACCCGAGGACCGCAGCCGCCCCAAGCGCCTCAGTCGCACCAGACTCAGGCCGGGGCCGGCCCTCAGCAGCCCTACCACCCGCCGCAGGCGTACTCGGTGCCCCAGGGCCCCGGTGCGCCGCGGGGGGCGGGCGACCCCGGTGCGCAGCGCAAGCCGCGCACGGGGGCCCGTATGGCGCCCAGGACGCGCAAGGCGCGGCTCCGGGTGGCCAAGGCCGACCCCTGGTCGGTGATGAAGGTCAGCTTCCTGCTGTCGATCGCGCTGGGCGTGTGCACGATCGTCGCGTCGGTGGTGCTGTGGATGGTCATGGACGCCATGGGCATCTTCTCCAGCGTCGGCGGCACGATCAGTGAGGCGACCGGCTCGAACGAGAGCAACGGCTTCGACCTCCAGACCTTCCTTTCGCTGCCGCGCGTTCTGATCTTCACGACGGTGATCTCGGTCATCGACGTGGTGCTCATGACGGCGCTGGCGACCCTGGGCGCGTTCATCTACAACCTGTCGGCGGGCTTCGTCGGCGGTGTGGAGCTGACGCTCGCCGAGGACGAGTAGGAGCTCCGAATACGGGGCTGGTGACCTGCGCAGACGGGTCACGGGAACCGATTTTGGAGTCACCGGGTCTGTGCGCTAACCTTCAGAAGTCAGCGCGCAGCGCGGATGGGGCTATAGCTCAGTTGGTTAGAGCGCATCCCTGATAAGGATGAGGCCACAGGTTCAAATCCTGTTAGCCCCACAGTGTCGAAGACCCTCAGGCCCATGGCCTGGGGGTCTTTGTCGTTGGGCCGGTTGGTGGGTCGGCGGGTGGGTCGGTTCGTCGGGCGGTAGGTCACCGATCGGTATCGGTCGGTGTGTATTGTTGGGCGCCAGAAGTCTCCTACGTCAACGAAAGACGAGGTCGCGCGGTGAAGAAGCTGCTCCTGGTCGCACTGGCCGCCATCGGCGGGCTCCTCGTGTACCGCCAGATCCAGGCGGACCGTGCGGAGCAGGACCTGTGGACGGAGGCAACCGACTCCGTGCCTTCTGGTTCCGGTGTGTGAGACCCGAGGTTGATCTCAGAGCCCCGACTGCCGCTGCGGTCGGGGCTTTGTGCTGCTCTGTGACGAATTATTGCGGTATGCAAAGAAGTTGCTTGCGTTGGCAAACTCGGGGTGGGTGCGTGTGATGGGTGGGGTACGTCGGGTACGGACGGCCGCCGCGGCGACGCTGGCCGCCCTCGGGCTGGCCGCGGCCCTCCCGGGGACCGCGGGCGCGGCGGGGAGCCCGCAGCCGGTGCCCGCCTACCGGGGCGCCGACGGGGCGTTGGCGGTCGCGGGGAAGCCCTCCACGGCCGGAGCGCCGCAGTTGAAGACCGGGTCGGTCTACAAGGACTCGATCGCACCGGGGGAGCGGTACTACGCGCTCAACCTCGACGACAGTTCGAGCGTGTACGTCTCCGCGGTGCTCCAGCCCCCGGGCGGCGCCAAGGTGAGCTACAGCGACGGCCTGGAGGTGGAGGTCCTCAGCATCGAGAACCGTTCCTGCCAGAGCGGTCCGGGACGGGCGTCCTTCGGCTACGACCCCGTCCCCATCAGCGCGGTGGGCGGCCGGATCATGCGGGAGGACGGCGACTGCCAGGGGGGCGGCCCCTACTACGTCAAGGTCACGCGGGAGACGGCCAAGGACGGCGACCCGTCGTCCTGGCCCCTGGAACTGCGGGTCCAGCGCGAGCCGAAGCTCGGCGGCGGCAACGCGCCCACCGCGGCGCCCAGCGTCTGGCCCTCGGCCTCCCCGACCCTGCCGGGCAGCGACGCGGCGCCGCGGGCCGGCGGGACCGGCTTCAACGACGCGCGGGCGCTGGACAGCGGCGTCTGGAGCGACGAGCTGCGGCCCGGGCAGACCCGCTTCTACCGGGTGCCGCTCGACTGGGGGCAGCAGCTCGGGCTCGCGGCCGAACTCTCCGCCGCCACGCTGACGAAGGACTCCGGGTACGCCTCGCCCGGGCTCTCCGTCTCGCTGTACAGCCCCTACCGGTCGCTGATCGGCAGCGAGGACGCCGCGTACGACGGGAAGCAGGCGGGGCTCACCCTGCCGCGGACACCGCCGGTGGCCTACGAGAACCGCTTCGCCTCCGACCGGATGCTTGGGGCGGTCAGGGTGGCCGGCTGGTACTACGTCGCGGTGACCATGGCGGGGAAGGTCGGGGAGTTCACCCGGGACGAGGTGCCCGTCCCGCTGACCCTGCGCACGCAGATCATCGGGATGCCGGGCAAGGCGCCGGCCTACGCGGAGGACCCCGCGGCCGGCGGGTTCGGGGTGGGAGCCGGGGACCGTACGGCCGCCAAGGAGGGCTCCACGGCCGTGGAGGCCGAAGCCGCCGCGGAGAACCGGTCGGTGATGCGGGTGGTCGCGGGCGCCGGCTTCGGTGCGGGGACGCTGCTGCTGCTCGTACTGGGCGGCTGGACCCTGCTGTCCCGGCGGCGGGCCTCCTGGCGGCGGGCCTCCTAGACCTGGGTCAGCGCCCAGATCCCGACGGCGAAGCACAGGACGGCGGCGAGCAGGATCCCGGCGGTGACCTTGGCGGGCGGGGGCGCGAGGGTGCTCGCGCGGGGTACGGCCGGAGGGACCGGCTGGGGCTGGGGCTGGGGCTGGGGCTGCGCGTACGGATGCGGGGCCGTCGGCCCGGTCGGCACCGTTTGCGGGGTCTGCGCGGTCTGCGGGGTCGGGGCGGTGGCCGACTGGGGCGGCGGGAGGTGGAAGCTGCCCGTCTCCGAGGGGCCGAACACGCCGAGGGGAGGGGGGACGGGCGCGGTGACCGGCGCGGGGGCGGAGGAGGGCTGCGCGGCACCGGTGGGCGGGGTGGGCCCGGTGGACGGGGTGGGACGGTCCGTCGTCCCGGCCGTCGGCGGGGCTTCGGAGGCCGCTTCGCGCAGTGCCCGGGGCGTGAAATCGTGTGGCACCGGGCCCAGTTGGTCGAACACCTCGACGGGATCCACGTCCGGGCCGGGCGGCGGGAGCAGTTCCACGGCCTCGGCGAGGGCCTTGCGCGCCCCGGTGGCCGTCTGGAACCTGCTCCGGGGGTCCGGCTGGAGCAGCGCGGCCAGGACGTCCCACAGCGGCGCGGGAACGCCCTCGGGAGCGTCGGGGGTGCCGTGGGTGAAGAACTGCTCCGCGAGGGCCTGGGAGTCGGGCTTGCTGCCCTGGAGGAGGTAGAGGCCGACCAGTCCGACGGCGAACAGGTCGGCGGTGAAGTCCGGCTCGGAGCCGAGGAGTTGTTCGGGGGCCAGATAGCCCGGGGTGCCGACCACGTAGGCGGTCTCGGTCAGCCGGGGCTCGCCCTTGCGCATGGCGATGCCGAAGTCGGACAGCCGCAGGTGCGGCCGCCCGGTTCCGGTGGCCTCCATCAGGATGTTGGCCGGTTTGATGTCGCGGTGCACGACACCTGCCGCATGCACCGCCGCCAGCCCCGACAGGAGCTGGTCGAGCAGCGTGCACACGAACCGGGGCGGCAACGCCCCGTAGTCCCCGATCACATGGGCGAGGGAGCCGCCGGCGACGAGGTCCATGGTGAAGAGGACCTTGTCGTCGTCCGCCGCCCAGCTGGCCGGGGCCAGTACGTGCGGGTGATCGATCCGCAGGGCCTGCTCGCGGACGAACCGCAGCAGGGTGTGGGCATCACTGTGCAGGAGGACCTTCGCTGCGACGTACCGGCGGCGCCGGTGGTCCCAGGCTCGCCATACGGCGCCAGCGCCGCCACGTCCGATCGGGTCGATCAGTTCGTACCGGCCGGCGAAGATCTCACCCATTGCTGCGCCCGTCCCCCGTCGTCAGCTGTGTCCGTCGCGCGCGTCGCGTTCTTCGCGTGCGTCGCGTGTCAGTTCTGGTGCGCCTCGTAGTGCGCGACGGCGTCGGAGGTGCGGCCCGCTCCGTACACCCTGAGGAACTCTGCCAGTTCCGGGTGGGTCGGGGCGAGGGTGTCCGCCGCGTCGATGATGTCGCCGGCCGCCGAGACCGAGCGCAGCAGCGACTGGATCTCGCGCACGACGCGCTTGACGGTGGGTGCGCCGGAACCGGTGGCGGCCTGGCTGGTGCTGTTGCTGAGGACGGAACCTCCCTGGGTCTTCTTGATCTCGTCCATCCGGTCGGTCGCCTCTCCCGCGCTGACGCTCCCGTCGGCCACCTGGCCGGCGAGATCCTGGAGCGCCTGGACCCGCTGGACCACGGCGGGGTTGCCGATCTTGGCCCGCTGGCCGCTCATCAGCTGGGACAGCATCGGTGCCGACAGTCCGAGGACGGCAGCGAGGCGGGCCTGGTTCAAGCCGAGGTCATCTATGAGCCGGCGGAACAGCGCGCCGAGCGGCTCCCCGTACCAACTCCGCTGGAGTTCCCTGGCTCTGGCGGTCGCCTCTTGCTGTACTGCGTCCACTCTTACTACTCCCCTTCGCTGGTGCGAACCTCGCGAGCATCTTACGGAGAGTGGTCGCGGGGCGGGAGTCCCTATCATTTTGCGGGATGAGGGGGTACACCCGGTACTCTGTCCTACGGAACGGTCACTCGCTCGCGGGGGACCGGTACGTCCACATCCGGGGCCTTAGCTCAGTTGGTAGAGCGCTGCCTTTGCAAGGCAGATGTCAGGAGTTCGAATCTCCTAGGCTCCACAGTGCACCAAGGTCCCCTGACCTGCGACAACGCAGATCAGGGGACCTTTTTGCCAGCTGCGCCCGGCCACCGGCCGACGCTGCGGTCGAAGTGAGGATGCGTCGCGTGATCCCCGAAGAGAACGTCACTCCGTTCCGGATCGACATCCCCCAAGCCGATCTGGACGATCTCCACGAACGCCTGGATCGCACCCGGTGGCCGGACGAGATCCCCGGCTCGGGCTGGGCCTACGGAATTCCGGGCGGGCACCTGAAGGAACTGATGCGGTACTGGCGCCACGCGTACGACTGGCGGGCCGCCGAAGCCAAGCTCAACGCATGGCCGCAGTTCACGACCGAGATCGACGGGGCGCACGTCCACTTCGCGCACATACGGTCTCCGGAGCCGGACGCCACCCCGCTGCTCATGACCCACGGATGGCCGGGCTCGATCGTCGAGTTCACCGATGTCGCCGGGCCGCTCATCGACCCGGCCGCCCACGGCGGCGACCCGGCCGACGCCTTCCACCTGGTCCTGCCGAGCATCCCCGGCTTCGGTCTGTCCGGGCCGACCAGGGAGTCGGGGTGGGAGTTCCGGCGCGTAGCCGCCGCCTTCGCCGAGCTGATGAGGCGGCTGGGATACGAGCGGTACGGGGTCCAGGGCGGCGACTGGGGCGCGGCCGTCTCCCGCGAGATCGGCCGCACCCGGCCCGAGGTGATCGGCGTCCACCTGAATCTGATTCCGAACGCCTACATGGCGAGGGAGCCGGAACCGGCTGACCTGCTGGGCCTGTCCCCGGAGCAGGCCGCGCGCACCCGGCTGTCCTGGGAGCGGTTCGAGGAATGGGCCCGCGACCGGCAGGGGTACGCGGACATCCAGTCCACCCGCCCGCAGACCCTCGCGTACGCCCTGACCGACTCGCCCGTCGGCCAGCTCGCCTGGATCGCCGAGAAGTTCGAGGAGTGGACGGGCTCTCCCGTCGACCGCGACCTGCTCCTCACGAACGTGATGCTCTACTGGCTGACGGCCACGGCGGGCTCCTCCGCGCGGCTGTACTACGAGCGCGCGCACGCCGACTACTGGGGCGCACCGCCCGAGCCGTCGAAGGCGCCCACCGCCCTGGCCCACTTCCCGCACGAGAACTTCGTCCTGCTGCGGCACCTCGCCGAGCGGACCAACAACATCGTGCAGTGGACCGAGTTCGAGCGCGGCGGCCACTTCGCGGCCCTGGAAGAGCCCGACTTGCTGGTCGCGGACGTCCGGCGCTTCTTCCGCTCCCGCTGAGCGCGCTCCCCGCTCCCGCGACGACGGCCTGGGCGGCGATCGCGGGGGCGACGTACTGACCGGCGAACTCCTCGCGCCGGTCGAGGATGTGGATGGTCGCTCCGAGCGCCTCCGCCACCTGACGCGTTACGGTGCGGCCTTCGGCAGGATGTGCCGGCCCTTGGCGGTGCCCTCGCCGAGGACGCGGACGTCGAAGCCGTAGCGGCCTTCGTACGGGCCGGAGTCGATCCTCTTGAGGTCGTACTGGACGCCTGCGACGACGGCGCGCTCGTGGGCGGGGTCGAGCTTGGCCAGGACGCGGCCGGCCCAGCCGTCACCGGGCTTCCAGTCGGGGGCGACGGCACGGATCCAGACCTCGGGGCCCTCGGCGCCGTTGCGCAGCACCGCCAGGGTGCCCTTCGCGACCAGGACCTTCTCGCCGTCGTAGCGGTCGTTGCCGGAGGGGTCCCCGGGCACGGCCGGCACCGCGGTCACCGCGGTCACCGCCGAGAGGGAGGTCACGGCCTGCGCGGCGGGCGCGGCGACGGCCGTCGTGGCGGGGGCCAGGAGGGCTCCGGCGAGGGCGGCGGTGACGAGGGCTGTACGAAGGGCGGTACGCATCACGACTCCTCGGCCCATTGTCCGGGAAGGGGCGGAGCCTCGCATGCGCGGTGTCGCCGTCTGGATCGTGACCGACCGGAACGTGGGCCCTCGTGGGCCCTCGTGGGCCCTCCGTCATGGCCGGGCAACGGGGAACACGTCGGAAACCGGCCGGAGGGCCGGCGTGCCCGCCGGTTAGAGTCCTCTGCCTATGGGGCGAGTCGATCATCACTCGCAGACGATGGCTGAGGAGAGTTCGGATGCCCGTGCAAGCGAAGACCACCGAGAAGGCGCTGAAGCTGCGGGAGTTGGGCGCGTCGCTCATCGTTCTCCCCAATGCCTGGGACGCGGGCAGCGCGGCGGTGATCGAATCGGCCGGTGCGCAGGCCATCGCCACCACCAGCGGGGGCGTGGCCTGGTCGATCGGCCGCGGGGACGGGCAGCACGCGACGAAGGCGGAGATGCTGGCGGCGGCCGGCCGGATCGCCGCGGCCGTGGACGTCCCGGTCACCGTGGACATCGAAGGCGGATACGAGGACGTGGCGGCCACCGTGCGCGAGGTGGTGGCGGTGGGAGCCGTCGGGATCAACCTGGAGGACTCCAAGTCGGCCGACGGTACGCTCCGCACCGCCGCGGAGCAGGCCGAGCGGATCCGCGCCGCCCGTGCGGCGGCCACCGAGGCCGGGCTGCCGGAACTGGTGATCAACGCCCGTACCGACGTCTTCCTGTTCGGGATCGGTGAGGAGTCCGGCCGCCTCGCCGACGTACAGGCGCGGGTGGAGGCGTACGCCGCCGCCGGGGCCGACGGGATCTTCGTGCCGGGGCTGCTGGACCTGGAGGTCCTGAGCGAGATCGCGCGGGGCCCGCTGCCGGTCAACGCGATGGCCGGTCCGGGCGGTCCCTCCGTCACCGAGCTGGCGAAGGCCGGAGTGCGCCGGGTCAGTGTCGGCACCGGCGTGGCGCAGGCGGCGTACACGGCGGCCCGCGCCGCGGCGGTGGAGGTGTTGGAGCAGGGGACGTACGGGGCGCTGGACGGGGCGGTCGACTACGGCACGCTGAACGGCCTCTTCGTGAAGTAGGGCCTGGTGGAACGACTGTGGGCCGCTCCGGTGGAGCGGCCCACAGTCGTCTGCGGTGTTTCGGTGTTTCGGTGTTTCACGTGAAACATCGGCCCGGTGTTTCACGTGAAACACCGGGCGGGAGTCACCGGCGCGGGCCGGTCCGCAGCAGGGTCGCCGCCGCCACGAGCGCGGTGAGCATCAGCCCGGCTCCGATGCCGAAGGCCAGGTGGTAGCCGGAGGTCAGGGCGCCGGCGCGGTCGGCGCCGGTGCCGAGCAGGGAGTCGGTGCGGGCGGCCGCCAGAGTGGAGAGGACGGCGACGCCGAGGGCCATGCCGATCTGCTGGGTGGTGTTGAACAGGCCCGAGGCGAGCCCCGCGTCCCGCTCGTCGGCGCCGGACATCCCGAGTGCGGTGAGGGCGGGCAGGGCCAGGCCGAAGCCGGCGGCCAGCAGCATCACGGGGAGCAGGTCGGTGACGTAGTCGGCGTGGACCGGGAGCCGGGTCAGCAGGCCGAGGGCGGCGACGAGCAGCCCGAGTCCGGCGAGCAGGACGGCCCGCTCGCCGAAGCGGGCGTTCAGCGGGGCAGAGGCGAAGAGGGAGACCCCGCCGATCACCACGGCCGCCGGGAGCATCGCCAGGCCGGTCTCGGCGGCTCCGTACCCGAGGACGTTCTGGAGGTACAGGGCGACGAGGACCTGGAAGGAGAACAGTGCGGCCACCATCAGCATCTGGACCAGGTTCGCGCCGACCACGGTCCGCGAACGGAAGATGCGCAGCGGTACCAGCGGGGTGCGGGTCCTGGCCTGGCGTGCGGTGAAGCCGGCGAGCAGGGCGATCGAGAGCGTGCCGAGGACGAGGGTGCGCGCCGAGAGCCAGCCGTAGCGCTCCACCTCGACGACGGTGAAGATGCCGAGCATCAGGCCGGCGGTGACCAGCAGGGCGCCGATGACGTCGGCCCCGGCCCGCAGGCCCAGTCCTCGATCGGAGGGGAGCGCGGGGAGGGCCAGGGCGAGGGCGGCGAGTCCGATGGGCAGGTTGATGAAGAAGATCCAGTGCCAGTCGAGGGCGTCGGTCAGGACCCCGCCTAGCACCTGGCCCAGGGAGGCTCCGGCCGCTCCGGTGAAGGAGAAGACGGCGATGGCCTTGGCCCGCTCGCGCGGCTCGGTGAACAGCGTGATCAGGATGCCCAGGCTGACGGCCGCGGCCACGGCGCTGCCGAGGCCTTGCAGGAACCGGGCGGCGATCAGCACCTCGGGCGAGCCGGCGAATCCGGCGAGCAGGGAGGCTCCGGTGAAGATGCCGGTCCCGGCCAGGAACATCCGCTTGCGGCCGATGAGGTCACCGAGCCGGCCGGCGAGCAGCAGCAGGCTGCCGAAGGCGATCAGGTAGGCGTTGACGACCCAGCTCAGTCCGGCGGGGGTGAAGCCCAGGTCCTTCTGGATGGCCGGCATCGCGACGGTGACGATGCTGCCGTCGAGGACGGTCATCAGGACGCCGGTGGACAGTACCCCGAGGGCGGTCCAGCGGGAGCGCAGCCCGCGCGGTGCGGCCGGGGCGGGGGTGGGCGAGGCGGGAGCGGGGGTGGAGGTGGAGGGAGCGGAGGTGGCAGGCATCGGGTCCCCAGTCGTGAGCGGCGGGCTGACTTGGTAAGACCGTATCAGATAGTTCCGTTGCGGACGATCTGTTGGGGACTGAAATTGCTAGACTGGCGGACATGACAGCCATGGCACCCGCAGCACGGAACGAGCCGGACCTCTCCTTCCTCCTGGACCACACCAGTCACGTCCTGCGCACCCGCATGGCGGCTGCGCTCGACCAGGTCGGGCTCACGGCACGGATGCACTGCGTGCTCGTGCACGCGCTGGGGGAGGAGCGGACCCAGATCCAGCTCGCCGAGATCGGGGGCATGGACAAGACGACGATGGTCGTCACCGTCGACGCCCTGGAGAAGGCCGGGCTGGCCGAGCGGCGCCAGTCCGGCACGGACCGCCGGGCCCGCGTCATCGTGGTCACGGAGAAGGGCGCGGCCCTGGCGAAGGAGAGCAGCCGCATCGTCGACCGGGTGCACGCCGAGGCGCTCGGCTCCCTCGCGGAGGCGGACCGCGAGGCCGTGGTGCGGGTGCTGAACCTGCTGGTCAAGGGCGATCTGGAGACCCCGTCGGAGAGCCCGAGGCCGGCCCGCCGGGCGCGCCAGTAGAGCCGGGGCCGTTCCCCGGATGGCCCCGTCACAGGGCCGTCCCGCGCCTTCTGGCAGACAGTGGAGGAAGGCAATCAGCCCAGGGGGGCACCACCATGCCGGAGGCGTACGCACATGGGACTGTTCGACTTCATGAGGTCCGACAAGAAGAAGGAACAAGCCGAGAAGGCCGCCGAAAAGGCGGCTGAGCAGGTACAACAGCAGGCCGCGGCCGCCCCGGCGGCGCCGTCCGCGATGCCCGCCGACACCGGGATCAAGTACACCGACTCGGCGGCGGCGACCAAGGCGGCCGCCGAGCGCATGGCGGCGGCGGCGCCGCCGAAGGCCGCGCCGATGCCGCCCAAGGCCGCACCGATGCCCCCCAAGGCCGCACCGGCCATGCCCGCCGCGAAGCCCGCCCCGCACACGCCCACGCCGGCGTCCGCCGCGCACAAGGCGGTCCCCGCGGCCCCGATGCCGAAGCCCGCGCCCAAGGCGCAGCGCACGTACACCGTCCGCCCGGGCGACTCGCTCTCCGCGATCGCCCGCCGCGAACTCGGCAACGAGGGCCGCTGGCGCGAGCTCTACGCGATGAACAAGGGCGTCATCGGCTCGAACCCCGACATGATCCACCCGGGAATGAAGCTCAACCTCCCCGGCTAGCGCGGGGAGCGAGGAACGAACACCACGAGAGCGGGGCCCGGATCCTGGAAAGGATCCGGGCCCCGCTCTCGTTGCTCCGCCTTCATTCCTTCACGCGTTCCTCAGCGGTGCTTGCGCTTCGCGTCCTCCGCGTCGATCCGCTCCTGCGCGGCCTCGGCCTGCGCTTCCAGGCCGGACACGAAGTCCGAGGCCCCGGCCTGGGCCTCCTTCGCCGCCAGCTCCTCGTCGAGGGAGGCCGGGGCCTCCCCCCGAGCCGCGAGCTCGGTGGCGGCCGGCGGCTCGACGAGCCAGTCCGGGTTCGACTGCTGGTCCCACCACCGCCACGCGGCGTAGGCCCCGCCCGCCAGGACGCCGACCACTGCCGCGCCCTTGAACCACCGGCCGCAGCGCGCCCGCCGCTCGTGCTTGCGCACGAGCTTCTGGACTTCCTTGGCCGACACCTGGCCGCGCAGCGCCGCCAGCGCCGCCGTCGACCGGGACGCGGCCTCCTCGGCCACCGGCTGGGCCGCCGCGAGGGCGCTCTCCAGCCGCGGCTGCGTGTAGTCCACGGCGGAGCGGGCCGCCAGGCGGGTCTGCTTCACGGCATTGGACGCCGCCCGGTCGACGTTCGGCGGCACGTGGGAGCGCGCCGACTTGATCCGGGGCTGTACGTGGCAGCAGTACGTCGAGCGGGCCTGCTTGGCGGCCTCGCCGGCCGCGTAGGACACCTTCGGCGCCAGCCGTTCATTTGCTTCGTGGGCGTAATGCACCGCAGCGTGCTTGGCGGATTCCGCGTACGGCGCCACCACTTCCGCTGCGTGCCGCGCCGTATCCCTGGCACTTGAAGCTGCCAGGCGCACGCTTTCCTTGCCTGTCACGGGATCCTCCTCCTCGGTGGCGGACACAGTTCACCTTTCCACCCTTTGTCGGATCATGCCTCCCATACCGTCGACCGGCATGCGCGACAGGGCATACGAGTGGACGATTTCCGCCCGGTGCAGCTCTCCGTGGGAGGATCTGAGACCGACAGTGATGACGAGGGAAGGCAGATCCGTGGTCGAGAAGCTCTACGCCACCCTGAAGACCAACCACGGCGACATCGAGATCGAGCTTCTGCCGAACTTCGCCCCGAAGACCGTGCGGAACTTCGTCGAACTCGCCACCGGTGAGCGCGAGTGGACGCGTCCCACGGACGGCCAGAAGACCACGGACCCGCTCTACGACGGCACCCTCTTCCACCGCGTCATCAGCGGGTTCATGATCCAGGGCGGCGACCCGCTGGGCAACGGCACCGGCGGCCCCGGCTACCAGTTCGCCGACGAGTTCCACCCCGACCTGGCCTTCACCAAGCCCTACCTGCTCGCGATGGCCAACGCCGGCCCGGGCACCAACGGCTCGCAGTTCTTCATCACCGTCGCCCCCACCGCCTGGCTGACGCGCAAGCACACCATTTTCGGCGAGATCGGTGACAGGGCCAGCCAGAAGATCGTCGACGCCATCGCCGCAGCTCCCACCAACCCGCGCACCGAGCGCCCCCTCGACGACGTGATCATCCAGTCGGTCGTCATCGAGAAGCGCTGACCGCAGGGGAACCTTTCGGCCCCGCCCGTCCGTCCTCGATACGTACCGGACGGGCGCGGGTGGATGCGCCGCCTCACCGCTGCGTTTTCCGCCGACCGAGGGGACTGATGGACACCGACCGTCTTCCGGGCTGCTACCGGCACCCGGACCGCGAGACCGGGATCAGCTGTACGCGCTGTGAGCGGCCGATCTGCCCCGAGTGCATGATCAGTGCCTCGGTCGGCTTCCAGTGCCCCGAGTGCGTCCGTGGAGGCTCGGGAACGGGGCACGGGCCCGCCGCCAACGCTCCGCGGACGGTCGCGGGCGGGGTGGTGGCCGCGGATCCGTACCTGGTCACCAAGATCCTGATCGGGATCAGCGTGGCGGTGTTCTTCGCGACCTTCGTCTTCCCCGGGCTGGCGATCCAGCTGGAGTTGCTGGGCCGGTACCGGGAGCAGGTGGGCGGGCCGCTCGAAGGGGTCTCCACCGGCGAGTACTACCGGCTGTGGACCTCGGCCTTCCTGCACGTCGAGATGTGGCACGTCTTCAGCAACATGCTCGCCCTGTGGTTCATCGGCGGACCGCTGGAGCAGGCCCTCGGCCGGGTCCGCTACCTCACGGTGTACCTGCTGTCCGCGCTGGGCGGCAGCGCCGTGGTCTACCTGCTGACCGCGCCGAACGTCGCGACCCTCGGTGCCTCCGGCGCCGTCTTCGGCCTGCTCGGCGCCACGGTGGTGCTGTTCCGCCGGATGCGGTACGAAATGCGCCCGCTGATCACCATGGCGGTGCTCATGCTGGTGCTGACCTTCATGCCGGGGCTGAACGTGTCCTGGCAGGCCCATATCGGTGGATTGTTCACCGGTGCGCTGGTCGCGCTGGGCTTCCTGTGGCCCACGAAGGACATGGGCACACAGAATCGCAAATTCGTCCAGTGGGGCACCTGTGTGGCGGTGTTTCTGCTGGCCACAGCCCTGATCGCGATCCGGACGGCCGAGCTTTCCGTACTCACCTGATCACACCGGCGTCAACTCTCCACAGAGTTATCCACAGATCTTCTGTCTTTTCCTCAGGTGTGGATGACGCTGTGGATAACTCATGGGGAGAGCTTGCGGAGGTGGACTACTTCCACTGCGTGGAGACGCCGAATCCTGCCGCAATGAAGCCGAATCCGACCACAATGTTCCAATTTCCGAGGGCTTCGATCGGAAGCTGGGTCTCGGACAGATAGAAAACGACGATCCACGCCAGGCCGACCAAGAAGAACGCCAGCATGACCGGGGCGACCCAGTTGCGGTTCGTCAGCTTGATCGACTGCGGCGTCCGCGCGGGGGGCGGCGTGTAGTCGTCCTTCTTGCGGATACGTGACTTCGGCACGAGGGGCTCTCCTGTCGATGGGCGGGGGACCTGGCCTGCCCCGGGCGTCCGTTAGCGTAGTGGACCTGTGGCGTTGAAGGAGAAGGGTACGTTGAGCAATTCCGACGACTCCTCCGCGGGTCCCCGTCGCCGTGCCAGACCGGTCCGGCTGCTCACGGCCGCCGTTTTCGCTCTCGCCGGCTTGATCTTCGTCACCAGCTTCAACACCTCCAAGGGTACGAACATCCGGACGGACGCCTCGCTCCTCAAGCTGTCCGACCTGATCCAGGAGCGCAGCCAGAGCAATCTGGAGCTGGAGAAGAGCACCGCCACCGCGCGCGGCCAGGTCGACGCGCTCGCCGACCGCGACAACGGCAGCACCGAGGCCGAGGACGCCAAGCTGGCCGCGCTGCGCGCGGCCTCCGGCACCGAGGCGATCACCGGCAAGGCCGTGACGGTCACCCTGAACGACGCGCCCCCGAACGCCACGGCGCGCATCCCCAACGTGCCCGAGCCGCAGCCCAACGACCTGGTGATCCACCAGCAGGACCTCCAGGCCGTGGTCAACGCCCTGTGGCAGGGCGGCGCCCAGGGCATCCAGGTCATGGACCAGCGGCTGATCTCCACCAGCGCCGTGCGCTGCGTGGGCAACACCCTGATCCTCCAGGGCCGGGTGTACTCGCCCCCGTACAAGGTTTCGGCCGTCGGCGACCCCGGCGCGCTGAAGAAGGCCCTCGCGGCCTCCCCGGCGCTGCAGAACTACCAGCTGTACGTGAACGCGTACGGGCTCGGCTGGAAAGTGGACGAGCACAAGGCGCTGACACTTCCGGGCTACTCCGGCACAGTGGACCTCCACTATGCGAAGCCGCTGGAGTCCGCCACCCCGTGACCGTGAGGTCGACGTGCCGCGCCTGCTGGTACGGACGTTCAGCGAGGTGTGCCTGACCGCGGGCTCGCTCATCGTGCTCTTCGTGGCCTACGTCCTGCTCTGGACCGGGGTCAAGGCCGACCAGGCCATGGACGGGGAGATGGCCCGCATGCGCGACCGCTGGGCCGCGGCGCCCGCGGCCGCCCCGCGGCCCGCGCCCTCGGCGGCCCCGGCCGGGCCCGAGACCGCCGCGTACCCGCCGGGCCGGGCCTTCGCCGAGATGTACGTCCCGCGCTTCGGGCCCGACTGGAACAAGCCGGTCCTGGAGGGCACGGGCACGGAGCTGCTGAAGAAGGGCCTGGGCCACTACGCCGGGACGGCCCGGCTCGGCGGCACCGGGAACTTCGCGGTGGCCGGCCACCGGCGCACGTACGGGGACCCCTTCAAGGACATCCCCAAGCTGCGCCCCGGCGACCTCGTCATCCTCAAGGACGCCGCCGGCTGGTACACGTACACCGTCCGCGGCGACGTGCTGCGCACCCTCCCCACGGAGGTCGGCGTCGTCGATCCGGTACCGGCCCGCTCACCCTTCACCGGGCCCGGCAAGTACCTGACGCTGACCACCTGCGACCCGGAATGGGGCCACAGCCACCGGCTCGTGGTCTGGGCCGAACTGACCGGTACGCGGACCCTCGCCCAGGGCTCACCGGAGGGTTTGGCAAGGTGACCCTCCGCGCCGGGCGGGTGGCTTTAGGCTGTGGACGTACCGCCCCCGCGGTGCGTTGAACGATCGTGGACGAAAAGGACACAGGCGGCATGTACGGCTGGATCTGGCGGCATTTGCCGGGCAACGCGTGGGTACGCGTGATGATCTCCCTCGTGCTGGTGCTCGCGGTGGTGTTCGTGCTGTTCCAGTACGTCTTCCCGTGGGCCGAGCCGCTGCTTCCGTTCAACGATGTGACGGTGGACGAGGGATCGGGAGCGACTCCGTGAGCGCGCGCATTCTGGTTGTCGACAATTACGACAGCTTTGTCTTCAACCTGGTCCAGTACCTCTATCAGCTCGGTGCCGAGTGCGAGGTGCTGCGCAACGACGAGGTCGAGCTCGCCCACGCCCAGGACGGCTTCGACGGCGTCCTCCTGTCCCCGGGCCCGGGCACGCCGGAAGAGGCCGGCGTCTGCGTGGACATGGTCCGCCACTGCGCGGACACGGGCGTACCGGTCTTCGGCGTCTGCCTCGGCATGCAGTCGATGGCCGTCGCCTACGGGGGCGTGGTCGGCCGGGCTCCGGAACTGCTGCACGGCAAGACCTCCCCGGTGGTCCACGAGGGCCTCGGCGTCTTCGAGGGACTGCCCTCGCCGTTCACCGCGACCCGTTACCACTCCCTCGCGGCCGAGCCGCCGACCCTCCCGGACACCCTCGAAGTCACGGCGCGGACCGAGGACGGGATCATCATGGGCCTGCGCCACCGCGAGCACGACGTGGAGGGCGTGCAGTTCCACCCCGAGTCCGTGCTGACCGAGTGGGGCCACCGGATGCTCGCGAACTGGCTGGTGCGCTGCGGAGACGCGGGCGCGGTGGAGCGCTCGGTGGGGCTCGCCCCGGTGGTGGGCAAGGCCGTCGCGTGACGGCGCTCGCGCCGTCCGCGCCCACCGAGGGCCGGGCAGCGCGACGCAGGGCGGCGCAGGAGGCCGAGAAACGCGCGCGTACGCGCCGCCGGGGCCGCGGCCAGAGCAGGGGACAGAGCAGGGGACAGGGCCGGGGCCGGCGGCGCAGGCGGCCGGCCTCGGGCGGGCCGGTCGTGGTCGTCAGCAGGCTCGCGGGGGAGCTGTTCATCACGCTGGGCGTGGTGATGCTCCTCTTCGTCGGCTACCAGCTCTGGTACACGAACTACCTGGCGGGCCGGACGGCCGACAGCGCGGCCGGCTCGCTCCTCAAGAACTGGGACCGCGATCCGGCCGGGGCGGCCGCCCCGCCGGTGGCGGCGTTCGAGCCGGGCCAGGGCTTCGCGATCCTGTACATCCCGAAGCTGGACGTGAAGGTGCCGGTCGCGGAGGGCACGAACAAGGCCAAGGTCCTCGACAAGGGCATGGTCGGCCACTACGCCGACGGCCCGCTCGCGACCGGGATGCCGGCCGATCCCCTGGGCAACTTCGCCCTGGCGGGCCACCGGAACACGCACGGCGAACCGTTCCGCTACATCAACCGGCTGGTGCCGGGGGACAAGATCGTGGTGGAGACCCGGGACGCGTACTACACGTACGAGATGACCTCGCAGCTCGCGCAGACCCCGCCGTCGAACGTGTCGGTCATCAAGCCGGTGCCCGTCGGATCGGGCTTCACTTCGCCGGGCCGGTACATCACGCTGACCACCTGCACCCCGGAGTTCACCAGCACCTACCGGATGATCGTATGGGGCAGGATGACCGGTGAACGCCCCCGCAGCCAGGGTGCTCCGCCCGAGCTGAACAGCCCGTAGAGGATCCGCAGTGTCACGTGTCGCACCGCCCCCGCGCCGCAGCGCCCTCGCGGGGTTCCTGAGCCTGCTGGGCGAGCTCCTGATCACGGTGGGCCTGGTGCTCGGGCTGTTCGTGGCGTACTCCCTGTGGTGGACGAACGTCCTGGCGGACCGGGACGCCTCGGCGGGCGGGGACGCGGTGCGCCGGCAGTGGGACCGGGCGCCCGCGCAGGCGGCGTCCGCGGCGCCGGGAGCGCTGGACACCCGGGGCGGGATCGGCTTCCTGCACGTGCCGGCGATGAAGAACGGCGAGGTGCTGGTCAAAAGGGGCACCGCCGCGGAGGTCCTGAACGACGGGGTCGCGGGCTACTACACGGAGCCGGTGAAGTCGGCGCTCCCGGGGGACCCGGCGGGCGGCAACTTCGCGCTGGCGGCGCACCGCGACGGGCACGGGGCCAAGTTCCACAACATCGACAAGCTGAAGAACGGCGACGCGATCGTCTTCGAGACCCGCGACACCTGGTACGTGTACAAGGTCTTCGCCGAGCTGAGGCAGACCTCGAAGTACAACGTGGACGCGATCAGCCCGGTCCCCAAGGAGTCGGGCCGCACGGCTCCGGGCCGCTACATCACCTTGACGACCTGCACCCCCGTGTACACCTCGAAGTACCGCTACATCGTGTGGGGCGAACTGGTCCGCGCGGAACACGTCGACGCGAAGCGGAGCCTGCCGGCGGAGCTGCGCTGACAGCGGTTGCTGTGGACAACCCTCGTTTGAAAGCGACAACCTGTCTCTTTCAAAATCACCCCAGCACCTGAAGCCGCACCCCGGCGCTCCAGGCCTCCAGAAGCCCCCTGTGGACGGCCGTGACGCCCCCCTGAGCGGCGATGGCCAGGGACTCCCGCGTGAAGGCGCAGGTGGCCACGTAGAGCGCCACATCGGCCCGCCGGAGCACTTTGGCGGCACCCAGGAACTTCTGCATCTCACCGCTGAGCACGTGCCGGAAGGGCGCGAAGTTCTTGCACTGGACGGCGACGGTCCGCCCGTCGGCGGTGCGGGCGGTGATGTCGACCCCGCGGTCGCCGCCGTGCCCGCCGTACACCTCGACGTCGGTGCACCCGTCCCTCCGCAGCAGCTCTGCGACGTGCAGCTCGAACTCCTTCCAGTTCATCGCGTCGATGGTCCCGATGACCCCGGTGAGGGGCCCTCACGTCCTGGCCGCGCTGGAGCCGGCTGATCTGGAGGTCGTGCTCGACGAGCCTCATCTGGATCTGCTGGACGTCCTCCCGGAGGGAGATCAGCTCGCGGCGCTGCTCGCCGGACGTCTCGATCAGGACGTTCAGCATCGGTACGACGGTCTTGCCGAGCACGTCGGTGATGCGGTTGTCGATCCGTTCGTCGAGCCCGTCCCAACTGGGGCTGTGGATAAAGTTGTCCACAGGGCGTGTGCGGACCTCGGTCTCGGCGTCGAGGAGGTACGTACGCACCTGACGTGCGACTTTGCTGTCTCGGAGCAGCATGCCCGCATTCAGCACCGCCCGTCGGGACCACAGGGCGATGGCCGCGGCGCGGGTGTTGAGCCCACTGACCTCCTTAAAGGAGGTCAGTTCTGGACCTGTCAAAACCTGATAACCGTTGACCGTGAGTTCGTCTCGGTGATCGATCACCACAGATTCGAGGGTCTTAATACCGACCTCGAAATAGGCCGCCACCATCGCCGTCGTGACATGCAGCCCGTTCGGCAGCAGTGACAGCGTCTTCACCTTGTCCAACACTTCCGTCCGCTCCAGGACGCTCGTGCGCAGAGTCCTGGACTCCAGCAGCACCGACTCGTTGATCATGACCCGTCCCTCCCGGGCGGGCCCTGCTGCCCACCCCCGTCCGGGCTAACGAATTCCGTACATATGAAGACACGTACGAAACGGGTCCGGCCCCTCTCGTGGAGAGGGGCCGGAGCCGGGCGTGCTCGGGGTTGCGGGGCTAGTTGCCGAGGCCTCCGAAGAAGCCGCCGCCGTCGTTGCCGCCGTCGTTGCCGCCGTTCTGCTGGTTGTCGGGGACCGTGTTCACGTTGATCACCGCGTTGGGGTCCACCGGGCTGCCGACCGGCGGGTCCGTGCTCAGGATCCGCGCCTTGCCGTCCGAGGAGCCCGACAGGACGGATCCGAAGATCAGGCCCTTGGAGGCGAGCTCGGCCCTGGCCTGGTTGATGGTCCGGCCGACCAGGTTCGGGACCTGGAGCTGCTGGACCTCCTTGGCGATGGAGATGTTGACCGTCGTGCCGACCTCGACCTCGCTGCTCGGGCCGGGGTCCTGGCTGACGACCGTCTTGGGGGCCGTGCCGGGGGGCGCGTCCACCTCCGTCTGGCTGCCGAGCTTCAGCTTGGCGTCGGTGAGGAGCTTGATCGCCGCCTCCCGGGTCTTGCCGGTCAGGTCGGGGACGGTGACCTTGGAGATCTCCTTGGCGACCTGGAGGGTGACCGTCGAGCCCCGCTCGGCCTCGCCGCTCTTCGGCGTCTGATCGATGACGGTGCCGGCGGGCCGCGGGTGCTCGACCAGCTTCTTCTCGATCTGGAAGCCCTTTTCCTGGAGCGCCTTCTCCGCGTCGGCGATCGCCAGGTTGACGACGTTCGGCACGAGGACCTTGGCCGCGCCCGTGGAGACCTTCACCTTGACGACGAAGTTCTTGGCGACCTTGGTGCCCTCGGCGGGGTCCTGCTCGCAGACGCTGCCCTTGGGGGCGGCGTCGCAGGGCATGTCCCCGACCTTTTCGACGACGATGCCGACGTTGGTGCCGTTCGCCTTGGCCGCTTCGAGGGTTTCGCCGATGAGCTTGGGCACCGTGGGCCGGTTGTCGGCCTTGGTCTCGAAGAGGGTGCGTCCGATGAGGATCGCGCCGACCAGGACGAGGATGCCGGCGGTGACCAGCAGGATCGTGGAGGCCTTGCTCTTCTTCTGCGGACGCCGGCCGCGGCCGCCCTGGTCGTAGCCGCCCTGGTCCCCGTGCCCGTGTCCGTAGCCGCCGTCGCCCGGGGGCATCGGCGGGAGCATGGAGGTCTGGTTCGGGTCGGCGGTGCGCAGGGCGGTGGTGGGCTGGTCGTAGCCCTGGTGTCCGTAGCCGTGGCCCTGGTCGGGGTAGCCGTAGCCGGCGGCGCCCATGGAGGCGGTGGCGGCTACGGGCTGGCCGTCGAGGCAGGCCTCGATGTCGGCGCGCATCTCGTCGGCGGACTGGTAGCGGTAGTCGGCGTCCTTGACCAGCGCCTTCAACACGATCGCGTCCATCTCGGGCGTGATCTCGGAGTCGAAGTTCGACGGGGGCTGGGGCTCTTCCCGTACGTGCTGGTAGGCGACCGCGACCGGGGAGTCGCCGATGAACGGCGGCCGGACCGCGAGGAGCTCGTACAGCAGGCAGCCGGCCGAGTAGAGGTCGGAGCGCGCGTCGACCTGCTCGCCCCTGGCCTGCTCCGGGGAGAGGTACTGGGCGGTGCCGATGACGGCAGCGGTCTGCGTCATGGTCATGCCGGAGTCGCCCATGGCGCGGGCGATGCCGAAGTCCATGACCTTGACCTGGCCGGAGCGGGTCAGCATGACGTTGGCGGGCTTGATGTCGCGGTGCACGATGCCGGCGCGGTGCGAGTACTCCAGCGCCTGGAGGATGCCGATGCACATCTCCAGGGTGCGCTCAGGCAGCAGCTTGCGGCCGGAGTGCAGGAGCTCGCGCAGGGTCGAGCCGTCGACGTACTCCATCACGATGTACGGGATGGAGATGTTGTCGACGTAGTCCTCGCCGGTGTCGTACACGGCCACGATCGCCGGGTGGTTGAGCGATGCGGCCGACTGGGCCTCGCGGCGGAACCTGGCCTGGAAGGACGGGTCACGAGCGAGGTCGGCGCGCAGGGTCTTGACGGCGACGGTACGGCCGAGCCGGGTGTCGTGGGCGAGGTAGACCTCGGCCATGCCACCGCGGCCGAGCACGTGGCTCAGCTCGTACCGGCCGCCGAGGCGACGCGGCTCTTCCATAACGTTGCGGCCCTCTCCGTCAGTCCCGACCGCACCCGTGTGTGGTCCGGCGGTGTGCTGTTCGCGCAAAGGCTACCGGCCGATCGCCGGTGATCGGTTCGTGACCACAGGCTGATACCGGACCGGTACCCTACGCTCGGATCCGGGCGGGAACGGTGTCCCGGATCACAGTTGTGGCGCCCCGTGCGGCGCGCGCGTGGCGCTCCGCCCCACCCGTCACTGCTTGTTGCTCTTGAGCACGGCCTGCATGACGGCCTTGGCCACGGGGGCCGCGAGGCTGGCGCCGGAGATGTCCTCGCGGTCCGCGCCGCTGTCCTCGATGACCACGGCGACGGCGACGGGCGAGCTGCCGTCGGGGTTCTGGGCGTAGGAGATGAACCAGGCGTACGGGCGCTTCTTGTTGCCCTCGCCGTGCTGGGCGGTACCGGTCTTGCCGCCGACGACCGCGCCGTTGATCTTGGCGCTGCGGCCGGTGCCGTTGTCGACGACGTTGACCATCATGGCCCGGACCTTCTCCGCGTTCTCGGGGGAGAGGGGCCGGCTCATTTCCTCCGGCTCGTGCTTCTCGACGATGTCGAGGCCGGGCGATTCCAGCTGGCTGACCATGTACGGCTTCATCAGCTTGCCGTTGTTGGCGATGGCGGCGGTGACCATGGCCATCTGCAGCGGGGTGGACGCGGTGTTGAACTGGCCGATCGAGCTGAGCGCGTTGCCGTCCTTGCCCATCGTCTTGTCGTAGACGCTGGGGTAGGCGCGGACCGGGGTGTCGATCTTGCCGTTGTTGAAGCCGAACTTCTCGGCGGTCTTCACCATGTTGTCCCGCCCCACCTTGTTGCCCATGTTGGCGAAGACGGAGTTGCAGGAGACCTGCATGGCGTAGTTGAGCGTGGCCTTGCCGCAGTTCGGGGCGTGGTTGACCATCTCGGTCTTGGTGCCCGGGAGGATGTACGGGTCCTCGGTGTCGGTCGGCGCGTTGATGTCCGTGACGACGCCGTGCTCCAGGGCCGCGGCGGCGGTGACCACCTTGAAGGTGGAGCCGGGCGGGTAGGTCTCGCGCAGGGCGCGGTTGACGAGCTTCTTGTCCTCGCTGTCCTTCAGCTCGTTCCAGGCCTTCCCGTCCACGGACTGCGACAGGCCGGCGAAGCTGGACGGGTCGTACGAGGGGGTGCTGACCAGGGCGAGGATCGCGCCGGTCCGCGGGTCGATCGCGGCGACGGCGCCCTTCTTGTCGCCGAGCTGCTTGAAGGCGGCTTCCTGCGCGGCGGAGTTCAGCGTCGTGACGACGTTGCCGCCCTGCTTCTTCTCGCCGGTGAACATGCCGATGGTGCGGTCGAAGAAGAGCCGGTCGTCGTTGCCGGTGAGGATGCCGTCCTCGAGGGATTCGAGCTGGGTGGAACCGAAGGCCTGCGAGGCGTAGCCGGTCACCGGGGCCCAGAGGGGGCCGTTGAGGTAGGTCCGCTTGTACTTGTAGTCGCTGCCGTCGGTGACGACGGACCCGGTGATCGGCTTGCCCTCGACGATGATGTTGCCGCGCTCGGTGGCGTACTGGGCGATCTGGACCCGGCGGTTCTCCTTGCGGGTGCTCAGGTCCTCGGCCTTGACGTACTGGAGCCAGTTGGTCCGCACGAGCAGTGCCAGGACGAGCAGCCCGCAGAAGATCGAGATGCGGCGCAGGGGCTTGTTCATGACGGGCGGACCACCTGGGTCATCTCGGAGTCGGGGGACGGTGCCGGGGCCGGGGCAGGGCGGCGTGCGGTGTCGCTGATCCGGATGAGGACGGCGATGAGGATCCAGTTCGCGAGCACGGACGAGCCGCCGGCCGCGAGGAAGGGCATGGTCATGCCGGTCAGGGGGATGAGGCCCATGACTCCGCCGGCGACCACGAACACCTGGAGCGCGAAGGCGCCCGAGAGGCCGATCGCGAAGAGCTTGCCGAAGGGGTCGCGGGCGGCGAGGGCGGTGCGCACGCCTCGCTCGATGATCAGTCCGTAGAGCAGCAGGAAGGCCATGACGCCGGTGAGCCCGAGCTCCTCGCCGACGGTGGCGAAGATGAAGTCGGAGTTGGCGGCGAACAGGATGAGGTCGGAGTGGCCCTGTCCCCAGCCGGTGCCGAGGACCCCGCCGGAGCCGAAGCTCATGATCGACTGGGCGATCTGCTCGCAGGGTCCGGCCTGGAGGCCGCCCTTGGCCCAGCAGCCGAAGGGGTCCGACCAGGCGCTGACGCGGGCTCCGACGTGGCTGGAGAAGCCGGCGACCACGACGGCGCCGCCGACCGACATCAGCAGGCCGATGACGATCCAGCTGGTCCGCTCGGTGGCCACGTACAGCATGATCACGAACATGCCGAAGAACAGCAGCGAGGAGCCGAGGTCGTTCTCGAAGATCAGGATGAGCAGGCTCACCGCCCAGATCGCCAGGATCGGCCCGAGGTCGCGGCCGCGCGGCAGGTAGAGGCCCATGAACCGGCGGGAGGCCAGGGCCAGGGCGTCGCGCTTGACCATGAGGTAGCCGGCGAAGAACACCGCGAGGATGATCTTCGCGAACTCTCCGGGCTGGATGGAGAAACCGGCGACGCTGATCCAGATCTTGGCGCCGTAGACGTCCGCGCCGAGGCCGGGGACCAGCGGCAGCAGGAGCAGCACCAGGGCGGCGGCCATCGAGATGTAGGTGAACCGCTGGAGGATGCGGTGGTCCTTGAGGAAGAGCAGCACGACGGCGAACAGGGCGATGCCGAGGGCCGTGTACAGCATCTGCCGGGGCGCGGACTCGGTGAAGGCGCCGAACTGCCGCTTCGCCAGGCTCTGCAGGCGCTCGGACTGGTCGAGGCGCCAGATCAGGACGAGGCCGAGCCCGTTGAGGAGCGTGGCGATCGGCAGCAGCAGCGGGTCGGCGTACTTGGCGTAGCGCCGGACGACGAAGTGGGCGATGCCCGCCAGGACGCCGAGGCCGAGCCCGTAGGTGAACATGCCCGGGGGCAGTTCGTCGTCGATCGTCAGGCCGGTGATGGCGTAGGCGAACATCGTGATGACCACGGCGAAGGCGAGCAGCAGGAGCTCGGTGTTCCGCCGGCTCGGCGCCTCGATGGCGCCGATGGTGGTCGTGTTGGTGACAACGCTCATGGTGTGACGGGCCCCCTGTGCCCGCGTATGTCTACTGCTTATCGCACTGGCTGACGACCTGCTGCTCGGCGGCAGTCAGGACGGGGCCGGGTGTTTGGTTGCCCTGTGCCTCGGCCGCGCGTCGTTCCTCGTCCTTCTTGCACGCGGAGGCCTGGGTACCGAGTTCGTCGATCTTCGTGCGGGCGGCGTCGAGACTGCTCTCGCTGATGGTGTCAGCGACCTGCTTGCGCTTGAAGGGCGGCAGGTACTTCAGTTCGATGTCGGGGCGGTCGGTCTCCACCTTGGAGAGCTCCAGCGGGCCCAGCTTCTGGCTGATCCCGCGGAAGAGCGCCACGTGCTCGTCCTTGGCCCCGACGTAGAACTGAGTCTGGGTCCAGCGGTAGCCCGCGTACAGTCCGCCGCCGATGACACCGAGGACCACGAGCAGCGTGAGCGTGCGCGTGGTCCACTTGCGGCCCTTGCCGCGGCGCCTGCGCGGGTGGTCGTACGTGTCCTCGTACCCGGAGTCGCCGTCGTACGGGTCGGTGTCGCCGAAGCTGCCGTACGCGTCGGCTCCGCCGCCCTGTCCCTGGGCGCCGTAACCGCCGTAACCCGGGCCCTCACCGCTGCCGGGAGGCCCGAAGGAGCCGGCGGGCGGGGGGCTCTGGCGGCCGAGCCCGGAGGCGCGGCCGGCCGGGGTCTGCATGGCGTTGCCGCCGTCGAAGAGCTGGTGGTGCTGGTTCTCGGCGACCGCGCCGACGACGACCGGGGTGTCGTTGACCTGCGCGGCCAGGGTGTCGTTGCTGTCGGTGTCGAGGACGTCGGCCACGATGCAGGTGATGTTGTCGGGGCCGCCGCCGCGCAGCGCGAGCTGGATGAGCGAGGCCACGGTCTCACGGGGGCCGTGGTAGTCGGCGAGGGTCTCTTCCAGGGTCTGGTGGGAGACCACGCCGGAGAGTCCGTCGGAGCAGATCAGGTAGCGGTCGCCGACCCGGACCTCGCGGATGGAGAGGTCGGGCTCGACGATGTCGCCGCTGCCCAGGGCTCTCATCAGCAGGGAGCGCTGCGGGTGGGTGGTGGCTTCCTCTTCGGTGATCCGGCCCTCGTCGACGAGGCGCTGAACCCAGGTGTGGTCCTGGGTGATCTGCGTGAGGACGCCGTCGCGGAGCAGGTAGGCGCGGGAGTCGCCGACGTGGACCAGGCCGAGGCGCTGGCCCGTCCACAGCAGGGCGGTGAGCGTGGTGCCCATGCCCTCCAGCTGGGGGTCCTCCTCGACCATGACGCGCAGCTGGTCGTTGGCGCGCTGCACCGCGGTGCTGAGCGCGGTGAGCATGTCGGAGCCCGGGACGTCGTCGTCGAGCTGCACGAGGGCGGAGATCACCTCGGAGCTCGCGACTTCACCGGCGGCCTGGCCGCCCATGCCGTCGGCGATCGCGAGGAGACGGGGGCCGGCGTAGCCGGAGTCCTCGTTGCCCTCCCGGATCATGCCCTTGTGCGATCCGGCGGCGAACCGCAGGGACAGACTCATGCGCACCTGCCCTGTCGACGACGATGCTGCCTCGGAATACAACCGGTCTCGAGCCACACTGCCCACCCTCCGGCCTGGAGCGCGCTCGGGTCCGTGTCCCCGGTGGGACGGACCGCTGCGGCTCGCTCGCTCCGCTCGCTCATTCTCGTACTACTTCCGCAGCTCGATGACGGTCTTGCCGATGCGGATCGGGGCGCCCGGCGGAATGGGCGTCGGGGTGGTCAGCCGGGTCCGGTCGAGATACGTGCCGTTGGTGGACCCGAGATCCTCGACGATCCACTGGCCGTCACGGTCGGGGTAGATCCTGGCATGCCGGCTGGAGGCGTAGTCGTCGTCCAGCACGATCGTCGAGTCGTGGGCCCGGCCCAAGGTGATCGTCTGGCCGGCGAGGGCCACCGTGGTGCCCGTGAGGGTGCCCTCGGAGACGACGAGTTTGGTCGGCGCACCGCGGCGCTGGCGCTGCTGCGGTGGAGCCGCGGCCTGGCGGCCCTGCTGGGCCGGGGCGCCGGAAGCGCCCCCGCCGCGGCGGGAACCGCGCTGCGTGACTCTCGTACCGAAGAGATCACTGCGAATGACCTGGACGGCCACGATGACGAACAGCCACAGAACGGCCAGGAAACCCAACCGCATGACCGTCAGGGTCAGCTCTGACATTGCCCCCGCTTCACCCTTCGGCTTGCCGGTAAATGATGGTGGTGCTGCCCACGACGATCCGTGAACCGTCGCGGAGCGTAGCGCGGGTGGTGTGCTGCCCGTCCACCACGATGCCGTTGGTGGACCCGAGATCCTGGATCGTCGAGGGCGTTCCGGTCCGGATCTCACAGTGCCGGCGCGATACGCCGGGGTCGTCGATCCGCACGTCGGCCTCGGTGCTTCGGCCGAGTACGAGCGTAGGGCGCGAGATCTGGTGGCGGGTGCCGTTGATCTCGATCCAGTGGCGCCGGACGGCGCCTCCGGTGGGTACGGGAGCCGGTCCGCCGGGACCGGCCGGGGCCGGCCTGCGCGCGCCGGGTCCGCCCGGGGGCGGACCCGCGGGCATGGGCGGCGGGGAGGCCGGGGGGTACCCGTAGCCGCCGGGCTGGGCCGGGGGGGCCTGGTGGCCCTGCCCCTGGCCCGGACCGGGCTGGCCGGGGGACTGGGAGGTGCTGGAGGCGAGCGTGCGGCTGCGGACCCGGTAGAGCCCGGTGTCCAGGTCGTCCGCCTTCTCCAGCTGGACCTTGATGGGGCCCATGAAGCTGTAGCGCTGCTGCTTGGCGTAGTCGCGGACGAGGCCCGCGAGCTCGTCGCCGAGCTGGCCCGAGTACGGGCTCAGACGCTCGTAGTCGCCCGTGCTCAGCTCCACGATGAAGTCGTTGGGGACAACGGTCCGCTCGCGGTTCCAGATGGTGGCGTTGTTGTCGCACTCGCGCTGGAGGGCGCCCGCGATCTCCACCGGCTGGACCTCGGACTTGAACACCTTGGCGAAGGTGCCGTTCACCAGACCTTCGAGTCGCTGCTCGAACCGCTTCAGGACTCCCATGGGGCACCTCCTCCGTCGTTGTCGCCCTGTACTGCTTACTGATCGTATCCACGCGTGGCGGATTCGGGTGGTTCCCCATCGGTCACGTGCGCATGAGTGTTGGTCCTCACAAGCGATCGTAGGGGCGCCCCGAGGACAGTGTCCCGCACCGGCGGCCGAGTGCGGGAGGGGCGGTCGTCGGCGGGCGTCGGGAGAGCACGAAAAGCGATGTGAATCCAGCCCCTCCGACGTGCTAATGTTCCGATGTCGCCAGGGGAACGGCCCGCAAGGGAAGAACCGCTGGTAGTCACTTTGCGCGAGTGGCGGAACGGCAGACGCGCTGGCTTCAGGTGCCAGTGTCCTTCGGGACGTGGGGGTTCAAATCCCCCCTCGCGCACAGATCGAAGAGCCCCCGCTCCGGAGAAATCCGGAGCGGGGGCTCTTTCGTCGTGCCCGGTGGGCGGTCGGCGGGCGTCCGGGATGCGGACGCGGGCGTGACGAGGGTCTCGGGCGCTCGGGCCGGCCGGGCAGGGGCCGGAGGGGGCGGGTCAGCGGGCCGCCGGCGGGGTCATGGCCGCTCTCGTGGTGGCCAGGGCTTCGTGGGCGAAGAAGGCCGTGACCTCGGCCGGGGCGGCGCCGGAGCAGGTGTGGACCAGGTCCCGCAGGTCGCACCAGGAGCGGCGGACGACGGCGGCGAAGGGGCGGTCGTCCAGGGCCGCCGCCGCGGCGACGGCCTGGAGCCGCATCAGGGGGAGGGGGCCCTCGGCGAGGAGGCGGTCGCGGGCGCGGGCCATGGCGTCCAGCGCCTCGGTGCCCCGCAGGTCCGCGGCGGCCAGCTCGTACACCGCGGCGGTCCGCTCGAAGGAACGGACCGCCGCGGCCTGGAACAGGGCGCGCTTCGTCGGGAACAGCCGGAACAGGTACGGCTGTGAGACTCCGACCCGGCGGGCGATCGCCTCCGTCGAGGTGCCGTGGTAGCCGCCGGTGGCGAACTCGGCGATCGCCGCCCGGAGCACGGTCTCCCGGCGTTCGTCCGCGCTCAGCCTCACGCCGGCCTGCGGGGCGACAGCTCGTGGGAGACCGTCAGGGGGTCCCATTCCGTGCCGCGGTCCGGGAGCAGCGCGGGGTCCCCGAGCACCGATCCCGAGTGCACCTCGTGCATGAGGCGCCGGCCCAGGATCTGGCCGGCGCAGGCGATGCCGCTGACGGCCGAGCCGGTGATGCCGTTCCCGTAGCGGGTGTTGGCCCCGGCGATGTGCAGGCCCTGGATGAGGGTGGCCGTGTCCGGGCGGGCGCCGGTGGCGCCCCACTGCGCCATGCCGAAAGGGGTGCCGCCGGTGGAGAGCGTGTACCGCTCCTGGGTGAGCGGGGTCGCCGTCTCCACGTGGGTGATGTGGCCGCGGAACGGGCCGAGGACCTCCTCCGCGGCGTCCAGGACGGACTCGGTCAGCCGTGCCTTCTCCTTGCGGTACACCGGGTTGTCGCGGTACCTCCCGCCGTCCGCCGGGCCGTCGGCGACGCCCCAGCGTTCGAGGCCGGGCGGGCAGAGCGTCATCAGCTGGAAGTTGGAGTGGCCGGGCGGGCAGATGCGGCGGCCGACGTGGTCCTTGCCGGAGGCGAAGGACATGAAGAGGAAGTCGGTGGTGGAGGACGGGGCGCCGGAGCGGAGGTCCTCGTAGAAGCGGCCGATGTCCTCGCCGCGGTACCACCAGACGTTGGCGTGGCGCTCGATGTCCTTGTCCAGGGCCACGTAGACGGTGGCCCAGGGCAGTGCCATCCGGGCGTCCCTGGTCTTGGCGGCCAAGCGCCGGGGCAGCCGGTCCTCGCCCACCAGCTCGAGCATGGTGCGGCGGTAGTCGGCGTTCGATACGACGACCGGAGCCGTGGCACCGGTCCCGTCCGCGAACTCCACGCCGCGGGTCCGGCCCTCCTCGATCGCGATCCGCGTCACCCTGGCGCGGGTCCGCAGGGCCCCGCCGTGCGCGCGGATCACTTCGAGCAGCCCCGAGGCGAGCATCTGCCCGCCGCCCTGCGGGTAGTAGGCGCCGCGGACGTAGTGGTCGATGAGGGTGGCGTGCGTGGCGACGGTCGCCTCGTCCGGCGACATCCCGTAATTGGGCGACTGGGCGGCGAGCAGGGTGCGGGCGCGGGTGGAGAGCGCGCAGTGGTCGAAGAGCTCGGTCAGCGTCCGCCGGCCCCAGGCCACCGACTGCGGGGCGAGGCGTTGCAGCTCGGCCATGGGCAGGTCCGCGGCGGAGACGATGGCGTCGCGGCGCTCGGTGCCGAGCCCCGCCACGACGTCCAGGAAGGTGTCGATCCCGGCGGCGTCCGCGGGGCAGGCCTCCTGGAGCCGCTCGCGGTACCGCTTCCAGTCCGCCGGCATGTCGAGGGTGGTGCCACCGGCCACGATGCGGTCGAAGCCGTCGGGGTCCATCTCCTCGTACGGGACCCTGCCCTGGAGCCCCAGACCGTCCAGGATGGCGGGCAGGATGCCGTCGGGGCCGCAGTCGCCGAGGTAGTGCACGCCGACGTCGAACTCGTAGGCGCGGCGTCTGCGGAACACGTGGCTGTTGCCTCCCGCGACCGATCCCTGCTCGGCGACCAGGACCCGCTTGCCGCCGACCGCGAGGTAGGCCGCGCACACCAGGCCGCCGATGCCCGAGCCGATGACGATCGCGTCCCAGTGGGTGCGGGCGGCCGCGGTCGCGGCCGCGTCGGTGTGGGTGTGGGTGGTCGTGTTCATGCGGCGCTCCGTACGAGGGTCCTCGGGACGGCGGGCAGTTGACCCGGCTCCGAGATGGTCAGGCGGGTTACTCGCGGCGCGCTTTGGCGGGCCAGTGCGGTGAGGCTGCGGCCGGGGCCGACCTCCACGAACATGTCGCAGTACAGGTCGTCGGCCATCGTGCGCACCGAGTCCGCCCAGCGCACCGGGCCGGTCAGCTGGCGCTCCAGCAGGCCCGGCCAGCCGTCCGGGCCGTGGTGCGGCCGCGCGTCCGCGTTGGCCACGACGGGCGCGGATCCGCGGTGGAACTCCGTGGCGGCGAGGGCGGTGGAGAGGGCCGCCGTGGCGCCGGCCATCAGCGGGGTGTGGAAGGCGCCGCCGAGGGGGACCGGCAGGATCCCGGTGGCCCCCAGCTCCCGTGCCAGGGTGCGGCAGCGGGCCACGGAGGCCGGGTCGCCCGACAGGACGGTCTGTTGGGCCGAGTCGAGGTGCGCCACCCAGACCCGGCCGCCGGCCTCGCGCACCGACTCCGCGGCGCGCTCCAGGGCTTCGGGGGCGAGCCCCTGAACGGCCGCCATGGTGCCGGGGACCGCGAGGGATGACTCCTGCATGGCCTTGCCGCGGGCGGCGACCAGGCGTACGCCCTCGTCGAAGCCGATGATCCCGGCGGCGACGAGTGCGGAGTACTCGCCCAGGCCGTGGCCGGCGCAGACGAGGGGGCGGGCGGCTGCCGGCAGGGCCCGCCGCAGATCGGCGAGGATCACCATCTCCAGTACGAAGGTGGCGATCTGGGCGCCGTCCGTCCGCGGCGGGTGGTTCGCGCCGTCCGCGCCGTGGACGGGATCCAGCAGCAGGCCGGCCACGTCGTGCCCGGAGACCTCGCTCGCGCGCTCCGCCAGGAACCAGCTCGGGGAGTCGGCCCAGGGCCGCCCCATTCCGGGATGCCGCGCATCCTGGCCCGGGAATATCAAAGCCAAACGCGGACCTCGCAGACCGCGCAGACCACTCGGACCGCTCATCTCTACCTCTTCCGCCGTCCCGATATCACCGTCCCGGTGATTCTGGCAGGGAGGTTTGGAATCTCGATAAACCATCGACAAAACCTCGATAAACCCCGGATAAACCATCGATAAAACCCCAGGCAAATGCCGGGCGAAGGTGATCGAGGTGCGGCGTTGTCACTTTGGGGGAATGCGCTGCCTCTTTGGTTGAGTGGGACTTGCTCGGTCAATTCATACCCGCATACGGTCCTGTTCGAACGGTTCGAAGGCGACGAGAGGCAAGCGCATGACTCAGCAGACTGCGGCATCCGTGAGTGACTACTACGCGGCTGTCGGTTCGATCGTGAACGAAGAGCTCGAGCTGGAAGACGGTGAGCTCACCGACGGTGGCCACTTCATCGACGACTACGACAGTGACTCGCTCTCCCTCATCACCGTCGTCGCCAGGATCGAGAAGGAATTGGGTGTGGTCATGCCGAAGACCGACCTCACCGAACTCGTGAACCTGCGCCTCCTGGTGGACGGTGTCGAGCGGTATGCCAAGGAGAACCCGAATGACTGAGACCGGACCCGCGCGCACTGCCGGAAAGGCGGCGGGAACGTACCGTCGGGTGGTCATCACTGGGCTCGGCGCGGTGTCTCCGGTCGGTATTGGTGCCGATGTTTTCGCCGCGGCCATCCGTGCGGGCGAGAGTGGTACCGGGCCGATCGAGAGTTTCGATGCGAGTGCTTTCCCGCGGCGCAATGCCGGCGAGGTCCTCGATTTCGATCCCACCGACCACCTCAAGCGGCTCGACCCGGCCCGCTGGGGCCGCAGCGGCCTGCTGGCCGCCGCGGCCGCCCGGCTGGCCCTCGCCGACGCCGGGATCGACGAGGGCCAGCTGGAAGCCGCCGGTGCCGGCGCGATCATGGGGACGACCAGCGGGGAGTCCGCCGTCGTCCAGGAGCTGGCCGGGCAGTGGATCCAGGGCGGCCTGGAGTCGATCGACGGCGGCCTGGCCGGGCAGACCCCGGCCGCGCGGATCGCCAACGCGGTCAGCTCCGAGCTGCTGCTCAGCGGCGACACCCAGACGATCCCGACGGCTTGTTCCGCCTCCAACTACGCGCTCGGGTACGCCTTCGACCTGGTCCGCAGCGGTGAGGCCGACGTGATGCTGGCGGGCGGCGCCGATGCCGTCAACCGGCTGACGCACGCCGGATTCTACGCCCTCGGCGCCATGGCCGAGGACGTTCCGCGGCCCTTCGCCGCGGACCGCTCGGGCATCGTCACCGGCGAGGGCGGCGCGGTGCTGGTGCTGGAGACGTACGAGCACGCCCGGCGGCGCGGTGCCCGCATGTACGCCGAGGTCCTCGGGTACGCGGCGAACTGCGACGCCTCCCACATGGTGCACCCCGACGCGGCCAGCATCGCTTCCGGTATCCGGGCCGCGCACGAGGCGGCGGGGGTGGACCCGGAGCAGATCGACTACATCTGCGCGCACGGAACGGGCACCCCCACCAACGACGCCACCGAAGTGGCGGCGGCGCGCGAGGTGTTCGGCGACCGCATACCGCCGATCAGCTCGATCAAGTCGATGCTGGGCCACACCATGGGCGCGGCCTCCGGCTTCGGCGCGATCGCCTGCTGCAAGGCGCTGGAGCAGGACTTCCTGCCGCCCACTGCCAACGTCACCGAGCCGGACCCCGAGCTCGGCGAGGGCGTGGACTGCGTGCCGGGCACCGGCCGCGAGGCCCGCCTGAACATCGTGCAGAACCACGGCTTCGCCTTCGGCGGGAACAACGTCGTCACCATCCTGGGGAGGGTTTCGTGACCGCCACGACCGAGGCCGCCGGCGCTGCCGCGGAGCGGAAGGTGACCGTCGTCGAACCGCTCTACGTGGCGTCGGCGGGCGTCGTCTCCGCGGCCGGTCTGGGCCTGGACGCGCTGGCCGAGCGGCTGCTCGGCGGCGAGGCCCCCGAGGAGTCCCGTGACGAGCCGGTCGGCGAGGACGCGGCGGACTACCCGCCGCGTCCGGTCCGGGCGGTACGGGGCCTGGACGCCAAGGAGCAGCTCGGTCGCAAGGGCACGAAGTACCTGGACCGCCTGACCTCCTTCGGGCTGGTCTCCTGCAAGGAAGTGCTCCAGGGAATCGAGGTCGACGGGGCGCGCACGGGCGTGGTGCTCGCCACGAACACCGGATCGGTGTCCACGCACAGCACTCTGCTCTACGACACGCTGACGCTGGAGAAGCCGTACCTGGTCAATCCGGGCCGGTTCCCGAACACGGTGATGAACAGCACCACCGGCCAGATCGCCATCCGCAACGGACTGCGCGGCCTCAACGCCACGGTGGCGGGCGGCCAGACGGCCTCCCTGCTCGCCTTCCGGCACGCCCGGCTGGCGCTCACGCTCGGGCGCGCGGACCGGCTGCTGGTCGGTGGCGTGGAGGAGCTGAGCGCTCCGGCGGCCTGGGGCTGGCACCGTACCGGGGTGCTGCGGGAGGGCGCCGCGCTCGGCGAGGGCGCCGCGGTGTTCACGGTCCAGCCCGACCGGCCGGCTGGTGGCGAACTGGCCGAACTCCTCGCGTGCGAATCGCGGTTCACCGCCGATCCGCGCAACTACGCCGACGGACTGGCCTTCGCCGTCTCGCGTGCGCTGCGGCGCAGCGGGGTCGAACCGGGCGAGGTCGACGTGGTCTCCCTCGGGGCCGTGCACCAGCGCGGTCTGGAAGCGGTCGAACGGCGCGGCGTGCGGGTCGCGCTGGGCGGTGCGCCGAAGGCGACCCTGCGGATCGCCGACGTGCTCGGTGAGACGTACAGCGCGAGCGGCTCGATGCAGCTCGCCGGTCTCCTCGCGCTGTGGAAGGCGCAGCCGCCCGTCACGCGGGTGACGGCGCTCATCACCTCCGTCGGGTGGGACGGCAACGCGGCCGCCCTGGTGGTGAGTTCACCCCGCTGATGTCCGGCCGGCTCACAGCGGCGCCCGCGAACCCTCACGCGGGCGCCGCTGTGCTGTCCGGCCGTTGGTGTTGCCCGTCACTGTGCCGGTCCGTCCGGCTGTCCGGCTGTCCGGCTGTTCGTCCTTCTGTCTGCACATTCCGAGGAGAGGCCCCATGCCATCCGCTTTCGACACGTCCTTCGCGGGGCGTACGTACCTGCCGAGCGAGCCCTACGAAGTCGGCCGCGAGACCATCCGCGAGTTCTCGCGCGCGGTGGGCGACGAGGCAGGCGACGGCCTGACGGCGCCGCCCACGTTCCCCATCGTGCTGTCCATGCACGCCGAGCGGCAGGTGATCGACGATCCCGGGCTCGGCTTCGACTTCTCCCGGGTCCTCCACCGCGACCAGCGGTTCGACGCGGTGCGGCCGGTCCGGTCGGGGGACCGCCTCGTCGTCGTGATCGAGGTGCTCGCCGCCGCCACCGTCGACGGCAACGACGTGCTCACCCTGCGCGGGCTGGTCCGGGAGGCGGACGGCGGCGCGCTGGTGTGCACGACGACGTCCACGCTCGTCTCACGGCACGCTGCGGGAGAGAACACTGCGGGACAGAGCACTGCGGGACAGAGCACTGCGGGACAGAACGCTTCAGGACAAAAGGAGGCCGGCCGGTGACCGCCGCAGGAGACGCGTTCCCCACCCGTACCTTCCGCGTGACCCGGGCCGATCTCGTCCGGTACGCGGCGGCGTCCGGTGACCACAACCCGATCCACTGGTCCGACTCCGGGGCCGCCCGGGTAGGGCTGCCGGGCGTCATCGCCCACGGGATGCTCAGCATGGGCCTCGCCGCGACGGCCCTGCGCGGGTGGGTGGGCGAGGGGGCCGTCTTCGAGGAGTACGGGACCCGGTTCACCCGCCCCGTCGTGGTCCCCGACACCGCCGACGGTGTGGAGATCACCGTCGACGGCTCGGTGGCGGAGGTCAGGGAAGACGGCTCGGTTCGGGTCGATCTGACCGTGCGCTCGGGGTCGCAGAAGGTGCTGGCGCGGACCCGGGCCGTGCTTTCGTACGCCCGATAGCCAGTCCCGCGAAGGCGCCCGCGAACACCACGGCGGCCCCCGTCAGCACGGCGCTGCGGAGGCCGCCTTGTACGTACACGAGGGTGAGCACGGCGATACCGAGGGCGCCGCCGAACTCGCGGATGGTGTTGTTCACCCCGGACGCCAGGTTGTGCTCGTGCTCCTTCACCGAGCCGATCACGGTCGCGGGGTTGGCCGCGAAGACCAGGCCCATGCCGACGCCGGCGAGCACCATGGCGGCGACCATCGGCCCGTAGGACACGCCGGGCCGGGCGATCAGCCCCAGCCAGGCCAGCGCGACGGCCTGGGCCAGACAGCCGGCCGCCTGGAGCCGCCAGCCGCCCACCCGGTCCAGCAGGGCGCTGGCCACGGGTACGGCCACCATCGGGGCCACGGTCCAGGGCAGGGTGCGCAGGCCCGCTTCGAGCGGTGAGTAGCCCATCGGACCCTGGAGGAACTGGGCCAGGAAGAAGATGGATCCGAACACGCCGAAGTACATGGCCATCGCCAGCATGTTGCTCAGCATGAACGGCCGCACCCGGTAGAGGTGGAGCGGGATGAGCGGGTGCGCGGCGGTGCGCTGGCGGTGGGCGAACGCGGCTCCGAGTACGGCGGTCAGCGCGACGCCGAGGAGCGTGCGGAGCGGTGACACGTCCTCTCCGGCGGACTGGATGATGGACCAGACCGCGGCCACGACGGTGCCGCAGGAGAGCAGGGTCCCCCACACGTCGAGGGGGCGGGCCGCACCGGTCGATTCGCGTACGGCCCACAGTGCGAGCGGCAGGGCGAGCAGGCCCACCGGCACGTTGAGCCAGAAGATCCAGTGCCAGTCCAGGCCCTGGGTCACCATCCCGCCCGCCATCGGGCCGATGGCGATGCCCAGGCCGTTGACCCCGCCCCACACGCCGACGGCCAGGGCGCGTTTCGCCGGGGCGACCGCGGCGACCGCGAGGGTCAGGGAGACCGGCAGGATCGCTGCGGCTCCGGCGCCCTGCAGGACGCGGGCGGCCATCAGGGCGCCCACCGAGGTGGCGAGCGCGCAGGCGGCCGAGGCCGCGGTGAACACGCCGATGCCCCAGACGAAGACGCGGCGGCGGCCGATCCGGTCGCCCAGCGCGGCGCCGGCGAGCAGGAGTCCGGCGAAGGGCAGGATGTAGCCGTTGACCACCCACTGCAGGCCGGTCTGGGTGGTGTTCAGGTCGTCCGCGATCACGGCGAGGGCGTTGGTGACGACCAGGTTGTCCACGGCGACCATGAACATGGGCAGCGAGGTCGCCACCAGGGCCCACGCCGGCCGATCGGCTCTCATCACGGCTTCCTTCCTCTCTGTGGTGTCTGTCACGTCTGTCGTGTGCTGTTGCTGGAAATGCACGCAGGCCGCCGAACCCGTGGGGTGTTCGGCGACCTGAGTGGGGGAGCGGGGGAAGGGGTTACGCCTGCGTGCCCGTGGGCGGCAGCTTCAGTTCGACCGCGCCGATCTGGGCCAGCAGGAACAGGTCCTGGCGGCAGGCCCAGTGCTCGTGGACGAGGCCGTCGTCACCCACGCGGTAGATGTGGATGTGCTCGACGTCCACCTTGTTGCCGGTGCCCTCGAAGCCGAGGAAGTTGCCGGTGTGGATTCCGGTGAACCGCACCCGGATCACGGCCCTGTCGCCGTCGGCGAAGGAGTCGAGGTGGTCCCAGCCGGCCTCCGAGAACACGGAGTTCATCCAGCGGGCGGTGCCGAGGTAGCCGTCGGGGCCACCGGGGGTGCCGGGCGGGGCCTCGTAGTCGACGAAGTCGGGGGCGACCAGCGAGTGGGCGGCCTCCGCGTCCAGATCGTTGAAGATCCGGCCCATCTGGTGGGCGATCTCAAGGACCTTGTCGTTCGCCATGGGTTTCCTTTCCTGCGGATGGATGTGACGGGTGGATGCGGCACGTGGGGGGTGACGCGCGGGGGAGCGGCGGGGTGGGGAGCGGCGCGGTGGGGAGCGGCGGGGTGGGGAAGATCAGTGGCCGACGCCGAGGCCGCCGGTGACGGGGATGACCGCCGAGGTCACGTACGAGGCGTCGTCGCTCGCGAGGAACTTCACGACGCCGGCCACCTCTTCGGGCTCGCCCGCGCGGAACAGGGAGGTCTGGCTGAGCAGGTGCTCGCGGCGCGGGCCGGTGACGTCCTTGACCATGTCGGTCTCGATCAGGCCCGGAGTCACCACGTTGACGGTGACCTTGCGGCGCCCGACCTCCAGGGCGAGCGAGCGCCCGAACCCGATCAGGCCGGCCTTGGAAGCGGCGTAGTTGGTCTGGCCCGGGGCGCCGGCCAGGGCGCTCACCGACGCGACGAGGACGATCCGGCCCCAGCGGGCCTTGAGCATGTCCGGCAGGACCTCCTTGGTGACGGCCACCGCCGCGAGCAGGTTCGTCTCGATGACGGCGCGGAAGTCCTCGGCATGCATGCCGACGAACAGCTCGTCGCGGGTGATGCCGGCGTTGGAGACCAGCACCTGGATCGGCCCGTGCTGGATGCGGGCCTCCTCCACGGCGCGGCGCACGGACTCGGGGTCCGTCACGTCGCAGCGCACGCCGAAGAGCCCCTCGGGCGGCTCGCCGGTGCGGTAGGTGACGGTGACCTTGTCGCCCTGTTCGGCGAAGGCGCGGGCGGTGGCGAGGCCGATGCCTCTGTTCCCGCCGGTGACGAGCACGGAACGGCTCACGGTATGGGGCTCCTTATCGAAGGTCTGACGACAACGTGGGCGATTACGCGGCCGACGGCGCGGATGAGGGCGAGGACGCGGACGCCAGCAGGGCGCTCAGCTGCTCCGCCGCCGTGCTCGTGTCGGTGAAGTGGATCGCCGTCCAGCCGGCGGCCTCGGCTCCCGCGACGTTGTGCGCGAGATCGTCGATCAGGACGCAGTCGGCGGCGGGGACCCCGGCTCGCTCCGCGGCGAGCGCGAACATGGCGGGCGAGGGCTTGCGGTGGCCGACCTCGAAGGAGAGGAGGACGTCCTCGAAGAGCTCGTCCACGTCGACCATGCGGCGCCAGTGGGCGTCCCAGGTCGGGACCATGTTCGAGACCATCCCGACGAAGGCGCCGCCCTCGCGCGCCTTGCGCAGCTCGGCGACCCACGCGTGGTTGGTCTCGCGGCCGTCGAACCAGGTGTCGGCGAGGGTCGTCAGCTTGCGGCCGGTGATCCCGTGATCGGCCGCCAGCACGGCGGAGATCTCGTCGAGCCACTGCTCCTCGGTGATGAGAGGGGTGTCGATGGGCTCCATCGGGTCGACCGTGCCGTAGCGGGCGGTGACCTTTCCGAGGGCCTGCCCGAGCACCTGCTGGTCGAGGTTCTGCGCCGCGCAGAAGGCGGCCATCGTGTGGGAGATCGGAGGTGTCAGAACACCGCCGAAGTCGGTCCAGACGGCAAGGCGCCGCGTACTCACAGTTGGCTCCCGGATGCGGTGGTGACGGTGACGTGGGCGATCTGCACGCCGGCCTGGACGAAGCGCACCGGAACCGTGCCGGATGCACCACCGCCGGGGCGGGCCGCCTCGGCGAGGACGGTGTCGTCCAGTTCGGCGAACCGGTCGAACCGGGCCTCGAAGCCGACGGCGTACGTGGCCAGGGGTTCGCCGGTGGTGAGCAGGGCGAGCTGGCGGGCGGCCTCGACGAGGGTCATGGCCGGGAGGTGGTCGTAGACGTGGTCGAAGAGCGCGCGGTTGTCGAAACGGGGCGTCACCCGGGCCCTGACCGCCTCCGGCGCGTGCTCGGCGCCGGACAGCACGACGTTGAGGGGGTTGCCCCGGCCGACCTGTCCGGGCTGCTGCTGTCCGCTGCCGTCGTCCCCCGGTCCGTGGCGGCCGTAGTCCGAGGTCAGGGGCGCCGGGGTGCCGCGCTGGGCGTGCCGCAGCACCTCGTTCTCGTGCGGGTTGAGGAAGAGCACGTCCATCTCGTGGTCGCCGACCTCGACGTCGTCCATGAAGTACCGCTGGACGACCATGCCCTTGCGGACCCGGCCGCGCCGGTTCGCCTTGCCGGAGTACTCGGTGTCGATGCGCAGCCGTCCCGGCTTTGAGCCGATCTTCAGCGCCGCGAGGCCGTACAGGTCCATGCGGAAGCTGTCGACGATCATCGTGGTGCCCTGGGACAGGCCCATGTGGGCGTGCGTTCCGGCGATCGCGGCCTGCCGGCCCGACTCCAGGAGCAGCAGGGCGTCGTAGAGGGCCGGCTGCTGCACGTGGTCGCTGTAGTAGCCGTGCGTCAGGGGTAGTTGGACCGCGGTGCGTACGCGCATGGCGGTCAGGGGCCTGATGTCGGTGACGAAGACCTCGGAGACGGCGGCCCGGTGGACCAGGGAGCGGTCCACGGTGCGCCCGTAGGCGAGATCGCCGGGCTCCGGGGGAAGCTCCGGAACCACTTCTGTGGTCATACCTGATTCCTTCGGCTGGGTTCTTCGGCTGGGTTTCTTTGGCTTCCAAGACGTGAGTTTGGGTACGGATTGAGCCTGGCAGTCCGGCATGGAAGCGTGATCGTGCGCAAATTCAAGACCGATAAAAGCTGGGCAATTCGCGGACACGGTGGGCTCCGTCCGGGTTGTTGTGGCCGGGGGGTAAACGCGGAGGGGAAACGCAGTATCCTGGTCGAATGCGTATTGGAGAGCTGGCGCGGAGTACCGGAGTTTCGGTAGCGACGGTCAAGTACTACGCCCGTGAAGGGCTGTTGCCGTCCGGCGAGCGGACGAGCCCCAACCAGGTGAGCTACTCCGAGGCGCACGCGCACCGGCTCAGGCTGATCCGGGCGATGCTGGAGGTCGGCGGTCTGTCGATCGCTGCCGTCCGCGAGGTGCTCGCCGAGGTCGACTCGCCCCGCCGCACGGTCCACGGCATGCTCGGCGTCGCCCAGTCCGCGGTCACCCGCGCCGTGGCCGACCCGAATCCGGAGGGCGACTGGGCGGGTGCCGAACGCACCGTCGAGGAGCTGGTGCGGCGCCAGGGGTGGGCGGTCAAGCCCGAGAACCCCGGCTGGAAGGCGCTGGTCCAGATCGTCGTGACCTACCGCGACCTGGGCCGGGGCGACCTGCTGTCCCTGCTCGACGAGTACGCCTGCGTGGCCGGTCGCCTGGCCGGCGCCGAGCTGGCCGCCCTCGCCCGGGTGCCCAGTGTGGACGGCAAGGTCGAGGGCGTCGTCCTCGGCACCCTCCTCGGCGACGCGGCCATGTCGGCCCTGCGCCGCATCGCTCAGGAGGACGCGTCCCGACGCGTGTCCGCCCGGGTGGAGGACCAGGCGCCGGCGGAGGACCAGGCGCCGGCGGAGGACCAGGCGCCGGCGGAGGATCAGGCGCTGTAGGCGAGCGCGGGTGCGACCAGGGCCAGGTGGTGCACGTGGGCGGGCGGTACGTTCCACAGCACCGTCTCGGTGCGGAACCGGTGGCGCCGCAGGGTCCGTTCCAGTACCGCCTGGGTTCCCAGCGTGCGCTCGCGCGTCTCGCCCGAGGTGAGGGCCCGGCGCAGGGGCGGGACTCCGGCGTACGCGAAGAAGGACAGGGTGCCGCCCGGGTTCAGGGCGCCCAGCAGCTGCCCGAGGATGTCCTCCACGACCGGGGCCTCGAAGTTCGCGAAGGGCAGGCCGCACACGATCGTGTCGTACGAGCCGAGTTCGTGGTCCTGGACCAGGCCCGGCAGCAGGCCTATGCGCGAGTCGTCCCGGTAGGTGTGCCGCAGGAGGTCGGCGAACCGCGGGTTGGGCTCGATCAGTTCGAGGGTGTCGAGAGGACCCAGTGCCGGCTGGATGTGCCGGGTCACGGCGCCCGTGCCGGGGCCCACTTCGAGCACGGCGCGCGGCTTGCCCGGACTGGGGATCACATAGCGGGTGAGGGCCCGGGCCAGTAAGGGACTGCTGGGAGCGATGGCTCCCGTGTCCCGACGGGTCCGGGCGAACTCCCTGAGGAACAGCATCACGTCGGTCATGCGCCCGCCTAGGCTGGTCATAGGTGATAGTGAATCTATCGATAGCTTAGGTTACAGTTCTGGAGGCGCGTTCGTCCGCTGCCGAACCGACGCTAGTGACCCGCCGACCTGGGGTCATCACTCACCAATGACCCGGCACATGTCTCGAAAGAGGTAGTGCCGGCTGCCCCGGACCCTTCGTGGCCGGGGTCGAACGGATGGAGGGAAGGCCGTGGACATCAACTCGCTCGTGACCTGGGTCGACGTCACCTCCGGCTTGGCGGGGAACCTGTCGGGCGCGGCCTGCTGGGCGTACGCGATCCTGGCGCTCACGACCCTGCCGCCGCTGCTGCCGAACAACGTGCTGCTGGTCACCAGCGGTGTGCTCGCGGCGCGCGGAGAGATGTCGATCGTCCTGGTCGTGCTGTCGGTGGCAGGCAGCGCGCTCCTCGGTGACCTGCTGATACACCGCTGCGGCCGGCTCCTCGGGGACCGGGCGCGCCTGGGCGCCGTGGCGCGCGGGCGGCGCGGCGAGCTCTTCGAGTGGATGTCCGTGCAGGTGCGCCGGCGCGGCATTCCGTTCGTCGTCGGCGTGCGCTTCCTGCCGAGCGGGCGGTTGCTGGGCGGGCTCTCGGCGGGCGCCGCCGGGTACCCCCTCGGCAGGTTCGCCTCCGGGGCCGCGCTGGCGGAGCTGATATGGACCGCGTACTCCGTGGGGGTGGGCTATTTCGGCGGTGCGCTCAGCGACGACCCGGTGCACTCGGTCGCCATCGGTCTGGGGCTGTCGGTGGTGGTGGGAGTGGTCGCCTCGCTCGCGCAGCGGCGCACCACCCGGCTCGCCCTTCCCGCGCGGACCGCGGCCGGGAATGTGTCGAAAGAGGTATAGCGAACTATCCGAATGTGCATTCCGCGTGATTACCGGCTCTGAAAGAGTCGTGAATCGAACCTGCGCGGGGTCGACGTATTCAGCAAGCCTCAGCAAAAGCGATACCAGCCAGGGAGAGAAAATTGTTTGCCGCCATCGGAGCATTCACCGCGCGGCGTCGCAAATGGGTCGTGATCGCGGCGGTCGTCTTCACGCTGTTCGCAGGCGTGTGGGGGACCGGCGTCTTCGGCTCGTTCACCGGCGGTGCCGGATTCGACGATCCGGCCAGTGAGTCGGTCGAGGCCGACAAGGTTCTCGAAGGCCCCCTGGGGCGCGAGTCCAACGACGTGATCGTCCTCTACGAGTCGAAGGTCGCCGGCCGGAGCGCCGAGGAGTTCGGCGGCGCCGTCCGGTCGGCGCTCGACGACGTCCCGCGCGAGGGCATCGCACGCCTGAGCTCCTACTGGGACCCCGGCGCCCAGGGCGCGGACGCCTACGTATCGCGGGACGGCACCCGCATGTACGCGACCGTGCAGTTCGCCGACGACAACGACCAGCACCAGGTCGAGACGCTGACGAAGATCAAGGAGGAGTTCGAGGCCGAGGGGGTCACCGCCCGCTTCGGCGGCGTGGCCGCCATGACGGAACAGGTCAATGCCCTGACCGGCTCGGACATCGCCCGGGCCGAGATGCTCTCGATCCCGATCCTGCTCGTCCTGCTGGTGCTGATCTTCCGCAGTGCGGTCGCCGCGCTGCTGCCCCTCGCCGTCGGCACCTTCGTGGCACTCGGATCCTTCGTGGTGCTGCGCGTGCTGACGATGTTCACCGAGATCTCCAGCACCGTCATCAACGTCATCACCATCCTGGGCCTCGGCCTGGCCATCGACTACGCCCTCTTCCTGGTCAACCGGTTCCGCGAGGAGCTGCACGCCGGTGCGGACGTGGACACCGCGGTCCGGCGTGCGACGGCCACGGCCGGGCGCACGGTCGCCTTCTCCGGGCTCGCCGTGGCCATCTCCTTCGCGGGCCTGGCCCTCTTCCCGTCGCGGTTCCTGTCCTCCATGGGGTACGCGGCCGTCGCCGTGGTCTCCTTCGCGGTCGTCGGCTCGCTGACGCTGCTCCCGGCCCTGCTGCGCTACACGGGACACCGCATCGACAAGTGGCGGATCCCGCTGCCGGGCGGCCGGCGCGGCGCGGCGAAGCCGCTGACGCAGGGGCGCTGGTACCGCACCGCGCACGCGGTCATGCGCAATCCGCTGCTGTCCTCGCTGGCGATCGTCGCCGTCCTGGTCGGCCTCGGTGCGCCGCTGCTCGGCGTCAACTGGGCCCGGCCGGGCGAGTGGGTCCTGCCGTCGAGCGGGGACGCGAAGGTCGTCAGCAAGACCCTGGCCGCCGACTTCGACACCAACCCCGGCCGGACCATGACCTCGGTCGTCCGCTTCGACGGCCCGGCCGACCGCAGCGCCGTGGAGGCGTACGCGGACCGGCTGGAGGGGATTGCGGGCGTGACGTCCGCGACGCCCACGGCCTTCGCGGGCAACGACGCGCGGGTGACGGTGCGGTACGCGCCCGACCCGATGTCCCGCCCGGCCGTGGACCTGGTGCACGGGATCCGGGACACCGCGGCGCCGGAGGGCGCGAAGACGCTGGTGACCGGAATGCCGGCCTCTCGCGTGGACATCGTCGACATGATCGGCGGACGTCTTCCGTGGATGGCCCTGTTCGTGGCCGTCGTGTCCTTCCTGGTGCTCTTCCTGGCCTTCGGCTCGCTGCTGCTCCCCCTGAAGTCCGTGATCCTGAACCTGCTGTCGCTCCTGGCCACCTTCGGCGCCATCAAGTGGATCTTCCAGGACGGGCACCTCTCCGGGCTGCTCGGCTTCGAACCCATCGGTGCCGTGGACGCCAACTTCCCCGTGCTCATCGTGGCGATCGCCTTCGGTCTGGCCATGGACTACGAGGTCTTCCTGCTCTCCCGCGTGCGCGAGGAGTGGGAGGCCAGTGGTGACCCGGTCGAGTCGATGGCCATCGGGCTCCAGCGCACCGCGAAGATCATCACCAGTGCCGCGCTGCTGCTCGTCGTCGTGGTCGGCGGGTTCACGACCTCGTCCATCCTGTTCATGAAGATGATCGGGGTCGGCCTGGTCATCGCGGTGGTCATCGACGCGACCGTGGTCCGGGGCCTGCTCGTGCCCGCCACCATGGCCCTGATGGGCAAGTGGGCGTGGTGGGCACCGGCGCCGCTGGCCCGCTGGTGGTCCCGCTACGGCTTCCGGGAGTCCGCGGCCGGGGAGCGTACGGGCCCTGCGCCGCAGGCCGCTGCCCGCGCCGCCGACCCCGCAGCCGACCCCGTCCATGCCGCCGAGGCCGGGCGATGACCACGGCCCGGCCCGCCGGAGCGTCCGCATCCGGGCGCCCCGCGACCGCGAAGGGTTCCGGGGAGCCGGAGGCGGACATAGCCGTCGCCGCCCCCGGCCCGACGCCACGAACCGCCTCGGAGGGTACGGTCCCCCGACTTCCCTCCGAGGCTGCCCACGGGGCCGCGACCGGGCCGGCTTCCACCGGCCCGGCGATCCCGCAGGCAGCGCCGCGCTCCGTCTCCGGACCTCCCCCGTTCCGGGCCCGGGGCGTGGCGCTCGTCCTGAGAGGGGGCGGCGAGGCCGGGGGTGGGGCCGGCCGGGGGGAGCGTGTCCGGGGTCAGGCCGGCCGGGGGGAGCATGTCCGGGGTCAGGCCGGCCGGGGGGAGCGTGTCCTGGCGGAGGCCGATGAGGCGGAGGCCGACCGGATGCTGCGGGCCCGGGCGGAGGCCGATGAGGCGGAGGCCGACCGGATGCTGCGGGCCCGGGCGGAGGCCGACCGGGCCGGCACCGACCGCGTGCAGCACGCCGGCGCCGTCGCCGCCTGTGTCACCGCCGTCCTGGCGGCCCTGTTCGGAGACTGGGGGGGCTGGTCGGCGCCCCTGGGCGACGGCCTGCCCGGGTTTCCGCTGCCCTGGGGGGTGACCGCGGGTCCGCCCGTGCTCCTGGTCTCACTGGCCGGCGTCTTCGTCGGCTGGGCCGGCGCCCCCTCCTTCGCACGGACCTGGGCGCACACCGCGGCCGGACTCGCCGCCGCCACCGGCCTCCTCGCACTGCTGCGGGGCGGCTGGGGGGCGGACGGCGCCTGGGCCGCGCTCTCGGAGGCCGCGCACGCGGGGCTCTTCGGCGTGCTGACCGGGTGGGTACCCGCCCTGGCCGCCTTCGCCATCACCCGGCGGCGTGCCCGCCGGCGCACCGGACTGGCGCCCTACGTGTGGACCACCGGACTCGCCGCCGTGGCCCCGCTGGTCTTCCTGGGGCTCGGGGTCCTGTGGTCCTCGTCGGCCCCGCCCGACGGGTGCTCGGCGGCCGAATGCATCACGGGCCGCGCCGGACTCCTGTTCACCGGCGAGGTCAGCCTGCGCATCGCACTTCCCGCCTGGGCGGCGTCGGTCGCGGTGCTCGCCCTGACCCGCCGCCGGGCCCGGATCAGGAACCTGCGCACCGGGTGGCAGGTCCTGCTGGCCTTGGCCGGCGGAGGGCTCGCCGTCCTCCTCGCACCCGGGCTGATCTTCGGAGCCGAACGGTGAACCGCCCCAGCAGACTTGGTGAACGGGCTCCGGCCCCTTCCTCGTACGACCGTCGCGGATTCCTCGCGCTCGCCGGGGCGGGTGCCCTCGCGGGGATCGGTTGGACCGGCATGTCCACCGCCGCGGGCGAAGCACCCCGCCCGGATGCCCGCCACGCCTACATCGGCGGCTTCACGATCGGCGAGTACGGACTGCCGGGCCTTCCCGGCATCGGGATCGCCGCCGTCGGCGCCGACGGCCGGCTCGACGTAAGGAGGTGGCAGCGGGGCATCGAGAACCCCTCGTTCCTCACGCTCTCGCCCGACGGGGCCCGCCTCTACGCCGTCAGCCAGCTCCCGGACGGAGCCACCGGAGCCGTCCACGCCTACCGGATCGACGGGGACCGGCTCCACCTGCTCGGGAGCCCGCGCTCCAGCGCGGGCGCGGCGCCGGTGCACCTCGCGGTCCATCCCGAAGGCCGCTTCCTGCTCACGGCCAACTACGACTCGGGGCACATCGCCGTCCTGCCCGTCGCGGCCGACGGATCGCTGGGCGAGGCCGTGACCGTCGTACGCCACGACGGCCGCGGCCCGCACCCCGAGGAGCAGCGCGGCCCGCATCCGCACATGATCGCCTTCGATCCCGCGGGCCGCCGGGTGCTGGTTCCCGACAAGGGCGACGACCACGTCCACGTCTACGACTTCGACTCCGCCACCGGCGGGCTGCGCCCGGCCGGCAGGGTCCGGCTCGGCAGTGGCATCGGCCCGCGGCACCTGGTCTTCCACCCGCGGGGAGACCTGGCCTACGTGACCAACGAACTCGGGCACACCGTCACCGTGCTGTCCTACGACGCCGGCACCGGAGAGCTCCGCCCGGTCTCCCACGCGTCCGTCGCGCCGCCCGGCATCGACCCCCGCAACGCCCCCTCCGCCGTGCACCTCACGCGCGACGGCGGGCTCCTGATCACGGCCGACCGGGGGCTCGACACCGTCGAGTCCTTCCGGGTGGGTAACGCGGGCCGGAGCCTCGCGCTCATCGAATCCCAGCCCGTCAGCGCCAAGGCGCCGGGCACCTGCTGGCCGCGGGACGTGGCCCTCGACGCCTCCGACCGCTACGTGTACACGGCAAACCAGGCCGGGCAGTCGGTCAGCGCCTTCCGCCTGGACCCGGCCACCGGCCGGCTCACCCCGGCCGCGCCGCCGCTCGCCGTGCCCAGCCCCAGCTGCGTCCTGCTGCGGTAGCGGGGCGGGCGCGCAGAGAAGGAGGGCGGCCCCCGGAACTTCCCGGGCGCCGCCCTCCTTCTGTGCCCTTCCGGCCCTGACGGCCGTCAGGGCCGCCACTGCGCGACGGTGACCGTCGCGTCCGCGTTCGCGGACGCCAGCGAAGCGGCGTACCCCTCGGGGGAGCGGATGCTGCGTACGTACCAGTCCCGGGCCGAGCCCGGTACGAGCGCGGCGCGCCACGGCCCGAAGGCGTGGCCGGTGTAGCGGGGCGGGTCGGCCTCCAGGCCGGTGCCCGCGGCCTTCACGAGCGCCTCGGCCCGCGTCCACTGCTCGAAGCCGTGGGTCGTGCGCACGCCCTGGACGCACGGGATGCGGCTCCAGTCCATGTGCGGCCGCACCCGCTCGATGTCCACTCCGACCGGGACGTCCGGGCTGTCACCGATCGCGACGACGGCGTACGCCGCCGAATGGGACAGGCTCACCGACAGGGTGGTCCCGTTCGGCGCGTGGGGCACCGGCCGGCCGTGCTCCCGGCTCTCGCAGCGGGTGCAGGACCGGCGGAAGACCACCTCGGCCGGGTGGATGCCGAGTTCCCGCCCGAGCAGGCTCCGGTAGACGTGGTGGATGGCCAGGTAGCGCCGCCGGTCGGTCGTGCGGCCGAAGCGGGCCAGCCGGTGCCGCTCCCGGGAGTCCATCACCGCGTACGCCTCTTCGTACGGGGCCCAGGCCGCCGCGTCAGCGGTCGGGACGGTCCAGATCCGGATTCTCACGCGGCGGCTCCACCCGAGAGGATGTGGTGCTGGAGCCGGCGCAGGTCGTCGGAGGGCTCCAGCCCCAGCTCCTCGGCCAGTACGTTCCGTACGTGGTGGAAGGCGCGCAGGGCGTCGCCCCGCCGCCCGCTCCGGTACAGGGCGTCGATGAGGCGGGCGTGCAGCCATTCGTTCAGCGGGTCCACCGTGACCAAGCGGAGCAGCTCCGGGACGACCTCGCCGTGGCGCCCCAGGACCATGATGACTTCGATCCACAACTGCTGGGCCCGCGAGCGCAGTTCCTCGATGCGGGCGCCGTGTCCCGTCAGCACGCGGCCCCGGCTCACATCGGCCAGCGCGCGGCCCCGCCAGAGGCCGAGCGCGGTGTCCAGCCGTTCCAGCGCGGCTTCGGCGTTGCCGGCGCGCAGGTCGGTGCGGGCCTGACCGTACAGCTGGGTGAACTGCTCCAGGTCCAGCCGGCCGGGGGCCAGGCACAGCGAGTACCCGGTGCCCTCGGTGGTGATGACGCGGCGGACGTCGTCGGTGTCGCCCAGTTCCCGTCCCAGCTCCTGGCGCAGGTGGTAGACGTGCGTACGGACCGTGCTGACCGCGGTGGGCGGGGGCGATCCGTCCCACAGCTCCTCCACGAGCGTGTCCACCTCGACGATGTCCCCCGCGCGGACGGCCAGCAGGGCGAGCAGCTTGCGAACCTTTGGGCCGCGCGGGCGGTGCGCCGAGGCGCCGTTGACCGCCTCCAGCGGGCCGAGGATGCGGATGCCGAACCCGTCGTGGCGCATCGCGGTGTCGGTGTCGGCGCCGGCCGTGGCAGCGGGTCGCGCGTCCGGGCGGCCGGATGCCCAGGGATGTATCTGACTGTGCCTCACTGTGGTTCCCCCGTTTGTCGTTCAGCCGATGGGCTGGGCGAAAGCGACGAGATGCGCCGCGTACTGCGTGACCATGAACATCCGGTAGGGCAGCCTGCGCCGGGAGCGCGAGTCCTGCGACCGCCCCGTGAGCGCCGTGGCCGCCAGCGCCAGTGCCCCGCCCAGCAGGACCAAGGAGGGCACCAGCAGCCGGGGCGCGTCCAGGACGAGGGCGGACACCAGCAGACCCGCCCCCACCGTCACGGCGCTCAGCGAGACGACGGCGGCCGTCCTCGTGTACCCCCATAGGACCGTCCAGTTGCGGCGCCCGTGCCGGGCGTCGCCGGCGGCGTCGGAGAAGTCCTTCGTGACGGCCCCGACCAGCCCCATCCACAGGCACATCGCGGTGCAGAACGCGATCAGCGACGGTGAGACGGGGCTCCCGGAACACACGATGCCGGCGGTGTAGGTGAGGGCGCCGCTGCCGATCACGGTGGCCATGGTGCCGGGGGTGCTGGTCTTGAGGGCGATGCCGGGAGAGGAGTAGACGAAGCCGAGGAGGAGCATGCACGCGGTCGCCGTGAGCATCGCCGGGCCGATCCACGCACCGCCGGCCAGCGCCACGGCGCCCATTACGTGTGCGGTACGACGGGCGTCGGCGGGTGACAGCGCGCCGCGTCCGATGGGGCGGGTGGAGCCGTTGGCCCGGTCCTCGTCGACGTCCGTCACCCCGTTGTAGAGGTAGACGGACGTCGCGGCCAGCAGCCAGACGCCGGCCCCGCCGAACAGGGCGGGGGGCAGCGTCAGATAGGACGTGGCGCCGGCCGTGGCAGCCAGCAGGAAGCGCATCAGGAAAATTGCCTGCACCGCTGCCCGGGATTCCTGGAAGCAGAGCAGCAGGACCCGGACCCATTTGATGGGCGCGGCCGACGGCGATAACGATTTTGTGGAACGCTCAATTCCATCGGAAATTATGGGCGTCTTTATCGGCATGGCTTGAATATATTTGGATGGTCCAACCCGGGGCAGACCCGCTGGGGGTAACCCCGATACTCTCAAAGAGGTATTCGGGAGGGCCTGTTGTGCAGTTTTTGGTCCTATCCTCTTCCGATGCCCGGCCGGTCTTCCGGCCCCGGCCTTCTGATGAGCCGCGCATCAATTGCCTTGTTCGCCGCGTCGATGCGTGATATCGCGCCGAGTTTCTCGAATATGTTGCGCAAGTGCCGTTTCACGGTGCCCTCGGTGATGCGCAACCGGACGGCGATCTGCCGGTTGCTCAGGGCGGCGGCGACGAACGTGAGCACCTCCCGCTCCCGCGGCGAGAGGGTCTGGTGCGAGGTGCTGAATCCGACGGTGGGAACGCCGCTGCTCGGCAGGGCGATCGTCACGTGCGGATCGCGCGTGGCGGTGTTCCGCAGCGCGGCGAGCAGCGATTCGCGCGGGACGCTCTTGTGCAGATAACCGCGGGCTCCGTGGGCCAGCAGTTCCTGTACCAGCTGAGCGTCGCTGTGCATGGTCAGGATCAGTACGTGCACCTGGGGAAAACGGGTGGTCAGGGCGCGTACCACGGTGGGCGCGTGGTGACCCGGCATTTCCACGTCGAGGAGGACCACGTGCGGTCTGGTGCGTTCCACCAGCTCGGCCAGTCCCTCGGAGGTGTCCGTATCGGCGACGACGGTGAGGTCGTCCTCCGATTCGATCAGCTCGCACAGGGCGCGGCGGAGCAGTGAGTGATCGTCGACGGCGATGATGCGGAGCGGTTCGGCGGCCGGGCGCGGCTCAAGTGGCGTGTGCATGGTTCTCCGTGTCGAAGGGGATGGACAGCGCGATCGCAGTCCCTTGCCCCGGAGAGCTGTCGATGGTGAGCCGGCCGCCCAGCAGTTTGGTGCGCTCGGTCAGGGAGGACAGGCCGTTTCCCCGGCGGTGGGCGTGCGGGTCGAAGCCCTTGCCGTCGTCCCGTACCGATGCGTCGACCCGGCCCTCCTCGACGCGGACCTCCATGTCGATCCGTGAGGAACGGGAGTGGGTGAAGGCGTTGCGCAGGCATTCGCGGAGCATCAGGTAGAGGTCTTCGGTGAGTTCGTCCGGCAGGAGGTCGTCCGGATCGGTCACGTGGATGTCGACCCGCAGGTCGTCCATGGCCATGGCGGAGACGAAGGCCGAGAGCGAGACGTAGAGGGACTGGGTGGATTCCGCCCGGGTCCGCAGGTCCGTCACGATGTCCCGAGTGGTGTACAGCGTCTCCAGGATGGCCTGCTTCAGGGCCTCGAGCCTGGGGTCCGTTCCCGACGGGTGCCGGGTGAGTTCGTAGAGCTCCAGCTGGCGCAGGGCGAGGCTGGCGGAGCTGCCGATGCGGTCGTGGATCTCGCGGGCCATGCCGTCACGGCCGTGCCGGGTGGCATCGCGTACGACGTCGAGGAGGAAGAGGTCGTGCCCGGTGGAGCCGGCTTCGAGCCGCTGGGTGATCGATGACTGCAGCACGGGCAGGATCTTCATCAGGCAACGCTGGTCCTCGGGCTGAGCCGAGGCGATCCGGATGAGGTGGCTCGTGGCGACCTGGAAGAGCAGGGCCCCGGCGCGCACCGAATGGATGGGTGCGATTCCCTGCGAGATGCGGGCGCCGCTGAGCCTTCGGGTTTTCGCGATGAGATGGGTGTCGAGTGGTTCCTCGGCCCCGTCTTTCAATGCTCGGAGGCATTCGTCGAGAATGTGCTGGGCTTGCTCTCTGCAGGTGGCCCATGCTTCCGGGTTCGAGCCTAGTGGATTGTGATGCTCGACCAGAGTGTTTCGATAATCTTCGAGAAGTTCCGGCTGCTGGTCCTGGAATTTCTTTGCTAATCCCACCTCTTCTCTTGTGTTTTTTGGTGTATAGATCCCGTGTCTGTCTGGGTTGTACCGCAAGATCCCCCGCCCTTGCTGTAGCCCGAAGTCGCCTATCCCCTTACGGTCGTTCTGTTCGGAAGGAGTGGGCTCCAGTGATCACCAAACAGGATGCACGTCAACCGTAGGGGCGTCAACCTTAAGGTACTTACTGGGCGGTAGTTGCCGTTACGGGCAATCTGACGTTTCTTGGGAGGAAGCGTGCTCGTGGATAAGGCGGCGTAGTGCGGAAAATGCGACGTCCCCGAGAACCGTTCCCGTCACCATGCGGGCGGCCGCACTCTCCGGGTCAGGCTGTTCGTGCAGGAGGCGCACCTCGGCGGCCACAACCGGTTCCAAGGCGTCCGCATAAGTGTCCAGGAGGCGCAGCAGGTCGTCGTGTCCGAGCCACTCCACCGCGACGAGAGTCTGCGTCAAGGTGTGCCACGCCGGATTCTCCGGGCTCACCCGCCAGTTCCGTGCCAGGGCCAGTGCCTGAACCCGCTCCTGGGCCCGGTCCCAATTCTGGTCCTGCGCCTCTGAACCGGGCGCCGGCAGGGCGTATTGGATGGTGCCGCACAGTTCACCGATCGGCGGCGGCGACATGTCTATCCTCCGCACGACGCGGCGGGCGGAGGAATACGAAAGACCGCCGACGTCCAGCAGGGTTCTGACCAATACGGCTCTGCGGACATGGGACTCGTCGTACGCGGGAAGAGCGGGGAGCAGTCCCATGCGTACGTAAAGCTGAAGGACACGGAGGGGTATGCGGATCTCGGCGCTCAGTTCCGGTAGCTGCACGCCTCTTCCACCCGCCGATCTTCTCTGCCGCCGGTTTCCCTGCGTGATCCATTCCGTTCGGTCATGGCAGGACCTTAGGTAGGAGAGACGGGGCTCACAAGGCGGAGCGGCCCGACGGCGGCGGTGCTGCCTCGAAAGTTGTAGGGGAGTGCCCTTCTTCGGAGGCAGGTCGCCTGTAGCGGACAAGCCGGAAGCCTTCCTCCGGAGGCACGCAACGGCCGCACCCGGTTCGTACCACCCCCGGTCAGGGCTGTGCCGGAAGACTTTCGTCGCGCGGAGCGCGACGAAAGAGGGCAGCCCGGTGGCCGGGTGGTGTCTAGGGTCGGGCGGGTGGATGTGACGGCGAGGGTGCGTGCGGGATGGTACTGGGTGAAGGGGCCCGAGCCCTGGACCCGGCGGATGCTGGCGGGGGACCTGGCGCTGGCCGGGGTGCTGGTGCTGATCGGGCTGGGGGTCGAGGATCTCGACAACGGCTCCGGGGCGCGGATGCTGGCCAGTTCCGTGGTCGTTGTGGTGCTGATCCTGCTGCGGCGGCGGCTGCCGGTGTCCACGCTCGTGGTCGGCTCCGCGGTGGGCGTCTACCTGCCCGGGGCCTTCCTCGTGGCGATCCCGCTCGGCTGGTCGGCGGGGCGGCGCATCGTCGGCGTCGGACGGGCGCTCGGTGCCTTCACCGCGGCCTTCGCCCTGGCCATCGGCCTCAGCGTGCTCAAGGAGTTCGTGCAGGGCCGCGCGGTGCTGATCGTCGTCTTCAGCGCGCTGATGTTCCTGGCCACGGTGGTCATGCCCGGTCTGGCCAGCCGCTACTGGTCCCAGCGCCATACGCTGTTGCGCGCCCTTCAGGAGCGCAACGCCCAGCTGCTGCGCGAGCGGGCGATGGTCGCGGGCCAGGCCCGGTTGCGCGAACGCCAGCGCATCGCCCAGGACATGCACGACAGCCTCGGCCACCAGCTCGCGCTGATCTCGGTGCACACCGGCGCCCTGGAGGTCGATCCGGTCCTGACCGACCGGCAGCGCGAGGCGGTGGGCGTTCTGCGCCAGGCCTCGGTCGCCGCCATGCACGAGCTGCGCGAGGTCGTCGGCATCCTGCGGGACGGGGTGGAGGCGCCGCTGCCGGTGGAGGAGGCGCAGCCCGCCGCGCGCGGGGTGGCGGGCATCGCCGGGATCGTGGAGTCGGCCCGGAGCGCGGGGACGGACGTACGGCTCACCACCGCCGGGCAGCCCAGGCCGCTGGTCGCGGCGTGCGACCACGCGGCGTACCGGATCGCGCAGGAGGCGCTGACCAACGCCTACAAGCACGCGCCGGGCGCGCCCATCACGGTGGAACTGCGCTACGAGGACGACTCCTTGGTGGTGGAGATCGCCAACGGCCCGGCGGCCGGTCCGGGCGCCGGCGAGGTGGTGTCCGGCGGGCAGGGGCTGACCGGGCTGCGCGAACGGGCCCGGCTGGTCGGCGGCATGGTCTACGCGGGGGTCGTGGACGGCGGCGGGTTCCGGGTGGCCGGGGTGCTCCCGTACGGGACCGAGCCGGCCGGCGCCGAGGAGGCCGGGGCGGGCGGGGTCGCCGATGACTTCGGACAGCAGTTGCAGGCCAGGACCCTGGGCTCGGGCGCCGGCGTGGGCGGCGGGCCGGTGGACTGGGACGCGATCGACCGGAAGCTGCTGAGCGGGAGCGGCCGCACCGGGGGCGTGACGCTGGGCTGCGGGATCGCGGTCGCGGCCTGCGTGGTGCTGCTGATCGTGATCGGGGCCGCGGTGGCGCTGCTGGTGGGCTCGGTGGGCGATGCGATGCTCGCCAAGTCCGAGTACGACGCCATCCACGTGGGCGACCCGGAGGAAGCGGTACGTTCGCAGCTGCCCAGCGGGGACAGCATCCTGACCGAAGGGCTCGACCGGAAGGGGCCGCCGCGTCCGCAGGGCGCGGCCTGTCTGGTCTTTCTGGCGGACGACGACACCGACCTGGGCAGCGACAGCGTTTTCCGGTTCTGCTTCAAGGACGGCAAGCTCGTCGACAAGCAGGCCTACCAGGCCAAGCAGTAGGAGCAGGGGTGACAGCCGAGGTGATCCGCGTGGTGATCGCTGATGACGAACCGCTGATCCGGGCCGGGATCAGGATGATCCTGACCTCGGCGGCGGACATCGAGGTCGTCGCCGAGGCGGCGAACGGCCGGGAGGCGGTGGAACTGGCGCGGGCCCACGGCCCGGACGTGGTGCTGCTGGACATCCAGATGCCGGTGATGGACGGGCTGACGGCACTGGCCGAGCTCGGGCGGGCGGCCCCCGAGGTGCGGGCGCTGATCCTGACCACCTTCGGGGAGAAGGAGAACGTGCTGCGGGCGCTGAGCGGCGGCGGCGCGGGGTTCCTGCTGAAGGACTCGGCGCCCGGCGAACTCATCGGCGCCGTAAGGGCGGCCGCGGCGGGGGACGCGTACCTGTCCCCGGCGGCGACCCGGCACGTGGTGGACCAGATCGCCTCCGGCCGGACGGCCGGCCGCGAGGAGGAGGCGCGGCGCCGGGTGGCCGAACTGAGCGAGCGCGAGCGCGGGGTGCTGGCGCTGCTCGGGGAGGGGCTGTCGAACGCGGACGCGGGGCGCAGGCTGCACATGAGCGAAGCCACGGTGAAGACGTATGTCAGCCGGATCCTGGCGAAACTGGAATGCGAGAACCGCGTACAGGCGGCCCTGCTGGCCAGGGACGCCGGGCTGTAGGTACGGTCGGGCCGAAATCCGATGGCGATCAGGGGGCGGGGCGCATGACGGCGGTAGCGCAGGAGCGTGGCGTGGGACCGGAGTCGAAGGTACGGATCCCGGCGGTCGAGGGGTTCGCCGTGCGGGCCGGTTCTTCCGCGGTTTCCCCCTCAGTGTCCCCCCGGGAGGCGGGCAAGGCACTGCGCGTGCGGGTGCCCCGGTCGGCGCACGCGCGGTTCGAGGCCCCGGCCGACCGTCCGGACGCGGTGCGGGCGGTGGAGGAGTCCAACGTCGGGCGGGTCGCCGAACTCGCGCCGATACGCACCGGCCGGATGGCCGCCAACCCCTTCGCGTTCCTGCGCGGTTCGGCCGGGCTGATGGCGCACGACCTCTCGGGCGGTCCCGTGACCGGGATCGGCGCGCAGATCTGCGGAGACGCCCACGCGGCCAACTTCGGCCTGTACGGAGACGCGCGCGGCCGGCTGGTCATCGACCTCAACGACTTCGACGAGACGGTCTTCGGCCCGTGGGAGTGGGACCTCAAGCGGCTGGCCACCTCGCTGGTCCTGGCCGGCCGGGTGGCCGGCGCGGACGAGGACACCTGCCGGGCGGCCGCGCACGACACGGCGGGCGCCTACCGGCGCACGATGCGCCTGCTGGCCAAACTGCCGGCCCTCGACGCGTGGAACGCCATCGCGGACGAGGAACTGGTCTCGCACACCGATGCCCGTGACCTGCTGGGCACGCTGGAACGCGTCTCGCAGAAGGCCCGCAACAACACCTCCGCCCGGTTCGCGGCCAAGTCCACCGAGCCGACGCCCGACGGGGGCCGTGCCTTCGTGGACGCGCTGCCCGTGCTGCGCCGGGTCGGGGACGGGGAAGCGGCGGCCGTGGCGGCCGCGCTGGGCCCGTACCTGGAGACCCTCCAGGGCGACCGGCTGCCGCTGCTGGCCCGGTACGCGATCCACGACGTGGCCTTCCGGGTGGTGGGCACGGGCAGCGTCGGCACCCGCTCGTACGTGGTGCTGCTGCTGGACCACCGGGGTGAGGCGCTGGTCCTCCAGGTGAAGGAGGCCAGGCCCTCCGCACTGCTGCCGCACCTGCCCGGGCTCGGCTTCGTCTCCCCGCCGGAGGAGCACGAGGGCCGCCGGGTGGTGGCCGGGCAGAAGCGGATGCAGGTGGTCTCCGACATCCTGCTGGGCTGGACGACGGTGGAGGGGCGGCCCTTCCAGGTCCGCCAGTTCCGCAATCGCAAGGGCAGCGTGGACCCGGCGGCGCTGGCCGCCGAACAGTTCGACGACTACGGGCGGATGACCGGAGCCCTGCTGGCGCGGGCGCACGCGCACAGCGCGGATCCGCGGCTGCTGGCCGGGTACTGCGGCAAGACCGACGAGCTGGACGAGGCCATCGCGGGCTTCGCCGTGGCCTACGCCGACCGGAGCGAGGCCGACCACGCGGTGCTGGTGGAGGCGGTGCGGTCCGGGCGGATCGCGGCGGAGTCCGGGGTCTGAGCGATCGGTCCGAGCAGCCGGGATGTTTCACGTGAAACCGGTCGATGTTTCACGTGAAACACCCGGGCTCGCGGGCCTTAGGCTGGCCGGGTGAGCGAGCAGACTGTTCCCGAAGCGTCCGAGCCCGCGTCCGAGCCCGGCTCCGGCCCCGGCCCCGCTGCCGACGAGCGGCCCGAGGCACGCCTGGAGCGCGCCGTGCGGGCCGCCGAGCAGGCACTGATCGAGTTCGAGATCGCGGTGGAGACCTTCCGGGTGGAGGTGGAGAACTTCTCCCGCCTGCACCACCAGAAGCTCGGACCGATGTACTCGCGGCTCGACGAGCTGGACGCCCTGATCGCCGAGGCGAAGGCGGCGAGGACCGGTGACGCGGAGGACCTGCGCCGTGCGCGCGAGGCCCGCTCGCTGGTGATGCCGATGCCCGGGGTGGACGAGCTGTTCCACGACTGGCTGGACGCGGACGGGATGTCCGACGACGCCTCCGCGATGCTCACGGACCGCGCGGTGCGGCCGCCAGAGCGGGTGCGCCCCTCGGAGGAGGTGCGCCGCCTCTACCGCGAGCTGGTCCGCAAGGCGCATCCCGACCTGGCCCAGGACGAGGCCGAGCGCGAGCGGCGCGACGCGTTCATCGCGCGGGTCAACGCGGCCTACGGACGCGGCGAGGAGCAGGTGCTGCGCGAGCTCGCGCAGGAGTGGGCGGAGGGTCCGGCGCCTGCCGAGCAGCGGCTGAGCGAGAGCGAGGAGCTGTACGAGCGCCTGGAATGGCTCTCGCGCCGCAAGGAGCTGCTGTCGGTGGTGGCCCGGGACCTGGAGGAGAGCGCCATCGGGTCGATGCTGCGGATGGCTCCGGAGGACCCGGACCGGCTGCTGGAGGAGATCGCCGAGCAGCTGCTCGGCGACGTCGAGAAGCGTGAGGCGGAGCTGGCGGCCCTCGCCGCCGAGTGAGGCCCCGGCCGGGCGCCGCCTGGGCCCCGGCCGGCGCCCGGCCGAGGCCGAAGCCGTCGCGGACGGGTCGGCAGGCGGGGTCGGATAGGTTGGCTCAGCTATCCGTGACGAGAGAAGGCGACAGACATGAACTCCGGACCGCTTCCCTCGGTGGCCGCCTCCGCGCTGCCCTCCGAAGCCTTTGTCCTCGACGTTCGCGAGAACGACGAATGGGCGGCCGGCCATGCCGAGGGCGCGCTGCACATCCCGATGAGCGAGTTCGTGGCGCGCATCGGTGAGCTGACCGAGAAGATCGAGGACGAGCGCCCGGTCTACGTGATGTGCCGGGTCGGCGGGCGCTCCGCCCAGGTGGCCCAGTACCTGCGCGGCCAGGACATCGACGCCGTGAACGTGGCCGGCGGCATGCAGGACTGGGAGGCCGCGGGCCGTCCGGTCGTCACCGACGCGGGCGCCCCGGGCTTCGTCGTCTGAGACGGCGGCCCCCGCGGGCCCGGGCGGCTCAGGCGAGGGGGTGGGCGGCCAGCAGGTCGCCCAGTGCCTCCTCGTGGGCCGCGGCCGGGCCGAGCTGGAGCTCCAGCTGCTTGGCCCAGGCGTGGTAGCGGTGCAGCGGGTAGTCGGTGTCGGCGCCGAAGCCGCCGTGCAGGTGCTGCGCCGTCTGCACCACGCGGCGTACGCCCTCGGAGGCCCAGATCTTGGCCACGGCCACGTCACCGGCGCTCGGCAGCGGGCCGCCCGCTCCGCCCGTGGCGGCGTCGAGCCGCCAGGCGGCCTGCCAGAGGGTGACCTCCATGGCGCGCAGATCGATGTAGCGGTCGGCGGCCTGGACGGCCACGGCCTGGAAACTGGCCACCGGGAAGCCGAACTGCTCGCGCTTGCTCGTGTACTGGCTGGTCATGGTGAGCACGTTCTCGCCGAGGCCCAGCGCGAGCGCGCAGGTTCCGGTGGCCAGGAGCTGGCGCAGGTGGTCCCAGGCGTCCGGTGCCTCGATCAGGTGCGCGGCCGGGACCCGTACGCCGTCGAGGGTGAGCTCGGCGAGCCGCTCCCCGCTGGTGGAGTACTGCTCCGCGAGGGACAGGCCGCCGGCGCCCCGGGGGACGAACGCGAGGACCGCCTCGCCCTCCCCGGTGTGGGCCGGTACGGCGGTCCAGTCGGCGCTGTGCGCCCAGGCGACGGCCGTCTGCATGCCCTCCAGGACCCAGGCGTCCCCGTCCCGCCGTGCGGTGACGGCCAGTTCGGCCGGGTCGTGGCCGCTGCGGCCGTGCGCGGCGACGGTGAGGACGAGGCCGCCGTTCCCGGCGCCGGGCAGCAGGGCGCCGGCCAGCTCGGGGCTGCCGTGGGCCTGGACGGCCATGGCGGTGGCGCAGTGCTCCAGCAGCGGCACCCGGGCCAGGACCCTCGCCGCCTCGCGCAGGACCAGGCACAGGGCGATGACGTCGAGGCCGGAGCCGCCGTGCTCCTCGGTGAGGACCAGGCTCAGCAGGTCGGAGTCCGCGAGCTTGGCCCACAGCTCGCGGTCGAACTCCTCGGCCACCGCCCTCGGGGTGAGCGCGGGGCTGGGCACGCCGTCCGGGGCCACGTTCGCGAACACGGCCTTGGCCGCCTCGACGGCGGCCTGCTGCTCCTCGGTGAAGGTGAAGTCCACTGCCTGTCCTCCCGCGTACCCGAATCGTGCTCTGTCTGACGGTGCGTCAAGATAGAACACGTTCTTAAAATTTGACAGGGGGCGGCAGCGGGACCGCGCCGGGCGGAAGCCCGGCTCAGCGATCGAAGTCGATCTCCACGTCCTCCGACACCGGGTGCGACTGGCAGGCCAGTACGAACCCGGCCTCCGTCTCTCGCTCCTCCAGCGCGAAGTTGCGCTCCATCCGCACCTCGCCCGAGACGAGGAACGCCCGGCAGGTGCCGCACACCCCGCCCTTACAGGCGTACGGGGCGTCCGCCCGGGCCCGGAGCACCGCGTCGAGCAGGGACTCCCCGTCGCGCACCGGCCAGGTGCCCGAGCGCCCGTCGAGGCGCGCCGTGACCCGGCCGCTGGTGGCCTCGGCCGAAGCGGTGGACGCGGGGCGCGGGTTGGTGTCCTCGACGTGGAAGACCTCCTCGTGGACCCGGCTCCGCACGACACCGAGGGTGGCCAGCGCCTGCTCCGCCCCCGTCACCAGGCCGTACGGGCCGCACAGGAACCAGCCCGTCACCTCGGTGACCGGCAGCAGGGCGGGCAGCAGCTCCGTCAGCCGCTCCTCGCCGAGCCGTCCGGAGGGCAGCCCGGCCTCCTGCTCCTCCCGGGACAGCACGGTGACGAGCTGGAACCGGTCGGGATGGCGGTCCTTGAGGTCGGCGACCTCCTCCAGGAACATCGTCGAGGCCGCGCTGCGGTCGCTGCGCACCAGGCAGAACCGGGCGTCGGGGCGGGCGGCGAGGAGGGTGGCGGCGATCGACAGCACCGGGGTGATGCCGCTGCCGCCGACGATCGCGGCGTAGTGCGCGGCGGGCGGCGCCGCCGCGGGGTCCAGGACGAACCGGCCCGCCGGGACCATCACGTCCAGGACGTCCCCCGGGGCGATCTCCTTGTGGGCGAAGGAGGAGAACTCCCCGCCCTCCACCAGCCGCACCCCGACCCGCAGCGCGGTGGGACCGGGCCCGTCCGCGGCCGGCGCGGCGGAGCAGATCGAGTAGGTGCGCCGCACCTCCGAGCCGCCCGCTCCGCCCCGGCGCAGGGTGAGGTGCTGGCCGGGGGAGTGCCGGTACTCGGCGCGCAGCTCCGGCGGGACGGCCAGGGTCAGGGCCACGGAGTCCTCGGTGAGCCGGTCGACCGCCGTCACCGTCAAGGTGTGGAACGCGCCGTGGCGCGCGGGGCGCACCGGGTTCGCGGACACCGGTGTGGCTGACGGCGGTGACACGGCCATCTACAGCTCCTTGAAGTGGTCGAACGGTTCACGGCAGGCGGTGCAGCGGCGCAGCGCCTTGCATGCGGTGGAGGAGAACCGGCTGAGCAGCTCGGTGTCGGTCGATCCGCAGTTCGGGCAGCGGACGGACAGGGTGAGCGGGACCGGTCCGCCGGCGGCGTGCGGCCGCGGCGGGGCGATGCCGAACTCCGCCAGTTTGCGGCGGCCTTCGGCGCTGATGTCATCGGTGGACCAGGCGGGGGCCAGCACGGTCCGGACATGGACCTCCGCTATGCCGTGGTCGGTCAGGACCCGCTCGATGTCGGCGGACATGGCCTCGATGGCCGGGCAGCCGGTGTAGGTGGGGGTCAGGGTGACCTCCACGTGGCCGTCCTCGTGCATCCGTACCCCGCGCATCACGCCGAGCTCGGCGAGGGTGAGCACGGGCAGCTCCGGGTCGGGGACGGAGCCGGCCAGCGCGGCCAGCTCCACCTCCAGCCGGGTCTGCTCGGCGCTGGTCACCACGATGCCCCCGGGTGGCTGCGGTGCAGGTGCTGCATCTCCGCGAGCAGCCGGCCGAAGGACTCGGTGTGCAGTCCCTGCCGGCCGGCTCCGGCGGCCCAGGCGCCGTGCCGGGCCCCCTGCGGCAGTTCCAGTCCGGCCCGCTCCAGTACGCCTCCCAGCGCGGCCAGCCAGCGGCCTTCCAGGGCGGCCCAGTCGAGCTCGTCGACCCCCGCCACCGGCCGGAACATCTCCCCGGTGTACTTCCACAGCCCGTCCAGGCCGGCCCGCATCCGGCGCCGGCTCTCCTCGGTGCCGTCGCCGAGCCGCAGCGTCCACTGCTCGGCGTGGTCGCGGTGGTAGGCGGTCTCCTTGACCGCCTTGGCGGCGAGCGGCGCGAACGGGCCGTCGCCGCGCGCGAGTTCGCCGTAGAGCTCGTGCTGGTAGAGCGAGAAGTAGAGCTGGCGCGCGATGGTGCGGGCGAAGTCGCCGTTGGGCTGCTCGACCAGCTGGAGGTTGCGGAAGGACCGCTCCTCGCGGAGGTAGGCCAGCTCGTCCTCGTCGCCGGCCGTCGACAGCAGGACGCGGGCCTGGCCGAGGAGGTCGAGGGCGATGTTGGCCAGGGCGACCTCCTCCTCCAGGACGGGCGCGTGGCCCGCCCACTCGGCGAGGCGGTGCGAAAGGATCAGCGCGTCGTCGCCGAGGGCCAGGGCCGCCGCCACGGCGTCCGTTCCCGGTGCGGTGCTCGTCTCGGTGCTCGTCCCGGTGCTCGTCACAGGTGCTGCACCCCCTCGGGGATCTCGTAGAAGGTGGGGTGCCGGTAGGGCTTGTCGGCGGACGGGGCGAAGAACGGGTCCCGCTCGTCCGGGGAGGAGGCGGTGATCTCCGTGGAGGGCACCACCCAGATGGAGATGCCCTCGCCGCGCCGGGTGTAGAGATCGCGGGCGTTGCGCAGGGCCATCTCCGCGTCGGGGGCGTGCAGGCTGCCCGCGTGCGTGTGCGAGAGGCCGCGCCGCGAGCGGACGAACACCTCCCACAGGGGCCAGTTCCGCGTCATACCCGAGCCTCGCTTCCGATGGTCGCCGCGGCGGCCGTGGCCGCCGCCTGCTTCTCCGCATACGCCGCGGCCGCGTCGCGCACCCAGGCGCCTTCCTCGTGCGCCGTGCGGCGCTGCCCTATCCGCTCCTCGTTGCACGGGCCGTTGCCCTTGAGGACCTCCCAGAACTCCGCCCAGTCGATGGCTCCGAAGTCGTGGTGCCCGCGCTCCTCGTTCCACTTCAGGTCCGGGTCGGGCAGGGTCAGCCCCAGCGACTCGGCCTGCGGGACGGCGATGTCCACGAAGCGCTGGCGCAGGTCGTCATTGGTGTGGCGCTTGATCCGCCAGGCCATCGACTGCGCGGAGTGCCCCGATTCGGCGTCCGGCGGGCCGAACATCATCAGCGAGGGCCACCACCAGCGGTCCACGGCGTCCTGGGCCATCGCGTGCTGGGCCTCGGTGCCCCGGGAGAGGGCGAGGAGCAGCTCGTACCCCTGGCGCTGGTGGAAGGACTCCTCCTTGCAGATCCGGACCATGGCCCGTGCGTACGGCCCGTAGGAGCAGCGGCAGATCGGGACCTGGTTGGTGATCGCCGCGCCGTCCACGAGCCAGCCGATCGCGCCCACGTCGGCCCAGGTCAGCGTGGGGTAGTTGAAGATCGAGGAGTACTTCTGCTTCCCGGCGTGGAGCTTGTCGAGGAGCTCGTCGCGGCTGGTGCCCAGGGTCTCGGCGGCGCTGTACAGGTACAGGCCGTGGCCGGCCTCGTCCTGGACCTTCGCCATCAGGATCGCCTTGCGGCGGAGCGAAGGCGCGCGGGTGATCCAGTTCGCCTCGGGCTGCATGCCGATGATCTCGGAGTGGGCGTGCTGGGCCATCTGGCGGACCAGGGACGCGCGGTACTCGTCGGGCATCCAGTCGCGCGGCTCCACCCGCTCGTCGGCCGCCACGGCCGCGTCGAAGGCCGCCGCGAGCTGCGCGCCGAGGTCGGCGCTCACGCCGATCCCCGCGTCTCGCGCGGTGTCCTGCTTCGCGGTCCGGCCCCCCGTCCCCGATGTCGCTGCCGGGGTCACTGCCACCATCACGGCCCCCTGTCAGAGGTCTCTTCCCGCCTTGTCCCGACCGACCGACCGATCGTTCGGTTCATCCTCTTCAATGGTGGGACGAGGGCCCGTAGGGTGTCAACCTCTGTGGTCAACCCTGTGGACACCGGATGATCGGGGCGGGATGGATTCGAACGCGCGCGAGCCCCTCCCGGAAGCGGCTCCGCCCCCGCCCAGGGCGCCCGGAATCGCGGGCCTGTCCACCCCGTACCGGGTCGTCACGGCCCTCGCCCTCGGGGCGGTGGCGGTGGCCGCCTGCTTCCACCTGGCCCTCGTCTTCCTGCACGTGGCCCCGTCCAACACGGTCAGCAAGCGCAACGCGGGCCTGATCGACTACTGGATCTACCCCGAGTTCGAACAGAACTGGAAGCTCTTCGCCCCTAACCCGCTCCAGCAGAACATCGCCGTGGAGGTGCGCGCGGAAGTGCGGACGGACGACGGCCGACTGGTGACGGGCAACTGGCGCGGGCTGTCCGCCGAGGACGGCGCGGCCATCCGCCACAGCCTGCTGCCGAGCCACACCGAGCAGAACGAGCTCCGCCGGGCCTGGGACTTCTTCACCGCCTCCCACGACGAGGACAACAAGTCCACCGGCGACCGCGGCGAACTCGCCGAGGAGTACCTGCGCCGGATCGCCCTGGACCGGCTGGAGCCCGGTCGGGTCGCGGAGGGCCGGATCGTACGGATCCAGGTGCGCGGGGCGACGACGGAGGTCGCCGCGCCCCCGTGGTCCGACGAGAAGGCCGACACCCAGACGTACTACCGGGAGCTGCCGTGGTGGACGGTGTGACCGGGTCCGGCGCGAAGGGGCTCAAGGCCTCCGGAGGGCGTGCGCTGGCCCGGGTCAGCGGGCAGGCGCTGGGCCCGTACCAGAGCGCCGTGGTCCGCATCGGATTCGCCGGGACCTGGCTGTTCTTCCTGCTGCGGGAGTTCCCCCACCGCCACGAGCTGTACGGGCCGGACGGGCCGTGGAGCTGGGAGCTGGCGCGGCGGCTGATCGACTCGAACCACGCCTTCACGGTGCTGATGTGGTCGGACTCGGCGCTCTGGTTCGAGATCGTCTACGCCGTGGCCGTGCTGTCGTCCGCCCTGCTGATGCTGGGCTGGCGCACCCGGGCGACCTCCGTGGTGTTCATGGTCGGCGTGCTGTCCCTGCAGAACCGCAGCGTCTTCATGGGCGACGGCGGGGACAACGTCATCCACCTGATGGCGATCTACCTGGTGCTGACCCGGTGCGCGCGGGTCTGGTCACTGGACGCCCGCCGCGCCCGCCGCCTCGGCACGGCCTCCGCCGGGCCGGCGGGGCCGGCGCTGTGGGGCGCGCTCGGCGCGGTGCTCGCGTACGGGGCCGTGACCGGGGGGTTCAGTACCGGCTGGATGATGTTCTTCGCGGCCCTGTGGGTGCTCGCCGCGCTGTGGTGGACGGTCGACCGCTACGAGCCCGGGGGGGAGGGGCGGGCCGTCCTCGACGTGCTGGCCAACCTGCTGCACAACGCCGGGATGCTGGTGATCATGGTGGAGGTCTGCCTGATCTACGCGACGGCCGGCTGGTACAAGATCCAGGGTTCGCGGTGGCAGGACGGCACGGCGCTGTACTACCCGCTGAACCTGGACTACTTCACCCCGTGGCCAGGTGTCTCGGCCTTCCTCGCGAGCAGCGGGACGGTGGTGATGCTGCTCTCGTACGGGACGGTCGCGGTGCAGGTGGCGTTTCCGTTCACGCTGTTCAACCGGCGGATCAAGAACGTGCTGCTGGCGCTGATGATGCTGGAGCACGCGGGGATCGCGGTGTTGCTGGGGCTGCCGTTCTTCTCGCTGGCGATGATCGCCGCCGACGCGGTGTTCCTGCCGACCGGGTTCCTGGTGTGGCTCGGGGCGGTGGTCGCTGCGCGGCGGGTGCGGTGGGGGCGGGCTGTTCCGGACCCGGAGACCTGTGCGGATCCGGAGCCGGATCCGGAGCCTGCGCTCCCCAGCGCCGTCCCGCGCTGAGGCCGGCCCTGCGGGGCGTGTCCCCTACCCGCCCTTCCACCGTTCCCCGGGGCTGCGCCCCGGACCCCCCTGGGGCTCCGCCCCAGACCCCGCTCCTCAAACGCCGGAGGGGCTGGATCGGGCCGGAGGGGCCGGAGGGGCTGGATTGGGGCGGCGGGGTTGGGTTTGGCCGGGGGACCGTAGGGTCGGCGGTATGAGTGAGCAGCGCGGGAGCGTCGACGAGACCGAACGGCAGTGGCGGGAGGCCGTCGCGCGGGAGGATCTGGTGCTCCTCGACGGGTTCCATGCCCTGAAGCACGCCCTGCGGTTCGGGGCGGACGTGCGGATCGCCGTCGCCGACGACCCGGAAGCCGTACGGGGCCTCGCGCACGAGCTGGCCGGGGACGTGGAGGCGGACGTGGCGCGGCTCGTGCGCGAGGCTCCGCTCAAGGGGCTGCTGGCGCGGGTGCACCCCACCGGGGTGGCGGCCCTCGCGGTCCGGCCCGGGCGGGCCGAGGGACGGGCCCGGCTCGACGCACGGCCCAGGACGGCCCCGATCGTGCTCCTCGACAACCCGCGCAACCTGGGCAACGTCGGAGCCGTCGTCCGGCTCGCCGCGGGCTTCGGTGCCACCGGCGTGGTGACCAGGGGGGATCTGGACCCCTGGCACCCCAATGTGGTCCGGGCCGGCGCGGGGCTGCACTACGCCACCACCGTGGACCGGGTGGAGCTCGCCATGCTGCCGCCCGGCCCGCTGTACGCGCTCGACCCGGAGGGCGAGGACATCCGCGCCCTCACCCTCCCGGACGAGGCCCTGCTCGCTTTCGGCTCCGAACGCCACGGCATCTCGCCCGAGCTGCGCGCCCGCGCCGATCACCTGGTGTCCCTGCCGATGCGGCCGCAGGTCTCCAGCTACAACCTGGCCACCAGCGTGGCCATGACCCTCTTCCACTGGGGCGGGCCCGAGGAGAGCTCCTAGGGATCAGCCCTGGCGGCGGACCTCCACCACGCGGAAGCGGTTCGACACGAACGCCCCGTCACACAGCGCGGCGTTCGCCGCCGGGTTGCCGCCGGAGCCGTGGAAGTCGGAGAAGGCCGCGGTCTGGTTCACATAGACCCCGCCGGTCAGGTTCAGCGAGAGCTGCGCCGACTCCTCCAGGCAGACCTCCTCGATGGCCCGCTCGGTGTCCGCGGACGTGGTGTACGCCCCGACCGTCATGGCGCCCTTCTCGCGGACGGTGCGCCGCAGCAGTGCGAGGGCGTCCGCCGTGGAGTCGACCGCCACCGCGAAGGAGACCGGGCCGAAGCACTCGGAGAGGTAGGGGGCGGAGTCGTCCGGCTTGGCCGAGTCCAGCTTCACCATCACCGGGGTGCGCACGACCGCGCCCGGGAAGTCGGGGTGCGTGACCTCGCGCGAGGCCAGTGCGACCTCGCCGAGCCCGGCCGCGGCCTCCAGGCGGGCCTTCACGTCCGGGTTGACCAGGGCGCCGAGCAGGGCGTTGGCCCGCGCGTCGTCGCCGAGCAGACCGCCGATCGCGCCCGCGAGGTCCGAGACCACCTCGTCGTAGGACTTGTGCCCGGCGTCGGTCTCGATGCCGTCGCGCGGGATCAGCAGGTTCTGCGGGGTGGTGCACATCTGGCCGCTGTAGAGGGAGAGGGAGAAGGCCAGGTTGGACAGCATGCCCTTGTAGTTGTCGGTGGAGTCCAGGACGACGGTGTTCACGCCGGCCTTCTCCGTGTAGACCTGCGCCTGGCGGGCGTTGGTCTCCAGCCAGTCGCCGAACTCGGTGGACCCGGTGTAGTCGATGACCTTGATCTCGGGCCGGACGGCGAGCTCCTTGGCGATGCCCTCGCCGGGCCGCTCCACGGCCAGCGCGACCAGGTTCGGGTCGAAGCCGGCGTCGGAGAGGACCTCGCGGGCCACCTGGACGGTCAGCGCCAGCGGGAGCACGGCGCGCGGGTGCGGCTTGACCAGCACCGGGTTGCCCGTGGCCAGGGAGGCGAAGATGCCCGGGTAGCCGTTCCAGGTGGGGAAGGTGTTGCAGCCGATCATCAGGGAGATGCCGCGCGGGACGGCGGTGAAGGTCTTGCCGAGTTCGAGGGGGTCCTTCTTGCCCTGCGGCTTCGACCAGTCGGCCTGCCCCGGGACGCGGGTCTGCTCCTCGTAGGCGTAGGCCACCGCTTCCAGACCGCGGTCCTGTGCGTGCGGGCCGCCCGCCTGGAACGCCATCATGAAGGCCTGGCCGCTGGTGTGCATGACGGCGTGCGCGAACTCGTGCGTCCGCGCCGAGATCCGGGCCAGGATCTCGATGCAGACCAGGGCGCGCGCCTCGGGCCCGGCGTCCCGCCAGGCGCCCATGCCGGCCCGCATCGCGGGCAGCAGCACCTCCGGGTCCACGTGCGGGTACTCGACGCCGAGCTCCACGCCGTACGGGGAGGTCTCCGCGCCCGTCCAGCCGTCGGTGCCGGGCTGTCCGAGGTCGAGCCGGGTGCCGCGCAGCGCCTCGAAGGCGGCGAGGCCGTCGGCCGGCGCGGTCTCCCCGTACGCCTTGGGGTGCTCGGGGTGCGGGGACCAGTAGGCGCGGCTGCGGATGGTGGCCAGCGCCTGGTCCAGAGTGGGCCGGTGCTTGGCGGACAGCTGGGGGACGGTGAGCTCGGCGGCCATCAGGGACCAACTCCTCTTTGAGCCGGGCGGGATCAGGCGATCGGGGCAGGCAAGGGATGAACAAGAGCAGACTGGAGTTAGAGTAACCGAACGATCGGTCGGGACAAGAGGGCCCGGCAGGCCTGTGGACAAGTCGGTGCGGGAGGATCTGGGCATGACAGCAATCGAGCGGTCCCGCACAGTGGCGGTCGTCGGCGCCGGCACCATGGGACAGGGCATCGCCCAGGTCGCCCTTCTCGCAGGTCACCGCGTGCTGATCTACGACATCAACGCCGCGCTCGCCTCCGACGCGGTCGGGTTCGTCCAGGACCGGGTCGAACGGATGGCCGCGAAGGGCCGGCTGGACCGTGCCGAGGCCGAGGCCGCGATCGGCCGGATCGGTTCCGCGTCCGCGCTCTCCGATCTGGCCGAGGCCGCCCTCGTCGTGGAGGCGGTCGTCGAGGACGTCACCGTCAAGCGGGCGCTGTTCGCGGCGCTCGAAGAGGTGGTTTCGCCGGACACCTTGCTGGCCACCAACACCTCCTCCCTCTCCGTCACCGAGCTCGCCGCCGGACTCGCGCACCCCGGCCGCTTCCTGGGCCTGCACTTCTTCAACCCGGCCCCGCTGCTGCCGCTGGTCGAGGTGGTCTCCGGGTTCTCCACGGACCCGGCCGCCGCGAGCCGCGCGTACGCCACCGTCCTGACCTGGGGAAAGACGCCGGTGCGCTGCGCCGACACCCCGGGCTTCATCGTCAACCGGATCGCTCGGCCCTTCTACGCCGAGGCCTTCGCGGTGTACGAGGAGCAGGGCGCCGACCCGGCCACCATCGACGCCGTGCTCCGCGAGAGCGGCGGCTTCAAGATGGGCCCCTTCGCGCTGACCGACCTGATCGGCCAGGACGTCAACGAGGCCGTCACCCGCTCGGTGTGGGAGTCCTTCTTCCGCAGCCCCAAGTTCACCCCGTCCCTCGCGCAGCGCCGGCTGGTCCAGTCGGGCCGCCTCGGCCGCAAGTCGGGCCACGGCTGGTACCCGTACGGCCCGGACGCGAAGGCCCCGGCCCCGCACACCGCGGCCCCCGGCGACCCGTCCGACGCGCCCGCGAAGGTGACCGTCGTCGGCGACCTCGGACCGGCGGCCAGCCTCCTCGACCTGCTGGAGGAGGCCGGGATCGAGGTCACGGCCGCCCCGCACGGGGGCCCGTACATCCAGCTGCCCGGCGAGGGGCAGCTCGTGCTCGCCGACGGCAAGACGGCGATCGAGTTCGCCGACGTCGTCTATTTCGACCTCGCCTTCGACTACCGCGACGCCACCCGGATCGCGCTCTCCGTCAGCGAGGACACGAGCGAGCGGACGCTCCGAGAGGCCGTCGGGCTGTTCCAGAAGCTCGGCAAGAAGGTCTCCGTCATCGGCGACGTGCCGGGCATGATCGTCGCCCGGACGGTCGCGATGCTGATCGACCTCACCGCCGACGCCGTCGCACGCGGGGTCGCGGGCGCCGAGGACATCGACACGGCGATGCGGCTCGGGGTCAACTACCCGGTGGGCCCGGCCGAATGGCACGACCGGCTGGGCCGCGACTGGGCGTACGACCTGCTGCACCACCTCGACGAGCGGTGTCCCGGCGGCCGGTACGCGCCGTCGCTGGCGCTGTACAAGCTCGGCTACGCGGCGGGCGACGACGAGGTCGACGACGCGGGCGACGACGCGGGCGACTCCGGCCACGACGAGGCCGACGACGAGGCGGGGGAGTCGGAATGACCACGGCCAAGCGGGACACGTACACGCCCGAGACGCTCCTGTCCGTCGCCGTCCAGGTCTTCAACGAGCGCGGCTACGACGGCACCTCGATGGAGCACCTCTCCAAGGCCGCCGGCATCTCCAAGTCCTCGATCTACCACCACGTCGCCGGCAAGGAGGAGCTGCTCCACCGCGCCGTCAGCCGGGCCCTGGACGAACTCTTCGCCGTCCTGGCGGAGCCGGGGGCGATACGGGGCCGCGCGGTCGAACGCGTCGAGTACGTCACGCGCCGCACGGTCGAGGTCCTCGTCTCGGAGCTCCCCTACGTGACCCTGCTGCTGCGGGTCCGCGGCAACACCCGTACCGAGCGCTGGGCCCTGGAGCGCCGCCGCGAGTTCGACCACCAGGTCGCGGAGCTGCTGAAGGCCGCCGCCGCCGAGGGCGACCTGCGGGCGGACGTGGACATCCGGCTCGCCACCCGGCTGCTCTTCGGCATGGTCAACTCCCTGGTGGAGTGGTACCGCCCGCACCCCGGCACCACCCCCGACCAGCTCGCGGACGCGGTGGTCAGCATGGCCCTGGACGGCCTGCGCACCCAGCGCTGAAGCCGGACACGGGAGCCCGTCCGTTCCGGGTCCCCGCCCGGGACCTGGGAACCGCACGAGGACCTGCCCCCCTTCGGGCCGCACGGGTCCTGGACGGCCCCCTGGGGGTGGACCTCAGTCCTCGGCGATCGTGGGGCCGGCGGTCTGGTCGCGGGCCAGCAGATCCGTTTCTTCGAACACCAGCAGGGTGCGCGTGGAGAGCACCTCCGGGATGGACTGGAGGCGGGTCAGGACCAGCTCGCGCAGGGTGCGGTTGTCCGGGGTGTGCACCAGGAGCAGGACGTCGAAATCGCCGCTGACCAGGGCGATGTGGGCGGCGCCGGGGAGCTCGCGGAGCTGTTCGCGGACCGTGCGCCAGGAGTTCTGGACGATCTTCAGGGTGATATAGGCGGAGGCGCCCTGACCCGCGCGTTCGTGGTTGACGCGGGCGGTGAACCCGCGGATCACCCCGTCGTCGATGAGCCGGTTGATCCGGGCGTAGGCATTGGCCCGCGACACGTGGACCTGCTCGGCGACGGAGCGTATCGAGGCGCGGCCGTCCGCCTGGAGCAGGCGCACGATCGACCGGTCGATCGGGTCGAGGGGGCGGGGCGGCGCCGACGGCGGCCCAGGGGCTACCGACGGTACGGGCGCGCCCCCGAGCGCGCCCCCCGCCGGGGAGGTCGCCCCGGAACCCGCTCCGGCCATTTGTTCATCCGTCATCGCCCGATGCCTGCCTCTCCTGGACGTCCTGCACCCATACCAGGGCGTCGGCGCCACTTTGTCCACAGCCTGGCGCCGCCTGTAGCCAAATTGCCCGGACAACCGAACAATCGGTAGGTGAGGGGCCTCACACCCGAGGCCTCCCTGCCCGCTTCCCACGAGGAGGTGTACGCCGCCATGACGGTCCAAGAGCTGCCCGGTGCCGGTGCGTCCCACCGCTCCACCCCGCCGCCCGCCTGGAGGCCCCGTACGGATGCCGCCCCGCTGCTCCCGGACCCCGAGCCGTACCGGGTGCTGGGCACCCCGGCCGCCGACCGGCTCGACCCCGAGCTGATGCGCCGGTGCTACGCCGAGCTGGTGCGCGGCCGCCGCTACAACGCCCAGGCCACCGCCCTCACCCGGCAGGGCCGTCTGGCCGTATATCCCTCCACCGTCGGCCAGGAGGCGTGCGAGATCGCCGCCGCGATGGTCCTGGAGGAGCAGGACTGGCTCTTCCCGAGCTACCGCGACACCCTCGCGGCCGTGGCGCGCGGACTGGATCCCGTACAGGCCCTGACGCTGCTGCGCGGCGACTGGCACACCGGGTACGACCCGCGCGAGCACCGGATAGCCCCGCTCTCGACGCCGCTGGCCACCCAGCTGCCGCACGCGGTCGGCCTGGCGCACGCCGCGCGGCTGCGCGGGGACGACGTGGTCGCCCTCGCCATGGTCGGCGACGGCGGCACCAGCGAGGGCGATTTCCACGAGGCCATGAACTTCGCCGCCGTATGGCAGGCGCCGGTGGTCTTCCTCGTGCAGAACAACGGCTTCGCGATCTCCGTCCCGCTCGCCAAGCAGACCGCCGCCCCGACCCTGGCCCACAAGGCCGTGGGGTACGGGATGCCCGGCCGCCTCGTCGACGGCAACGACATCGCCGCCATGCACGAGGTGCTGTCCGAGGCGGTCCGGCGGGCCCGGTCCGGCGGCGGACCGACCATGATCGAGGCGGTCACGTACCGCATAGAGGCCCACACCAACGCCGACGACGCCACACGCTACCGGGGCGACGCCGAGGTCGAGGCGTGGAAGGCGCACGACCCGATCGAGCTGCTGGAGCGCGAGCTGACCGCGCGCGGACTGCTGGACGAGGCGGGCATCAAGGCCGCCAAGGACGCGGCCGAGGCGATGGCGGCGGCGCTGAGGGACGGGATGAACGCGGAGCCGGTGCTCGACCCGATGGACCTCTTCGAAAACGTCTACGCGCAGCAGACCGGCCGGCTGCGCGAACAGGCGGCCATGCTCCGTGCCGAGCTGGACGCGGCCGAGCAGGAAGAGGGGGACGGATCATGACCACGGTGGCGGTGAAGCCGGCGGCCACGAAGCCGGCGACCATGGCCCAGGCCCTGAACCGGGCCATGCGCGACGCGATGGCCGAGGACCCGACGGTCCACGTCATGGGCGAGGACGTCGGGGCGCTCGGCGGGGTCTTCCGCATCACGGACGGCCTCGCGAAGGAGTTCGGCGAGGACCGCTGCACGGACACCCCGCTCGCCGAGGCCGGCATACTCGGCGCTGCCGTCGGCATGGCCATGTACGGGCTGCGGCCGGTCGTGGAGATGCAGTTCGACGCCTTCGCGTACCCGGCCTTCGAGCAGCTGATCTCGCACGTGGCCAAGATGCGCAACCGCACCCGCGGCGCGATGCCGCTCCCGATCACGATCCGGGTGCCGTACGGCGGCGGGATCGGCGGGGTGGAGCACCACTGCGACTCCTCCGAGGCGTACTACGTGGCCACCCCCGGCCTCACCGTGGTGACCCCGGCGACCGTCGAGGACGCGTACGGACTGCTGCGCGCCTCGATAGCCAGCGACGACCCGGTGATCTTCCTGGAGCCGAAGCGGCTGTACTGGTCCAAGTCCGACTGGTCGCCCGAGGCGCCCGCGGCGGTGCCCGGGATCGGCGAGGCGCTCGTCCGGCGGACCGGCACGAGCGCGACGCTGATCACCTACGGGCCCTCCCTGCCGGTGTGCCTGGAGGCGGCCGAGGCGGCCCGCGAGGAGGGCTGGGACCTGGAGGTCGTGGACCTGCGCTCGCTGGTCCCCTTCGACGAGGAGACCGTCGTGGCCTCCGTACGCCGGACCGGGCGCGCGGTGGTGGTCCACGAGTCCGGCGGCTTCGGCGGACCGGGCGCGGAGATCGCCGCCCGGGTCACCGAGCGGTGCTTCCACCACCTGGAGGCGCCCGTGCTGCGCGTCACCGGCTTCGACATCCCGTATCCGCCGCCGATGCTGGAGAAGTACCACCTGCCTGGAGTGGACCGGATCCTGGACACCGTGGCCCGTCTGCAGTGGGAGAACTGATGCCGCAGGTCATGGAGTTCAAGCTGCCGGACCTGGGCGAGGGACTGACCGAGGCGGAGATCGTCCGCTGGCTGGTGGCGGTCGGCGACGTCGTGGCCATCGACCAGCCCGTCGTCGAGGTCGAGACGGCCAAGGCGATGGTGGAGGTCCCCTGTCCGTACGGGGGCGTGGTCACCGCCCGCTTCGGCGAGGAGGGGACCGAACTGCCCGTCGGTGCACCGCTGATCACGGTGGCGGTGGGTGCGCAGTGCGGGCCGGACGATGTCGTCGCCCCGGAGGGGGCCGCGGACGCGGACTCCGCGAACGCGCCCCGGCCCTTGATCGGGTACGGCTCCGATCCTTCACGTCCGGCGCGTCGGAGGCGGGTGCGACCCGGCTCCGCCGCGCCGGGGGCCGCTCCCGCGGGTCCGGCTCCGGCCGTGGTCGCGGTCGCGGCGGTCTCGGCACCCGCCGTCACGGCACCGGCGGCCGCCGCACCGGCCGTCGTCGCCGGGCCGGTGCCGGTCATCTCGCCGCTGGTGCGCAAGCTGGCCCGGGACCACGGGGTGGACCTGCGGGCCCTGCGCGGATCGGGGCCCGAGGGACTGATCCTGCGCGCGGACGTCGAGACGGCCCTGCGGGAGCCGGCGCCTGCGCCGGTCGTAGTGGCCCCCGCCGGTGCCTCCACCGCTGCCCCCGCCGGTGCCCCCGCAGTGCCCGGGGGTGCCACGCGGATCCCCCTCAAGGGGGTGCGCGGGGCGGTCGCGGACAAGCTGTCGCGCAGCCGGCGCGAGATTCCGGACGCCACCTGCTGGGTGGACGCGGACGCCACCGAACTGATGGCGACCCGGGCGGCGATGAACGCCGCGGGCGGCCCCAAGATCTCGGTGCTCGCGCTGCTCGCCCGGATCTGCACGGCGGCGCTGGCCCGCCACCCGGAACTCAACTCCACGGTGGACCTCGCGGCGAACGAGATCGTCCGGCTGCCGGCCGTGCACCTGGGCTTCGCCGCGCAGACGGAGCGGGGGCTGATGGTGCCGGTGGTCCGGGACGCGCAGGCGCGCAGCGCGGAGTCGCTGTCGGCGGAGTTCGCCCGGCTCACCGAGCTGGCCCGGGCGGGGAAGCTGGCCCCGGCCGACCTCACCGGTGGCACCTTCACCCTGAACAACTACGGGGTGTTCGGGGTCGACGGCTCCACGCCGATCATCAACCATCCCGAGGCGGCGATGCTCGGTGTGGGGCGGATCATCCCGAAGCCCTGGGTGTACCAGGGGGAGCTGGCGGTGCGGCAGGTCGTCCAGCTGTCGCTGACGTTCGATCACCGGGTGTGTGACGGGGGGACCGCGGGTGGGTTCCTGCGGTACGTCGCCGACTGCGTCGAGTCGCCCTCGGTGCTGCTGCGCAGCCTGTAGCTCCGCGGGCGGGGTGGGGCGGGTACGGGCGGTGGGCCCTGCGGGGCCAAGTCCCCTACCCGCCCTTCCACCGTTCCCCGGGCTTCGCCCGGCCCCGTTCCCGCGTGCCGCGCCGTTCCCGGGGGCCGGCCCCCGGACCCCCGCTCTCCTCAAACGCCGGAGAGGCTGGTCGTGGGGGGCAGGTGGTCAGGTGGTCAGGAGGAGTTTGCCCACGTGGGTGCTGGATTCCAGGACGCGATGGGCTTCGGCCGCCTCCCGCATCGGGAAGGTGCCGTGCACCACCGGGTGGATGCGGCCCGAGGCGATCAGGGGCCAGACGTGTTCGCGTACGGCCGCGACGATCGCGGCCTTTTCCTCCAGGGGGCGGGCACGGAGCGTGGTGGCGGTGATGGCCGCCCGCTTCGCCAGCAGGGCGGCCAGGTTGAGCTCCGCCTTGACCCCGCCCTGGAGCCCGATGATCGCGAGGCGGCCGTTCAAGGCCAGCGCGTCCACGTTCCGGGTCAGGTACTTCGCGCCCATGATGTCCAGGATCACGTCCGCCCCGGCGCCGTCCGTGGCCGTCCGGACCTCCTCCACGAAGTCCTGCTCGCGGTAGTCGATCAGGATGTCGGCGCCCAGCTCGGCGCAGCGCGCCAGCTTCTCCTTGCCGCCCGCGGTGACCGCGACCCGCGCGCCCACGGCCTTCGCGAGCTGGATCGCCATCGTCCCGATGCCGCTCGATCCGCCGTGCACGAGGAGGGTCTCGCCCGGGCGAAGGCCGGCCACCATGAACACGTTCGACCAGACGGTGGAGACGACTTCGGGGAGGGCCGCCGCCGTCACCAGGTCCACGCCCGCCGGGACGGGCAGCAGCTGGCCCGCCGGGACGGCCACCCGCTGCGCGTACCCGCCGCCGGAGAGCAGCGCGCACACCTCGTCGCCGACCGACCAGCCGGAGACCCCGGCCCCGATCGCGGAGATCCGCCCGGAGCACTCCAGGCCGGGATGGGGCGAGGCGCCGGGCGGAGGGTTGTAGAAACCCTGCCGCTGCAGGACGTCGGCGCGGTTCACGGCGCTCGCCGTCACTTCGACGAGGACCTCGCCGTCGCCGGCCACCGGGTCGGGTGCTTCGGCCCACACCAGGGACTCGGGGCCGCCGGGCTTTTCGATGGTGATCGCATGCATGGCCGGAGGCTACCGCCCCCGGCCCGCTCGGTCCGGTCGGTCAGCTCAGTCCGGCGAACCCAGGACCACGGGTGGCGTGGCCGACGGGGCCGCGCGGACGATCGTGATCACGCGGTCCGTCAGCTGGAGCGGGCTCGCGTGCGGATCGTCGTACGGGAGCAGGCGGTGGCCGCGCAGGACGCTGACGACCAGGTCATCGGTGTCCCGGACCGATTTGCCGACCTCCCCGCGGTTGACCGGACGCTCGATCAGATCGAGGCCGCTGCCCTGCTGGATGAGGTCCTCCATCACCGTGCCCGCGCTCGGACTGAGCACCGAGAGCCCGAGCAGCCGGCCCGCCGCGCTCGCGCTGGTGATGACGGCGTCCGCGCCCGACTGCTTCAGCAGCGGTGCGTTCTCCTCTTCCCGCACGGCCGCGACGATCTTCGCACCGCGGTTGAGCTGGCGGGCCGTCAGGGTGACCAGGACCGCCGTGTCGTCGCGCTGGGTGGCGATGACGATCTGACGGGCCTTCTGGATCTCGGCACGCAGCAGGACTTCGGAGCGCGTGGCATCGCCGACGACCCCCGTGAACCCCTCCGCGCTGGCGATGTCGATCACCTTGGCGCTGGGGTCGACGATGACGACCTGTTCCTTGCTGAGGCCGGTGGCCAGCAGGGTCTGCAGGGCGGAGCGGCCCTTCGTGCCGAAGCCGACGACGACCGTGTGGTCTCGCAAGTTCTTCCTCCAGCGGCTGAGCCGCCACTCTTCCCTGGTGCGCTCGGTGAGGACTTCCAGGGTGGTGCCGACCAGGATGATCAGGAACAGCACGCGCAGCGGAGTGATCAGCAGGATGTTGACCAGCCGCGCGCTGTCGCTGTACGGGACGATGTCGCCGTAGCCGGTCGTCGACAGGGTGACGGTCGCGTAGTAGACGCAGTCGAGGAAGTCGACCTTGTCGTTGGCGTTGTCGTGGTAGCCGTCGCGGTCGATCCACACGATCAGGACCGTCAGGGCCATCACGAACAGCGCCATCAACAGCCGCCGGGAGACCTGCCGGAGCGGTTTCTCGACGATGCGCCTGGGCAGTTTGATGCGGCGCGAGACGAGTTTCTCGTCGGCGCCGCGTGCCATCGCGTCGGATCCGTGAAGTTTCACGTGAAACATCCCCCCGAAGCCCACGGGAGATCGAGGATCTCCAACTCCCGCCCCGACCGTGCCCCGTTCGGGGGTACGACGGCCAGCGCGTCGGCGGCGGCCACCCCGCGCAGCATCGCCGGCCCGTTGTAGCGCAGCGGTACGGCGTGGTCCTCGGTCAGCAGGACCGGTACGAGCCGGGTGTCGTGCGGGTGACCGGGTACGTCGCCCTCCACGGGCACCACGTACCGGGGGCGCGGGCGGCGCCCGGCGAGGGCGCGCAGCAGCGGTTCGGCGAGGGTGAGCAGCCCGGAGACGGCGGCCAGCGGGTTGCCGGGGAGTCCCACCAGGTGGCGGCCGTCGGCACGGTCGCCGATGCGGGCCAGCAGCATCGGGTGCCCGGGGCGTACGGCCACCCCGTCGACGAGCAGTTCGGCGCCGGCCTTGGCGAGCACGGGGTGCACGTGGTCGACGGGGCCGGAGGCGGTGCCGCCGGTGGTGATGACCACGTCGGCGGTGGAGCCGGTGACGGCCGCCAGCAGTGCTGCGGCGCCCTCCGGGTCGTCGCCGAGCCGTCGGACGGAGACGACCTCGGCGCCGAGCCGGGTCAGCCAGGGGCCCAGCATGGGGCTCAGGGCGTCGCGGATGAGGCCGTCGTGCGGGGGGCCTTCGGTGAGCAGTTCGTCGCCGAGGACGAGGATCTCCACCCTCGGCCGGGGCCGGGTGGTGAGCTCGTCGTACCCGGCGGCCGCGGCGAGGCCGAGGACGGCCGGGGTCACCAGGGATCCGGGGGGCAGCAACAGGTCGCCCGTGCGGCACTCCTGGCCGCGCGGGCGGATGTCCTGTCCGGTGGCGACGGGCCGCTCCGCGTGCAGCAGGGTGCCGGCCTCGCGGGAGTGCTCGCTGCGGATCACGGCGCTGGTGTCCGCGGGGATCCGGGCGCCGGTGGCGATCCGTACGGCCTCGCCGTCCGCGAGGGGCGCGGGGCGCTCGCTCCCGGCCAGGGCGCTCTCGCCGGGGCGGATCGTCCAGGGGCCGGGCCCGGCGACGGCCCAGCCGTCCATCGCGGAGGTGTCGAAGGACGGCAGGTCGCCCAGGGCGTCGAGGGGCGCGGCCAGCACCTCGCCGAGGGCGGCCGCCAGGGGGACCCGGTGGGTGCGGCCGCGGACGGCCGAACCGGCGCGGGTCGCGGTCTCCCGGGCCCGGAGCCAGGGCGCGGCGCGGTGGCCGCCGCCGGCGGTGGGGGCGCCGGCGGTGGCGTCGGTACGGGGGTCGCGGCTGACCAGCGCGAGGGCCTGGTCGAGGTCGCGGTCGGCGTCGGCGGCGGCGTCGGCGGCGGGGTCGGCGGCGGGGTTGGCGGTCATCCTGAGCCGGCCGCTTCGGGGTCGGTGGCTCCCGGGGCCTCGGGGGCCGGCGCGGCCTCGGGGGGCCCCGCGGCCTCGCCCTCCGCGGCCCAGCGCAGGGCCAGTTCGGCGGCCTTGCGGGAGGCCTCGGCCACGGCCTGCTCGGGGTCGGCGCCGGTGGCTTCGGCGTGGGCCGCCGCGTAGCCGACGAGGAAGGTCGTCAGCGGGGCGGCGGGCCGGGCGACGCCGTGCGCGGCGTCACGGGCGAGGTCGAGCAGGGTCTTGGTGTCGACGGCGACGTCGATGCCCAGCTCGTTCTTGACGGCGGTGATCCATTGCTCCAGCACGGTTCCATGCTCTCTGATTCGGGCGCGGGCGGCGGCGAGATCGTCCCAGGTGTCGCAGTCGAAGGAGGCGAGCGGGGCGGCCGCGGTGACCGGGGTGAGGTCGAGTTCGGCGGTGAGGGCGCGCAGGGGGAGGCCGTTCACCGAGCCGTGTTCGGTGGCCAGCAGGGCGATTTCCCTGCGCAGGGGCTCGGCGCGGTACGCGGCGACCAGGGGCTGGTCGCGGCCGCCCGGATCCCGGAGCAGGGCTCCGTCACGGGCCCGCTGTCCGGGCGCGTCGAGGGCCCCGAGGAGGGAGGCGACCGTGTCCCGGTTCAGGAACGGCAGATCGGCGGAGAGTACGAGGACCAGCGGGGCGGTGGTGTGCCGCAGCCCGGCGTCCAGCGCGGCGAGGGGGCCGCTGCCGGGGGGGTCCTCCCGGGCCCAGCGCACGGGCCGGGCGGTGGGCCTGCGGCCGGCTACCACGACGGTGGTGCGGGCGTCCGCGCAGGCGTCGAGGACGCGGTCGAGGAGGGGGCGGCCGCCGACGAGGAGGCCGGGCTTGTCGGCTCCGCCGAGGCGTCTTGCGGCGCCGCCCGCCAGGACGATGGCGTCGTAGGTCATTCCCCGAGTATGCGGGGGGTCGGGGCCGGATGGGCTGTGGCGTTTACCGGGTTCTTAACCCGGTGCCCGCGGGTGGCTGGGGGGTGCGGCCGCTGCGCGGGGCGGAGCCGCGCTGCGACCTTTGCCGCTGCGCGGGCGGAGTCCCCTACCCACCCTTCCACCGTTCCCCGGGCGCTGCCCGGACCCCGGTCCTCAAGCGCCGGACGGGCTGGAGGGGTACCGGGCTGCGCCCGGACCCCTCTGGGGCTCCGCCCCGGGCCCCGGGCCTCAAATGCCGGACGGGCTGGGGAGGGGTACCGGGCTGCGCCCGGACCCCCCTGGGGCTCCGCCCCAGACCCCGGTCCTCAAGCGCCGGACGGCTGAAAGGCTTCAGCCCGGGCTTCGAACGCCGGACGGCTGGAAGGCCCCGGGCCCCGGAGGCCGGACGGCTCCGAGGGCTGAACGGGCTCCGGAGGCCGGACGGCTCCGGGGGCTGAACGGGCTCCGGAGGCCGGACGGCTCCGGGGGCTGAACGGGCTCCGGAGGCCGGACGGCTCCGGGGGCTGAACGGGGCCCCGTGGGGTCGGACGTGGGTCCGGGGCCGCCGTGGGGCGGCCCCGGAGGGGTGGGTTAGAGGTACGGGCCCGAGCGGATCGCGCCGTGGGGGCCGTCCTCGTCGTCCTCGTGGGAGGAGCCCGGCGGGAGGGCGCGGCGCATCTGTTCCAGCTGGGCCCGCGCCGCCATCTGCTGCGCGAACAGGGCCGTCTGGATGCCGTGGAACAGGCCTTCCAGCCAGCCCACCAACTGGGCCTGCGCGATGCGCAGTTCCGCTTCGGAGGGGATGGCCTCTTCCGTGAAGGGGAGGGAGAGGCGCTCCAGTTCCTCGACCAGCTCGGGAGCCAGGCCGTCTTCCAGCTCCTTCACGGACGCCGCGTGGATGTCCTTGAGACGGACCCGGCTGGCCTCGTCCAGAGGTGCGGCGCGTACCTCTTCCAGGAGTTGCTTGATCATGCTGCCGATCCGCATGACCTTGGCGGGCTGTTCGACCATCTCCGTCACCGGGACCTCGCGCGACTCGTCATCGGCGCCGCCGACCGGCAACCCGTCCTGCCCCACGATCAGGCCGGGCGGGGGGCTGTCCTGCGACCGTTCACTCCTCGGCATCTCCATGCCGTCATTCTCTCGCACACCTTCGTATTCACACGGTGTGCCCCCGCACGGGCGTGATCCACCCTGTGCGGGGGCACCAACCGGCGCCGGAACCGTCAGGCCTCGCGGCGGGCCAGTGCTCCGCTCGAACGGGTGACCAGGGCCGCCAGCAGCGCCGCGCCCACCGGGACGACGATCAGCAGGCCGCCCAGCGTGGTCCACGGCACCGCGATCGGGATGTACGGGATGGCCTCGGAGGCCACCTCGTATCCGCTCTCGATGCCGGACCGGACCATGTCGGCCGCGGCCCGCCGTTCGGTGAGCCGGAGCCCGACCGCGGGCAGCAGGCCGGCCGCCGAGCCGAGGATCACGCCCATCAGGGCGACCACCCCGCACTGGAAGCCGCTGAGCGTGCGCCGCACCCGCGGCGGTGCGCCGACCGCCGCCAGGGTCTTGAGGTCGCCCTCGGCGTCCGCCTGGGCCAGGCCGGTCGCGATGCCGGCCGCGCCGATGGTGACCAGGCCCGCGAAGACGGTCAGGACGAGCATGACCAGGCTGTCGTCGCCCTCGTAGCCCTTCTCGATCCGGACGCTCGTGTCCATGCCCAGCTTGTCCAGGGCCCCTTCCAGGCGCTGGCGCTGCTCGGAGCTCGCGTCGCCGTCGAGGGCGAAGTACGAGCCGAAGGGGACGGTGGCGATGCCGGCGCTCTTCGCCGCCGCGGGCGGCAGCACCAGCTCCACGCCGTAGCCCTTCACCGACTCGGGCACCTGGTACGCGGCGAAGACCTTGTCCTTGCCCGGCGGCGGCTCATCGGGCGCGGAACCGGGGGCGGTCTCGCCGCGGCCCTTGACCAGCCGCACGGTGACCTTGTCGTCGCGCACGTTCTGCTTCTTGAAGGAGACGGCCTTGCCCGCCTTCAGCGCGGCCGCGGCGCCGGGGTCCTCGACCCCCAGGACGGACATCAGCTTCTGGTCGGCGACGACCAGCGAGTACTGGACGCCGAAGCGGTCGTGCCGGCACCGCCAGTCGGCCATCAGCTTCTTGCGCTCGGCCACGGAGAACGATTCCGGTCCGTTCACGGCCGAGTAGAGCGGGCAGCGCTGCTCCTTCGGGATGATGACCTGGGCCTGCCCGCACTCCGCGTCGTCCCCGTACGGGGAGCAGCCCGGCTTGCCGACGACGAGCCGGTCCACGTCGGCCCGTACGGCCAGCGGGAGTTCCTTCGAGAGGGTCTCGCGCACCGCGGGCACGTCCCGGTAGGCGGTGAACTCGTTGCTCTCGATCAGACCGGAGCCGTACGGGAGGGTGGCGACGTACTCGTGCCGCGCCTGGATCTCCCTGCTGTGCTGGTACGTGGCCACGGCGACGGTGCCGGCGACGGCGGCCAGGACGGCGGCCACGGCCGGCGCCGTACGCCCCCGGTTGCGGACGGCGTCGCGCAGCGCGAGGCGGGGCGACAGCGGAAGCCACCGGCCGGCCCGGCCGAACAGGCCGACCAGGGTGGGCGTGAGGGCGACGACGCCGAGCTCGGCGATGGCGCTGCCGCCGGCGACGACGGTGGAGCCCATGTCGGAGACGGAGCCGAACAGGGCGATGGCGGCCCCGCCCGCGATGGCGATCAGGCCGAGGACGGGCAGCACCCGGTTGGCCCGGCGCACGCCGCGGCGTCCGGTGAGGGAGGCCAGTACGGTCTGCCGGGAGGCGTTGACGGCCGGGACGATCGCGGCCAGCAGGCCGGTCAGGACGGCGAGCAGGCCGATGCCGAGGAGTTCCAGCGGGCGGACGTCGAAGCTGCCGAACCGCTTGCCGATCGTGTCCTCCAGCACCGGGCGGAGCCCGATGGTGAGGGCGATGCCGACGGCGGTGCCGATGACGGCCGCCGCGGCGCCGATGACGAGGCCGCCGGAGAGCACGATGGCCCGGATGTGCCGCCGGTCACCGCCGTTGGCGCCGACCAGGCCGAGCTGGCGGCGCGAGCGCCGGGCGCCGACCGCGAAGGCGGGTCCGGCCAGCAGGCAGATCTCCAGCATGGCCAGGCCCACGACGGTGGAGACGATGGCCAGTTCGGTGGCTCCGATGGTGCCTCCGGGCTGCCACATGTCCTTGGGCTGCTGCGTGTAGAGCGGCACTTCGGAGTCGGCCGGCGGGTCGAGCAGCACGACGCGCGATTCGACGAGGAGGTGCAGCTTGGCGTTGGTCTCCTTGACCATGTTCCACGTGAAACCTTCGCCGCCGACCTTCACCAGGTACACGTCCTGGGGGTCCAGGCCCGTGCCGCCGGCGGCCTTGCGGTCCCGGTCGAGGGGGGCGAGCAGGGTCCCCGGCAGGGCCAGGAGCTGTGAGTTGTGCAGGTCGTCGGGCATCTCGTAGACGCCGACGATCTTGTACGGGGTGGTCGACTCGCGCGGGGTCACGCTGGAGCCGAGGAAGTACCCGGACTCCTCCAGGAAGGCGCTGGTGGCGAGGACCTCGCCGGCGGCCTTCGGCAGCCGGCCGCGCTCGAGCGTCCACAGGCCCTTCACCAGCGGGCTCGCCGGGTCCACCTCGCGGAGCTCGGCGTGCATGATTCCGTGCCGGCTGCGGACCTTGGCGTAGGTCCTGCTGTCCTTGACGGACTGCATGCCGGCCGGGAGTTCGGGCTCGGCGGCGGGCTTGCCCATGCCGCCCGAGCTCTCGTTGTACTTGTCGTAGCCGCCGACCGGGGCGTAGTTCTGCGCGTCGGGGGCCTGGTAGATGGGCGCGTCCATGTGGGACGAGGTCAGCTTGGCGTCGGCGGCGCCGAGCACCCGGTCGATGCGCTGCTCGGTGGAGAGTTCCGAGCTGCGGATGGTGAGGTCTACGGCGCTCACGCCGACGATCGGCAGGGCGATCATGGCCAGGACGAGGGCGCTGCGGCCCTTGGAGCGCCAGGCGTCGCGGCGGGCTATCCGGATCGCCGCGATCCAGGAGTGGTACGTGGAGATCACTGAGCGGCCGCCTGCCCGGAGAGCAGGGAGTCGGCCTGGCTGCGCAGGGTCTCGTCCACGACGCTGCCGTCGCGCAGGAAGACCACGCGGTCGGCCCACGCGGCGAAGCGCGGCTCGTGGGTGACCAGGATCCCGGCCGCGCCGGCGTCGCAGCGCGAGCGCAGCAGGGCGAGTACGGACTCACCGGTCTCGGAGTCGAGGGCGCCGGTCGGCTCGTCGGCGAGGACCAGGCGGCGGTCGCCGACCAGCGCGCGGGCGATGGCCACGCGCTGCTGCTGGCCGCCTGACATCTCGTCGGGGAAGCGGTCGGCGAGCTGACCGAGGTTCATCTCCTCCAGGGCCGCGAGCGCCGCGACGCGGGCCTTGCGGGCGGAGACTCCGTCGAGTTCGAGCGGCAGGGAGACGTTCTCGGCGGCGGTGAGTGCCGGGATCAGGTTGTAGTCCTGGAAGACGTACCCGATGCTGCGGCGGCGCAGGGCGGCCAGCTGCTTGCGGCTGGCGGTGGTGATGTCGGTGCCTTCGACGATCACCCTGCCGCCGCTCGGGGTGTCGAGTCCGCCGGCGAGGGTCAGCAGCGTGGACTTGCCGGACCCGGAGGGGCCCATGACGGCGACGAGTTCGCCGGGGTACACGGAGAGGTCGATTCCGCGCAGGGCGTGCACCTCGGTGGCGCCGCTGCCGTGAATGCGGACGAGCTGGTCCAGCTGCAATACGGGCTGGTCGGGCATGAAGGGTTCCCCCCTGGGACGTGGAGCGGTGGTTCAGACCCGGCGCGTGCGCGCGGTACGGGACAGAGACCGGTCGGTGGTCGTGGGTGTGGTCGGGTCGGTGGTGCCGCCCTCGGGCGGCTCGGCCTCGGCCGGCGCGCGCTCCCCGCGCGCGGACAGCCGTACGAGCCGGGACTCGCAGTGGTCGAGCCAGCGGGCCTCGGCCTCGGTCTGGAAGATCAGCTGTTCCAGGACCAGCAGCCAGGCGATGTCGTCGCGCTCGCCGGAGCGCCCGCTCTCGATGGCGGCGAGCGCCTGCGCCTTGAGCCGGGTGTAGTCCTGCATGGCCTGGACGGTGGCGTGCCGCTGGGACTGGATGACGGCACGGATGTCCACGCCGGGTGCGCCGACCGCCATGGCGAGCTTGATGGCGAGCTCGTCCCGGGGCGGGTTGGCCCGGTCGACGGGACGCTCGTACCACGCGTGCAGTTCGCGCCGCCCCGTTTCGGTGATGGCGTACAGGGTGTGCCCGGCGGTGTCCTCACCGCCGGGGGCGACGAGGCCGTCGCGCTCCAGCCGGGCGAGCGTCGTGTACACCTGCCCGACGTTGAGGGGCCAGGTGGAACCGGTGCGGGACTCGAATTCGGTGCGGAGTTGAGAGCCGTACCTGGGGCCCCGTTCCAGTAGGGCGAGAAGGCCGTGGCGGATCGACATACTCAGTATGTATACCGAGTATGCCCGGCTCCGCAACCATCTTGAGGCCTACGTCCCAAGGGGGACCGGGGATAAAGCCGGGGGTGGGAGCGGGGGACGGGCCGGGGACGGGCGGGGGATGGGCCGGGGGCTACATGCCCCGGCGCAGCCGCATTCCCATGAATCCGAGACCCAGCCCCATCAGGGCGAATCCCGTTCCGAGCGGCAGTATGTGCGCGGCCAGGTCGGCGGCCCGCTCGTTCGGCTCGGTGCCGAGCGCGCCGACCATCGGGGTCGCCGTGGGCTCGGCGGGGGTCGCGGGAACCTGCGGGAGCGGTTCGGTGCGCGGGTGCGCCGGGACGGGGCGGGCGGCGAGCACGGTCTCGGGGTTGGCGGGTTCGCCCACCGGCCGCCCGGGCCGCTCCCGGCCGGCCCCGGCCGCGCTTCCGGCGAGGTCCTCGAAGGCCCGGTCGCCCGCGCCCGGGCCCCCGCCCGCGCCCCCGCCCGAGGTCGCGGGGTCGCCCGACGGCGTCGCGGAGAAGCTGGCGGCGGTGGTGGCGGAGAAGGTGGCGGCGGTGGAGAAGGCGGAGAAGGCGGAGAAGGCGGAGGCGGCCGGGGAGCCGTGGGCCGACGTCGGGGCCGCGGCGTGCGCGGGCGCCGTGATCAGCAGCGCGGCTGTTGCCATCGCTGCCCCGGCGGTCCAGCGCAGCGCGCGGGCGTAGGTCACGGACTCAGATTTACATAACCGGACAAAACCGGCATCCCGTACAGGCCGTTCGGGATGCCGGCCCCCTCAGAAGGTCGATGTCAGAAGGCCGCCGCCGCGTCTACTCCGGGTCGCCCGTCGAGATCCACAGGGTGATGGTGTCCTTCGCCGGGTCGAACTCCATGTTGGGTTCCGGCTGCTGCTGGACGACGGTCCCCTCGCCGTAGACCGCCTCGTCCTTCGGCTTGGGGTCGTACTTCCAGCCGGCGGCCCGGATGCACGCCTTCACCGAGACCTGGTCGATGTACCGGAGGTCCGGTGCCACCACCTTGGCCGGGTCGTCTCCCTTCCGCGCCTCCTTGCACTTCTCTTCCTTGATCGTCTTCGAGGGGTCCGGACCCTTGTGCCCGGGCTTCGCCGGGGCGGAGGCCGAGGAGGACGCCGAAGTGGAGGACCCGGGGGTCGACGGCCCGGCCTTGTCCTTGTCGCCGTCGCCGCCCAGCTTCAGTACGGCGATCAGCCCGCCGATGGCGACCAGCGCCACCACGACGGCCCCGATCACCACCGAGTTGTTCTTCTTCCGTCCGGTCCCGCCGCTCCCGCCCTGCCCGCCGTGCGGCGAGAGCGTGTACGGAGGCGGGGTCGAGGCCGCGTACGGAGCCGGGGTCTGCGGCTGCTGGTGCAGCGGCTGGTGCTGCTGCGGGTACCCGTACGTCCCGGACTGCGGCGCCGGAGGCGGCGTCGGCGCGTACGCGGACGGCACCGGGGTGTGCGGCGCCTGGTACGGATGCTGCACCGAGTGCGGCGGCGCCTGCAGGGCGGAGTCCACCGGCGGGAACACGGCCGAGCCGAGCCCGGCACCGCTGTTGGTGGGGTGTGCGCCCGGGACGATGACCGGGGCCCCGGTGTGCCCGGCGCCCGCCACCCGCGCGACCTCGTCGAGCATGGCGGCGGCGGTGGGGAAACGCTCGTTCGGGTTCTTCTTCAGGGCCCGCGCCACCAGCGCGTCCATCGCCGGGGTGACCGAGCGGTTGATGGAGGAGGGCGCGACCGGCTCCTCCTGCACGTGCGCGTACGCCATGCCCAGCGCCGAGTCCGCGACGAAGGGGACCCGTCCGGTCAGCAGCTCGAAGAGCATGATGCCCACCGAGTACAGGTCGGAGCGGGCGTCCACGGCCCGCCCGAGCGCCTGCTCGGGGGAGAGGTACTGCGGGGTGCCGACGACCATGCCGGTCTGCGTCATCGAGGTGACCCCCGACTGCATGGCCCGCGCGATGCCGAAGTCCATGACCTTCACCACTCCGCGCCGCGTCATCATGACGTTGCCCGGCTTGATGTCGCGGTGGACCAGCCCCATCTCGTGGCTGCTCTCCAGGGCCGCCAGCACGTCGGCCGTCACCTTCAGCGCCTTGTCGGCCGGCATGGCCCCGTACTGCCTGATGTCGCCGTCCAGGACGGAGCCGAGCGGCTGCCCCTCGACGTACTCCATGACGATGTACGGCATGACCGCACCGTCGGCCACCGCCGGGTTCGCGAAGGAGACGACTCCCTCACCGGTGTCGAAGACCGAGACGATGTTGGTGTGCGACAGTTTCGCTACAGCCTGCGCCTCGCGCCGGAAGCGTTCGCGGAAGGACTGTTCGCGACCCAGCTCGCTGTGCAGGGTCTTGATGGCGACCTGGCGGTCGAGCGCCGAGTCGTAGGCGAGGTAAACGGAGGCCATGCCTCCCTCGCCGAGCAAGTCCCTCAGCTGGTAACGGCCACCGGCCAGAGAGCCGCCCGCGTACGGGCCCTGAGTGCCGTCCTGGCTCATGACTGTTGCTTCCCCTCGGGATGGTCCCCACGCCCCTGGCTGAGCGCATGTCGGGCTCAGTCTGCCGGAGGGCAAGCACACGTCAAGCCAGGTTCCCGTTCCGTGACCACAAGGCCACAGGGGGTCCACAGGCGTCCTGTGACGTCGACCGGGGGCGCCCTCGTCCGAACGGTGAGCGGTTCTGAGGCTGTAGCGTTCGTCGGAGCACACGACGAGGACCCATCCGCTGAGCGGCGGCCGAGACAGACGACGGTGAGGACTGATGGCACCCGAACCCGAGGGAAGCGGCGCCGGGATGGCAGAGGGTCCTGAGCACTGGGGCGCGGGCGGCCTGGTGGGCGACGGCCGTTACCGGCTGACCCACCGTCTGGGCCGGGGCGGCATGGCCGAGGTCTTCGCCGCGGAGGACGTCCGGCTGGGCCGGACCGTCGCCGTCAAGCTGCTGCGCCCGGACCTGGCCGAGGACCCGGTGTCCAAGGCCCGCTTCACGCGCGAGGCGCAGTCGGTCGCCGGCCTCAACCACCATGCGGTGGTCGCCGTGTACGACTCGGGCGAGGACCGGGTCGGCCCGAACGTCGTCCCCTACATCGTCATGGAACTGGTCGAGGGGCGCACCATCCGCGACCTGCTGATCAGTGCCGAGGCCCCGGGCCCCGACCAGGCGCTGATCATCACCTCCGGCGTGCTGGAAGCGCTCGCGTACTCGCACCAGCACGGCATCGTTCACCGTGACATCAAGCCCGCCAACGTGATCATCACGGACACCGGCGCGGTCAAGGTGATGGACTTCGGCATCGCGCGCGCCCTGCACGGCGCGCAGTCGACGATGACCCAGACCGGCATGGTCATGGGCACGCCGCAGTACCTCTCGCCCGAACAGGCCCTCGGCAAGGCCGTGGACCACCGCTCCGACCTGTACGCGACGGGCTGCCTGCTGTACGAACTCCTCTCGCTGCGTCCCCCGTTCACCGGGGAGACCCCGCTGTCGGTGGTCTACCAGCACGTGCAGGACGCGCCGATCCCGCCCTCGCAGCTGCCGGAGGGCGGTCAGATCCCGCAGGAGCTCGACGGGCTCGTCATGCGCTCCCTCGCCAAGGACCCGGACGACCGGTTCCAGAGCGCCGAGGAGATGCGCGGGCTGGTCCAGTACGCCCTGCAGATGCTGCACGACCAGGGGGCCAACACCGGCACCTGGAACACCGGCCCGGTCACCATGGCGCTGCCGCACGGGCGCGGCCCGGCGCAGACCACGGCGATGGCGACGCCCGGCCAGGGGCAGCCGCCGTACGGCTCGCACTCCAACACCTCGCAGTTCCAGCAGCCGATGGTGCCGCCGCTGAACCCGGACGACGGCTCCGCCTACCCCGGCGGTGGCGGCAACGGCCACGGCGGGAACGGCGGGTACAACGGCTCCGGCGGGTACGACGACCGCTCCGGCGGCGGCAAGTGGAAGATGTGGCTGTTCGCGGTCCTCGCCGTCCTCGCGGTCGCGGGCGGCGTGGCGTACGCGGTCGACAACTTCGGCGGCAACAAGAAGGCCCCCGGCACGGGTACGACCCCGTCGTCGAGCTCCGTGTCCTCCCCGGCGGGTACGACGCAGGACACTCCGGAGCCGGAGACCTCGACGTCCAAGTGGACGCCGGAGACCTCGTACACGCCGGGCCCGAGCCGCAGCAAGTCCTCCACGCCGAGCTACTCGTACTCGCCGTCGTACTCCCCGTCGCCGACGCCGACGCCGACGCCCACCCCGACGCCCACTCCGACGCCGTCGCCCACGCCGAGCCCGTCGAAGCCGACGTCGCCGCCGACCACCCCGACGAAGCCGCCCGTGGACGACGAGGGCGGGGAAGTCGGCGAGTAGCCCTGAGTCACGGATAACGGCCCGGCGGCCCCTCTCGATGAGTGGGCCGCCGGGCCGTTTCTCTCGGGACCAAAGTCCCGCGGGGCGCTGCTCAGAGCGCGTGCTGGTACTGCCGGTCCAGATTGCCCGCGAGGGTGTGGACGGTGACCAGGTGGGGCTCGATCCGCATGTAGACGGGGTCGAAGACCGCGCCGTCCACGAAGTGCGGACCGGGTCCGAACAGTTCCAGTTCGGCGGTGGTGGGTTCGACGAGGTTCGCGGTGCCGGTGAACTGCACCGACCACAGCTGGGAATCGCCGGAATTGAAGTTGTCGGCTCCGTACGAGACCACGCTGCCGTTGCAGGCGTGGTGGTAGCCGAAACCGGCGTGCATTCTCAGGACGACCTTGCCGTTCACCACGATGTGGCGCGCGACGGCGAGGAAGGGCAGCGCGCGCATGCTGGTGGCGGCTCGGCCGTACGGCACGCGGCGCAGCAGTTCGATGGCGTGGAGTTCCTCTGGGGACATGTCATCCACTGTCCGGTACCGACACCGTGCCGGAATAGAGGAGCCCGCCCCGCAGATCAAGGACGTTGGTCCCGAATTAAACAGTGCGCCCCGTGGAATCGTGCACCACGGGGCGTCACACTGGGTTACGGAATCCCAGGCGCAATTAGCGCCCCTTCTCGGCCTGCAGGCGGGCCACGTACGCGGCGGCCTGGGACCGGCGCTCCATGCCGAGCTTCGACAGCAGGCTGGAGACGTAGTTCTTGATCGTCTTCTCGGCCAGGTGCAGCCGCTCGCCGATCACGCGGTTCGTCAGGCCCTCGCCGATCAGGTCGAGGATCTTGCGCTCCTGCTCGGTGAGGTTCGACAGCCGGTCGTCGCCCTTGCCGTTCTTGCCGTCGCGCAGCCGCTCCAGTACCCGGGCCGTGGCCACGGGGTCCAGCAGGGACTTGCCGGCCGCCACGTCGCGCACCGCGTTGAGCAGCTCGTTGCCGCGGATCGCCTTGAGCACGTAGCCCGAGGCGCCGGCCATGATCGCGTCGAACAGCGCCTCGTCATCGGCGAACGAGGTGAGCATCAGGCACTTGATGTCCTCGTTCTGGGAGCGCACCTCGCGGCACACCTCCACGCCGCTGCCGTCGGGCAGCCGGACGTCGAGGACGGCCACGTCGGGGCGGGTGGCGGGGATCCGGACCAGTGCGTCGGCGGCCGTACCGGCCTCACCCACCACCTCGATGTCCGATTCCATCGACAACAGCTCGTGAACACCCCGACGTACCACTTCGTGGTCGTCCAGGAGGAATACCTTGATTTTTCCGTTTTCGCGCACGAACTCAGTTTCACACACTCACCCCTTCCCTGCCGGTGGCGAGCGGGATAACGTGCCGTTGTTCCGGCCCCCTGCAAGGCTGTGACCAGTGGTTGTTCCCGGTTCCGCCGATTTACTTGGAAATCCAAGCAAAATCGCAGGTCAAACGGGGTTTCGCAGTTATGCGACGCACTGGGTAACGTGCATTGCGCAGGGCACTCGCCGGGGCACCTGTCACGCCTGAATCCCAGACCCGGAGCGCACCCACCCCGTGCGCGGGCAGAGATCCAGGTGAGCCGCACTGGTCCCCGGAGAACCCGGGTGCCGGACCGACGGAGGAGCAATCGTGACCGTGGAGAGCACTGCCGCGCGCAAGCCGCGCCGCAGCGGCACCAAGCGGCCGGCCGGCGCGGCAAGCGCCGCCAAGCCCGCCGCTGCCACCGCGAAGACGCATGACGCCGAGCCTCAGCTCGTACAGCTGCTGACGCCCGAGGGGGTGCGCGTCGACGTCGCGGAGAATCCCGACGTCGCGGAATTCGCGCCCTTCGTCGCCGACATCACCACCGACGACCTGCGCGGTCTGTACCGCGACATGGTCATGACCCGCCGTTTCGACGGTGAGGCGACCGCCCTCCAGCGCCAGGGCGAGCTGGGCCTGTGGGCCTCGCTGCTCGGGCAGGAGGCCGCCCAGATCGGCTCCGGCCGGGCCCTGCGCGACGACGACTACGTCTTCCCGACGTACCGCGAGCACGGTGTCGCCTGGTGCCGGGGGGTCGACCCGACCAATCTGCTCGGCATGTTCCGCGGTGTGAACCACGGTGGCTGGGACCCGACCACCAACAACTTCCACCTGTACACGATCGTCATCGGCTCCCAGACGCTGCACGCGACCGGGTACGCGATGGGCGTGGCCAAGGACGGCGCGGACTCGGCCGTCATCGCCTACTTCGGCGACGGCGCGTCCAGCCAGGGCGACGTGGCGGAGGCCTTCACCTTCTCGGCGGTCTACAACTCGCCGGTGGTGTTCTTCTGCCAGAACAACCAGTGGGCCATCTCCGAGCCCACCGAGCGCCAGATGCGCGTGCCGCTCTACCAGCGCGCGCAGGGCTTCGGCTTCCCGGGCGTCCGGGTGGACGGCAACGACGTACTGGCCTGCCTCGCGGTCACCCGCTGGGCGCTGGAGCGGGCCCGCCGGGGTGAGGGGCCCACGCTGGTGGAGGCCTTCACGTACCGGATGGGTGCGCACACCACCTCCGACGACCCGACGAAGTACCGGCGCGACGAGGAGACGGCGGCCTGGGAGGCCAAGGACCCGATCCTGCGCCTGAAGGCCCACCTGCTGGCCACCGGAGGCGCCGACGAGGCGTACTTCGAGCAGCTGGAGGTGGAGAGCGAGGCGCTCGGCAAGCGGGTGCGCGAGGTCGTGCGCTCGATGCCCGACCCCGACACGATGGCGATCTTCGAGAACGTCTACGCGGACGGGCACGCGCTCGTCGACGAGGAGCGCGCGCAGTTCGCCGCCTACCTCGCGTCCTTCGAAGGCGGGGAGTGACCGTCATGGCCGTACAGAAGCTCACCATCGCCAAGGCGCTCAACGACTCCCTGCGCAAGGCCCTGGAAGAGGACCCCAAGGTCCTGATCATGGGCGAGGACGTCGGCAAGCTCGGCGGCGTCTTCCGCATCACCGACGGACTCCAGAAGGACTTCGGCGAGGAGCGGGTCATCGACACCCCGCTCGCCGAGTCCGGCATCGTCGGCACCGCGATCGGCCTGGCCCTGCGCGGGTACCGGCCGGTCGTGGAGATCCAGTTCGACGGGTTCGTCTTCCCCGCGTACGACCAGATCGTCACGCAGCTCGCCAAGATGCACGCGCGCTCGCTCGGCACCATCAAGATGCCGGTCGTCATCCGCATCCCCTACGCGGGCGGCATCGGCGCGGTCGAGCACCACTCGGAGTCCCCGGAGACGCTGTTCGCGCACGTCCCGGGCCTGAAGGTGGTCTCGCCGTCCAACGCGAGCGACGCCTACTGGATGCTCCAGCAGGCGATCCTCAGCGACGACCCGGTGATCTTCTTCGAGCCGAAGCGCCGCTACTGGGACAAGGGCGAGGTCGACACCGAGGCCATCCCCGACGCGCTGCACGGCTCGCGGGTGGCCCGTACGGGCACCGACATCACCCTGGCGGCCTACGGGCCCATGGTGAAGGTCTGTCTGGAGGCCGCGGCGGCCGCCGCCGAGGAGGGCAAGTCGGTGGAGGTCGTCGACCTGCGCTCGATGTCCCCGGTCGACTTCGACGGGATCCAGGCGTCGGTGGAGAAGACCCGCCGGCTCGTGGTGGTCCACGAGGCACCGGTGTTCCTCGGTGTGGGTTCGGAGATCGCCGCTCGCATCACGGAGCGGTGCTTCTACCACCTGGAGGCGCCCGTGCTGCGCGTGGGCGGCTACCACGCCCCGTACCCGCCGGCCCGCCTGGAGGACGAGTACCTGCCGGGCCTGGACAGGGTGCTCGACGCAGTCGACCGCTCGCTGGCGTACTGAGGAGAGCCCTGCGATGACGATCAGCGAATTCAAGATGCCCGATGTGGGCGAGGGCCTCACCGAGGCCGAGATCCTCAAGTGGTACGTCCAGCCGGGTGACACCGTCACCGACGGCCAGGTCGTGTGCGAGGTGGAGACGGCGAAGGCGGCCGTCGAGCTGCCGATCCCCTTCGACGGGGTCGTGCACGCGCTCCTCTTCGAGGAGGGCGTCACGGTCGACGTCGGCCAGGTCATCATCTCGGTACGGACGGGCCCGGCCGACGAGGCTCCGGCAGCGGCTCCCGCCGTGGCCGCCCCGGTCGCGGCGGCGGCGGAGCCCGAGGCCCCGGCGGCCCGCCAGCCCGTCCTGGTCGGCTACGGAGTCTCCACCGCCTCTACGAAGCGCCGCCCGCGCAAGGCCCCGCAGCCGGCGGTCGCCGCGCAGAACGGCACCGGCAGCGCGCAGGCGGCTCCGGCCGCCCCCGTGGTGGTCCCCGCACAGGGCGGCGCGGGCAAGGCACTGGCGAAGCCGCCGGTGCGCAAGCTCGCCAAGGACCTCGGCATCGACCTGGCCGCGGTGGTCCCCACCGGCGAGGGCGGGGTCGTGACCCGCGAGGACGTGCACGCGGCGGCCGCGGCGGCCATCACCCCGCAGGCCGTTTCCCCGGCGGTCCCGGTGGCCCAGGCGGCTCCGGCCGCTCCCGTACAGGCCCAGGCTCCGGCCGTGGCCCAGGCTCCGGCCGGGGCGGCCGGCTCCGCCCGGGAGACCCGCATCCCGGTCAAGGGCGTCCGCAAGGTCACCGCCCAGGCCATGGTCGGCTCCGCCTTCACCGCGCCGCACGTCACCGAGTTCATCACCTTCGACGTGACCCGCACGATGAAGCTGGTCCAGGAGCTCAAGGAGGACCCGGACCTCGCGGGGCTCCGGATCAACCCGCTGCTCCTGATCGCCAAGGCCGTCCTCGTGGCGATCCGCCGCAATCCGGACGTCAACGCGTCCTGGGACGAGGCGGCCCAGGAGATCGTGCTCAAGCACTACGTCAACTTGGGCATCGCGGCGGCCACCCCCCGGGGGCTGATCGTCCCGAACATCAAGGACGCCCACGCCAAGACGCTCGGCGAGCTGTCGCAGGCGCTGTCCGGGCTGGTCGCCACGGCCCGCGAGGGCAAGACCTCCCCGGCCGACATGCAGCACGGCACGATCACCATCACCAACGTCGGCGTCTTCGGCGTCGACACCGGTACGCCCATCCTGAACCCCGGAGAGTCCGCGATCCTCGCGGTCGGCGCGATCAAGCTCCAGCCCTGGGTCCACAAGGGCAAGGTCAAGGCGCGCCACGTCACCACCCTGGCGCTGTCCTTCGACCACCGCCTCGTCGACGGCGAACTCGGCTCCCGCTTCCTCGCGGACATCGCCGCCGTCCTGGAGCACCCGCGCCGTCTGATCACCTGGTCCTGACGGCCCGGCGGACCGGCCTCCGGGTGTTCCACCCGGAGGCCGGAATTCCGCACCAAACCGCCTCTGACGTGCGGAAACGCGTTGTGGAGCGGTTCCATCCGGTGTGATGATCTGCCCATGCATTTTCGCGCTGCCGCAGCAGACCCCACCGACCTGGACCGCGCCCTCGCCTACCCGGCCGACGGCCCCGTTCCCGCCCTCACCCCCGAGAAGGTCCGCGAGGAGTTCGCCGCGGGCCAGATGCGCCCCGAGTGGACCTGGTTCGCCGAGGACGAGAACGGCGAGGTCCTGGCCCGCGCCCTGTGGTGGGGCCGCGCCGACAGCGAGCGCCCGCTCGCGCTCGACTGCCTCCAGGTACACAGCTCCGTGGCCGACCCGGCCGCCGTCGCGGCCGGGCTGCTCGCCGCCGGGCACGAGGCCTTCGGCAAGCTCCCCGACTACAACATCTCGCTGCCGCGCGACTGGCGCACCTCCCCGGACGGCCTGGCCGACGCGGTCGCCTGGCGGCAGAAGGCCGCCGCCTCCGCCGGTCTGGTCCGCGAGATCGAGCGGCTCCGCTTCGAGTGGACCCCGGCCGCCGGCACCGCCGAGCCCACCGGGCGCCTCGCCTTCCGCGAAGGCACCGACGAGGAGTTCCTCGACGCCTTCGTCCGCCTCTCGTCCGGCAGCCTGGACCTGCACACGCAGAACGAGCTCCGCAGGATCGACGCCGAGGAACTGGCGCGCGCCGACATCGAGTTCTACACCGGCTGCCCGGGCGAGCGCTCCTGGTGGCGGCTGGCCCACCTGCCCGACGGCACGCTCGCCGGAATGGCGATCCCCTCCGCGACCCCGTACCACCGCAACGTCGGCTACCTCGGCGTGGTCCCCGAGCAGCGCGGCCGGGGCCTGATCGACGAGATCCTCGCCGAGATCACCCGCTTCCACGCCTCCGAGGGAGCCGACCGCATCACCGCCACCACGGACACCGTGAACGCCCCGATGGCCGCCGCCTTCACCCGCGCCGGCTACGAGGTCACGGAGATCCGCCTGGTCCTGGAGGCATCGGCCGGAGCCACCGCCTGACCTGGAGTCCGGTGACGGGACCACCGCGCCACGGCCTCCGGGGCGGCGCGGATGGTGGCCCGGCCACCATCGGGCGGCGCCGCCGGACGGTCCCGGCGGGGCCTGCCCGGCCGGACCCCCTCCGGCCAGGCGAAAGCCCGTACCGGGGTCCCCGTCGGGTGATCGGCGGGACGCCGCGGAACATGCCGGTCTGATGGTCCGCCCTGCACGCACGGGCGAATGTGTGTGACGGGTCCACCTGGTTCTCGGACCGTTCCCAGCCGCAGGGTTGAGGAGCGTCGGAGTACACGGGGGAAGGGATGGATCCGCAATGACCGTCACGAGTCTTGAACGCCTGGACACGCTGAGCAGCCGGTTCGTACCGGACCTGGTCGTGGGCGAGCTCTGTGCCGAGCTGTTCGCCTCGCTGCCGCGGAGCGACCAGCGGCGCAAGGGGGAGCTGTACTTGCGCGGCCTGCTGCAGGCCGAGGGGCGCAAGTCGATCCGGAACATCGCCGCGTACGTCGGAGACCGGGCGGCCGAGCAGAGCCTGCACCACTTCGTCGTCTCCTCCACCTGGGACTGGGGCCGGGTACGGGCCGCGCTCGCCGGCTACCTGGAGCGGTCGCTGCGGCCGCAGGCCTGGGTGGTGCAGCCGATGGTGATCTCCAAGGCCGGCACGGAGTCGGTGGGCGTCGACCGCCGGTTCGTGCCCGAGCTCGGCCAGGTCGTCAACAGTCAGGCCGCCTACGGGGTCTGGTCGGTCGGGGAGGGGCAGAGCTGCCCGGTGAACTGGCGCCTGACCCTCTCCCGGAAGTGGCGGGACAGCCTCGGTCCGCTGTCGCCGCACACCGAGGAGTCCGAACTGGCGGCCACTCCGCTGGAGTTGATCGCCGGAGCCGTGGAGGAACTGCGCGGCTGGGTGGGTCAGACCCGCCGGCCCGTGGTGCTCGACCTTCCCGACCTCGACCCCGCGGCGGTCGCCCGGCGCTTCGGGCCGGGCGGGACGCACTTCGTGGCGACGGCCCGCGGTTCCCTGCGGGTCCGGTGCGTGGACGCGGTCCTGCCGGGCGCGGCCAACCGCGAACTCGCCGCGCACCAACTGCTCCTGATGGCCCGTACGCTGCGCCGGCCGGTGACCTGGCGCGATCCGTCGACCGGCGGGCCGCGCGTCAGCCTGGTGGTCGCCGTACGCGTGGAGCTGCCGAACTCTTCCAAGCCGCAGCTCCTGTTCGGCGAGTGGAGCGATCCGCGCGGCTGGCCCGACCAGTGCTGGGTCACCGACATGACGCAGGCGCAACCGGGTGTGCTGCTCCGGCTGGCGAAGCAGGCGCGGCAGGTCGAAGCGGACTTCACCGGCGTCGCCCAGGAGGTGGGCCTCACCGACTTCGGCGGGCGCTCCTTCGAGGGCTGGCACCGGCACACCACCCTGGCCTCCGCCGCGCACGCGGTCCGGGTCCTCACCCAGCGGGCCGCGGACCACTAGCGGGCCCGCCCACGGGATCAGCCGGGATCAGGCGGGATCGGCCGGGATCAGCCGGGATCAGCCGGGATCAGGCGCGATCAGCCGATGGGCTGCCGGTTCTGCCGCCGCCGCTCCTGGTTGAGGGCCTTGCGGGTGCGCTGCAGCTGGAGGGCCAGCTGCACCTGGAGGGCCTGGGTCGGCTTCTGCCAGTCCTCGCCGAGGATCTCGGTGATCCGCTCCAGCCTGCGGGAGACGGTGTTGGGGTGGACGTGCAGCGACTCCGCCGCTCGGGAAGGGCTGTTGGCGGAGGCGAAGTACGCCTCCATGGTGCGGATCAGCTCGGTGTACTGCTGGTCGTCGTAGTCGAGCACCGGACCGATGGTGTCGTTGATGAACCCGTCGATGTTCGGCTTCTCGGAGAGCAGGACACCGAGGAAGCCGAGCTCTTCGGGGGAGGCGCTGCTGCCGGGGCCGGTGAGCGCGGCCACCGCGTCGAGGCAGCGCCGGGCCTCCTGGTACAGGTGGACGATCGCCGCAGGGCTGTCGGTGGGGCCGGCCGAACCGGCGGTCACCGGCTTGCCGAGCACCTCGGAGAGCTCCTTGGCCGCCGTCCTGGCGATGTCGCCCGACGCGGTGCCGGGGAGCAGCAGCACCACGAGGTCGCCGTCCACGCTCTTGAGGCCGTGGTGGCGGTTGGCGTACGAGGCGGCCCAGGCGGCCACGCGGCCCTGGACCCCCCCTTCGGGGCGGGCGATCACGATGACGTGGGGTTCGTCCAGGTTGAGCCCGAGGCGGCGGCTCTGCTCCGCGATCAGCGCCGGCGACAGCGACGGGCCGCGCAGCAGGTCGTGGAAGAACTCGTCGCGTATGTGTCCTTCGGCGGCGGCCATGCCCTGGTTCATCAGCAGGACGACGGCGGTCACTTGGGCGGTGAGCGCCAGCAGCTGCAGGCGGTGGTCGGTGATCGGCGCGTCGGCGGCCAGGACGAGCGTGCCCAGCATCTCGTCGCCCGCGGCGACCGAGGCGACCCAGACCCCGTCGCCCGCGCTCCGGGGCTGCCGGTCGGTGTGCGCGTCCAGCAGGGCGGTACGGACCTTGGCCTCGTCCAGCTCCGGGAGGGTGGCGCCCGGGCAGGCGAGGGTCCGGCCGGCCGCGTCCCGTACGAGGAGGGTGCCGCCGAGGTCCTTGACCGCCTCGGAGGCCAGGCTGCCGAGACCGTCGCCGCGCAGCACGAGGTCGAGCAGGCGGCCGTGCGTCTCGCGGAGCCGGCGGGCGGTGGTGGAGGAGTCCTTGGCGCGGGAGGTGTTCTGTTCCAGCTCGACGACCTCGTACCGGGTCTGCTCCAGCAGCCGGGCCTTCTCGATCGCGACCGTCGCGAGGTCGGCGAGGGAGCTCATGAGGGAGGTCTCGTCGGGCGTGAAGTGCCTGATGTTGCGGTCCGCGACGTACAGGGCGCCCCACGTGGTGCCCTGGTGCCTGAGCGGGATGGCCATGACGGCGCGCAGGCCCTCGGCCTCCACCACTTCGTCGATCACCTTGCTGTGCCGGAAGCTCTGGTCGTTCATGTAGTCGGCCGACCAGAACGGCGAGGCTCCGTCGACGGCGCGCTTGCCGACGCCGCCGTCGAGGGGGACGGCGAACCCGATCGTCAGCGCCGAGGCGTGGCCGTCCGCCGAACGCACCAGGGAGCAGCCGCTCTCGGCGTCGTCGAGGGCGACCCAGGCCATGTCGAGCCCCAGCAGCAGCCGGGCCCGCCGGGTGATGACTTTGAGCAGGGCGTCCACGTCGTAGGGAAGCGTCAGGTCGCGCGCGGTGTCCACGAGAGCGGCGAGGCCGGCCTCGCGCTGCTGGCGCCGGACGAACAGGGCCCGGACTCCGAGGCTTTGGTCCCTCGCCCTGGTCAATTGGGCGAGGGCGGCCCCGGACATGCCGGATTCGCGCGCCTTGCGTACCACGTCCTCGAACGCGGAGGCGGGCGCCTCTCTGTTCAGTAGTTCCAGCATCTCGTAGGCATGGTCGACCACGTCTATACCGCCCCCTGGGTAACAAGCCGTTCACAACCGGACCTTTGACGGTCCAATCGCTCTCTGGCCTGCATGAACGTAGCTCTTTAGGCAAGATCTGGTCAAGAATCTCGTGGGCGTTGATCGAGGTCAGAGACGCGGAGGGTGATCGGGCCACCACTCCCCATGACCGACGCTGTCATCTGGACACCTTCTGGCAGGAGCTGCCGCGACGGCAGTGTGATCACCGAGCGCTCCGGTGCCGTCACCAGCGCGACCGTCACTGCCGATGTTGGAGAAGTCCCATGCCCCAGGTGTCCGAGATCCATGACGCGGCCCGGCTCAAGAGCTTTGAGCGGTCCCTGCTGCGCAGCCACCTGTCACTGACCCGCGAGGACCGTCCGCGGGAGTTCACGCTGGCCGGCCGTAACTGGGACCTGTTCGACGAGGTCTTCGCCCCCGTCTACTCCCCCTCCACCGGGGTCGCCCTGGAGCTCCTGGGGCTCGGCCACCCGCAGGAGACCCCGCGATCGGGTGCGTTCCTGGAGGTCGGCTGCGGCACCGGGGTCGTGGCCGTGATGAGCGCGCTGGCGGGTTACGACCGGGTGGTGGCGGCCGACATCAGCCCCTCCGCCGTGGAGAACGCGCACGTCAACGCGGACCGGCACGGGGTGACGGACCGTCTGCGGGCCGTGCACAGCGACCTGTTCTCGGGCCTGGGCGAGGACGAGCGCTTCGACGTCATCTTCTGGAGCTCCAACTACGTCATGGGCCCCGAGAGCTACGAGTACAAGTCGGTGCACGAGCGGGCGTACGTGGACACCGGCTACCAGACGCACCGCCGGTTCCTGGAACAGTCCGTGCACTGGACCACCCCGGGCGGTTCCGTGCTGCTGCACTTCAGCGACCGCGGTGACCTGGCCGCGCTCCACGAGATCGCCGCCGACTGCGGGCGCGAGCTGCGCCTGGTGGCAGGTCAGCGGGTCCGTGAGGGCGAGTACGGCGAGGACATGGTCGAGCACATGCTCCTCGAGATCGTTCCGTTCGGAGTCTGAATCAAAACCGGGGGAGTCACATCATGCGTACGCTGCTTATCGACAACTACGACTCTTTTACGTACAACCTGTTCCACCTACTGACCGAGGTGAACGGCAGGGAGCCGGAAGTCGTCCGCAACGACGACCCGCACTGGAGGGCCGGGCACCTCGCCGCCTTCGACAACATCGTCGTCTCGCCGGGCCCCGGGACCCCGGGCCGGGCCGCCGACTTCGGCATCTGCGCGGAGACCATCCAGCGGACTGACCTGCCGCTGCTGGGCATCTGCCTCGGACACCAGGGCATCGGCCTGATGCACGGCGCCACCGTGGACCGCGCGCCGCAGCCGCGGCACGGGCGCACCTCGCCCGTCCTGCACGAGGGCACCGACCTGTTCGCGGGGCTGCCGTCGCCCATGGAGGTGGTGCGGTACCACTCGCTCGCCGTGACGGACCTCCCCGACGAGCTGGAGGCCACCGCGTGGACTCCGGACGGAATCCTGATGGGGCTGCGGCACCGGAGGCGCCCGATGTGGGGGGTGCAGTTCCACCCCGAATCGATCTGCAGTGAGTACGGCACGGAACTGCTGGCGAACTTCGCCCGGTTGAGCAGGGCGTACGGAGCACGCCGCGCGGTGACCGCACCCGCGCCCGTACTGGCGCCCGCGCCGCCCGTACTCGCTCCCGCGCCCGCGCCGGCTCCGCCGTCCGAGCCCGCGCCGACCCGTGAACTGAGGCTGGTGACCAGCCGCTTGACCACCGACTGGGACGCCGAGGCCGTGTACGACCGGCTCTTCCGGGGCAACGACCACGCCTACTGGCTGGACAGCAGCCTGCCCGGAGCCGAGCGCGGCCGGTTCTCCGTCATGGGCGACGCCACCGGCCCGCTCGCCCGGGTGGCCACGGCCGACGTGTGGAGCAAGGTCGTGACCGTGGAGTCGCGGGGCGGCGACGGCGGGCTCGTCGCGGGACCCTTCATGGAGTGGATCGACCGCGACCTGCGCTCGATCCACACCGAACTCCCCACCGGAGAGGACGAGCTGCCCTTCGACTTCGCGCTCGGCTGGGTCGGCTACCTCGGCTACGAGCTGAAGGCCGAGTGCGGCGGCGATCTCGTGCACCGCTCGCCCGTGGCCGACGCCACCATGGTCTTCGCCGACCGGGCCCTGGTGTTCGACCACGTCACGAACACCACCCACCTCCTCGCGCTCGCGGAGGGGGACGACGCCGAGGCCCGGAGCTGGCTGGCCGGGACGGCGGAGCGCCTCGCGCGCCTGTCGGGGCTGCGGCTGCCGGCTCCCCAGTCCTCCGGTTCGGGCGGTGAGATCCGGCTGCGCCACGACCGCAGCGCCTACCTGGGGCTCATCGGCTCCTGCCTGGAGGAGATCTCCGCGGGGGAGAGCTACGAGGTCTGCCTGACCAACATGGCGGAGTCCGACACCACCGTCGACCCCTGGGCGGCGTACCGCGCGATGCGGCGCACCAGCCCGGCGCCGTTCGCCGCCCTGCTCCAGTTCGGTGAGCTCTCCGTGCTGAGCAGTTCGCCCGAGCGGTTCCTGCGGGTCTCCCGCGACGGGCTGATGGAGTCCTCGCCCATCAAGGGCACCCGTCCGCGCGGCGCCACTCCCGAGGAGGACGCGGCCCTGGTGGCGGATCTGCTGAGCGACGAGAAGGACCGCTCGGAGAACCTGATGATCGTCGACCTGGTCCGCAACGACCTCGGCCGCTGCGCGGTACCGGGCTCGGTCGAGGCCGATGACCTCTTCCGGGTCGAGCACTACGCCACGGTCCATCAACTGGTGAGCACCGTACGGGCGCGGATGCGGCCCGAGCTGAGCGCGCTGGACTGCGTGCGCGCCGCGTTCCCCGGCGGCTCGATGACCGGCGCTCCCAAGATCCGCACCATGCAGATCATCGACCGCCTCGAGGCGGGCCCGCGCGGGGTGTACTCCGGAGCCATCGGCTACTTCTCGCTCTCCGGCGCCGCGGACCTGAGCATCGTGATCCGTACCGCCACGATCACGCCGGACCGGGTCCGGTACGGCGTCGGAGGCGCCGTGGTGGCCCTGTCCGACCCGGACGCGGAGTACGAGGAGACGGCGGTCAAGGCTGCCCCGTTCCTGGCCCTGACGAACGCCCGCTTCCCGGAGAGGCAGGGGCAGCGCCAGACGATCTCGTCATGAGGTCCCAGTCGTGCTGGAGGCGGCTGAGTTCCGCCGTCTCCAGCACGGCCGCGACCCGGGCGGAGGGGATGCCGAGCCGCTCCAGGGCGAGCAGCGCCCCCTTCGCCTCGCCCTCCCTCGTGAGCAGGGTGTCTCCGCTCAAGTTCGGCCGGCGCGCGGCTTCTTCCAGGGTGTCCACCGACAGCGCGAGCGCGGTGTTCCAGCCGATGAGCGCGCCCACGTCGGTGCCGCCCCTGGTCCACAACAGCCTGGGCTGCGGAGCGCCGTTGGCCCGCAGCACCCGCCACCAGCCCCCGGACAGCCGCTGCTCACGGAGCCGGTACATCGCGCGGGCGACGGCCAGACCCGCCGCGCCCCGGACCTCGTCGTCCGGGCCGACCCCCAGCTCGTCCAGCCGGGATTCGATCTCCGCGTCGAAGACCCCCACCGGGAACGAGGCGACCATCAGGGCCTCGCCCAGCGAGCGGCCGGACGCGAGGGAGCGTTCCAGCCCGTCGACGTAGGCATCGAGCACCTCGGCGTACCGCTCGGCCGAGAAGACCATCGAGGCGTGCACCCCGATGCCCTCGGCCAGACAGTCGGCCAGGGCCTCCAGTCCCGCCGGGGTCGCGGGGATCCGTACGAGCACGTTGGGGCGCGCCAGTTGCCCGTGCAGGGCGCGGGCCGCGGACCGGAGCGAGTGCGCGTCGTCGGCCCACAGGGGGGACACCGGCACGGAGACGTGGCCGACGGCGCCGTCGGTCGCCTCGAACACGGGCCGCAGCAGGTCGCAGGTCCGCCGGAGCAGCTTGAGGGTGCTGCCCGGGGGTGCCAGGGCGTTGTGGAAATCCACGCCCAGGACCGGAGGCCGGACGCTCGTCTCGAACTCTTCGGGGTCGTGCGCACTCAGCCATGGCGAGACGCCTTCGGACACCAGTTGTTTCAGCAGGTCTCGCGCTTCTTGACTCACCACGGTCCCGACCTTAGGCGTCCACGACATGCGTCGTCATTTCACGGCCGGCTCTGTGTCAGGTGGCAGTGGACCGGCGCCCGCGATCCCCCTCCGGGACGCGCGCGGACTTTAATGCGTTTCCCGCCGGCGGCTCCCACGGATCCGGGTAATGCGTCATGTCGAATTTCCGGCCGGCGGGCCGACGTGACCGAATGTGTCGGCACCTGACGAATCGGTGAATCTCTGGTGGTTGACTCATTCTTTTCTTCGCAGGCTTCTCGCTGCATCCGATGTCACGGCAGGTTCAGTACCGGGAGGTGCCACATGTACGGTGTCGCGCGCTTGAAATCAGCGCCGGCGGGCCAGCAGCCCGTTTGGCCCAATGAAGACGCTCTGGTGAATGCGAGGGCCGAAATCGAGGACTCGCCCGCTCTGGTACGCGCGGAGGACGTCGAGGCCCTGCGGGCGCTGCTGGCCGCGGCCTCGCGGGGAGAGGTACAGATCGTCCAGGGCGGGGACTGCGCGGAGGACCCCGCCGAGTGCACCCCCGGATACGTGGCGCGCAAGGCGGCGCTCCTCGACGTGCTGGCCGGCGTCATGAAGACGCGCACGCTCAAGCCCGTCCTGCGGGTGGGCCGGCTCGCGGGGCAGTTCGGCAAGCCCCGATCCAGCAACACCGAGATCGTCCACGGCGTCGAACTCCCCGTGTACCGCGGCCACATGGTCAACAGTCCGGAGCCCGATGCCGAGCTGCGCAGGCCTGACCCGCAGCGGCTGGTCTCCGGCTACCGCGCGGCCGCGGCCGCCATGCGGTCCCTGGGCTGGCACGGCGAGCAGCGGCCGTCCGCGGCCGAGGCCCCGGTGTGGACGAGCCACGAGGCCCTGCTGCTGGACTACGAGGTCCCGATGCTGCGCACCCAGCCCGACGGCTCGGTGCTGCTCACGTCGACGCACTGGCCCTGGATGGGCGAGCGCACGCGCGAGCTGGGCGGCGCCCACGTCGAGCTGTTCGCGTCGATTTCCAACCCCGTCGCCACCAAGGTCGGCCCGAAGATGACCCCGGCCGAGCTGGTCGAGCTGTGCGGCCGCCTCGACCCGCTGCGCGAGCCGGGCCGGCTGACGCTGATTTCCCGGATGGGGGAGGGCACGGCTGCCGAAAAGCTGCCGGAACTGGTCCACGCGGTCCGCGAGGCCGGGCACCCCGTGCTCTGGATGTGCGACCCCATGCACGGAAACACCGTCAGTGCGGCCGGCGGCTACAAGACCCGCTACATCACCGCGGTCGTGCGTGAGGTCCAGGAATTCCAGGCGGCCGTCGTCGATAACGGCGGAATCGCGGCCGGACTTCACCTGGAGACCACTCCCGACGCCGTGCGCGAATGCGTGCGCGACGAATACCACGTCAGCGAGCTGGGCGAGAAGTACACCTCGTTCTGCGACCCGCGCCTCAATTCCGACCAGGCTGTCGAAGTCGTATCCGCCTGGCGCGGCTGAGGCTGAAATAAAGAGGGGCGTTCCCGTCATGGAAGGAAAAATCGCTCTCGTCACCGGAGCGGCCGGCGGTATAGGCGCGGCCATTGTCCGCGCGCTGGCCACCCAGGGTGTCCGGGTGGCCGCCGTCGACATGGACGCGACCCGGCTGCGCGACCTGGCCAAGTCGGTGATCGAGGAAGGAGGCCGCGTCGAAGCATTCCCGGGCGACGTCACCTCCAGTGCGGACGTCGAGGCGCTGGTGGACGACGTGGAGACGCTCGTGGGGCCGCTCGACTTCCTCGTCAACGCCGCCGGAGTGCTGCGGCTCGCCGAGGTCCGCGCCCTCACCGACCAGGAGTGGAGCACGACGTTCGCGGTCAACACCACGGGCGTGTTCCTCGTCTCGCGCGCCGTCGTCAACCGCATGGTGCCGCGCGGACGCGGTGCGATCGTCACGATCGCCTCCAACTCCGCGGGCACCGCGCGTACGGAAATGGCCGCCTACGCCGCTTCGAAGGCGGCCGCGACCATGTTCACCAAGTGTCTGGGCCTGGAAGTCGCCAAGTTCGGGATCCGCGCGAACATCGTCGCGCCGGGGTCCACGGACACCCCGATGCTCACCTCGATGTGGCAGGACGAGAGCAGTTCGAAGGCCTCCATCGAAGGGGTGCCGGGCTCCTACCGCGTCGGCATCCCGCTGGGCAAGATCGCCCGCCCCGAGGACGTCGCCGAGGCGGTGGTCTTCCTGCTCTCCGACAAGGCCGCGCACATCACGATGCACGACCTCACCGTGGACGGCGGTGCGGCCCTGGGTGCCTGAGACCGGTGTGACCGGTGTGACCAGTCGACCAACCGTCAACGAGACCGTGAACGAGAGGGAGAAACGCATGGCAGGCATACCTGCTATCAGCCCGTATCCGATGCCCTCGGCAGCCGACCTGCCCGCCGCCGCCGTCGACTGGGAAGTCGACCCGGACCGCGCCGTCCTGCTGGTGCACGACCTGCAGAAGTTCTTCCTGACCGCCTTCCCTGCCGGTGAGCAGCCCGTCGTGGACCTGACCCGCAACGCCGGAGAGCTGCGCACGCGCGCGGCGGCGCTCGGCATCCCGGTGGCCTACACGGCGCAGCCCGGCGGCATGACCCCCCAGGAGCGCGGCCTGCTCGCCGACTTCTGGGGCCCGGGCATGCGGCCGAGCCCCGAACACCGCCAGGTCGTGGACCCGGTGGCACCGGCCCCCGGGGACTGGATGCTCACCAAGTGGCGCTACAGCGCCTTCTTCAAGACCGATCTGCTGGAGCGGATGCGCGCACACGGCCGCGACCAGCTGATCATCTGCGGCGTGTACGCCCACGTGGGCGTCCTGATGACGGCGGTGGAGGCCTTCACCAACGACATCCAGCCCTTCCTGGTCGCCGATGCCGTCGCCGACTTCAGCTGGGAGGAGCACCGGATGGCGCTGGAGTACGCGGCCGGCCGGTGCGCCGCCCTGACCACCACGAAGCAGCTCCTCACGTCCCTCCCGGACCGGGCGGACGCGCACGCGGAAAGGGTTTCGGCATGACTGCGGACCAGCTGGGCCGGATCCTGAGCGACCGGCCGCCGGCCTTCGCGCTGATCCACCGTCCGGAGACCGATCCCAGCGGCCGGCTCGACCTGTTCCTCGGTTCGTTCACCGAGGCCGCGACCCTGGCCGACGTACCCCTCGGCGAGGTCCTGGAAGGTGCCGGCGCGCGTCAGGACGTCCTCACCCTGATCCCGTACCGGCAGCTCGCCGAGCGCGGCTTCGAGGCACCGGACGACGGCACCCCGCTGCTCGCCATGGTGATCGACGAGCAGACGAAGGTGCCGCTCGACGCCGTGCTGCGGCAGATCCCCGACGGCCCCGTCCGCCTCGTGCCCGGCGGAGACTTCGACATCGACGACGACACGTACGCCGAAACGGTCCGCCGTGTCATCGCGGACGAGATCGGCACCGGCGAGGGCGCCAACTTCGTGCTGAAGCGCTCGTTCGTGGCCGACGTGGGCGACTACTCCGTCGCCACGGCGCTGCGGATCTTCCGCCGGCTGCTGGAGCGGGAGACCGGCGCGTACTGGACCTTCGTCGTGCACACCGGCGACCGCACGCTCGTCGGCGCCTCTCCCGAGCGCCACATGAGCGTGTCGGGCGGCCGTGCCGTGATGAACCCCATCAGCGGCACCTACCGCTTCCCCGCCTCGGGACCCGAACTGAGCGGTGTCATGGACTTCCTCGCCGACCGCAAGGAGGCCGACGAGCTGTACATGGTCGTCGACGAGGAACTCAAGATGATGGCCCGGATCTGCGAGTCGGGCGGCCGGGTCGTCGGGCCCTATCTGAAGGAGATGGCCCGGCTCGCGCACACCGAGTACTTCATCGAGGGCCGCACCTCCCGCGACCCGCGCGAGATCCTCCACGAGACGCTGTTCGCGCCGACGGTCACCGGGTCCCCGCTGGAGAGCGCGGGCCGGGTCATCAAGAAGTACGAGCCGCAGGGGCGCGGCTACTACAGCGGCGTCCTGGCCCTCATCGGCCAGGACGAGAACAGTGAGCGCACGCTGGACTCGGCGATCCTCATCCGGACCGCCGACATCGACGACGGGGGGCGGATGCGGATCGGCGTCGGCGCCACCCTCGTGCGCCACTCCGACCCGCTGTCCGAGGTCGCCGAGACCCGCGCCAAGGCGTCCGGTCTGCTGGCCGTGTTCGAGGAGGCCGGACCGAGCCGGTTCGGCGACCACCCCGAGGTACGGGCGGCGCTCAGCCGGCGCAACGACACGATCGCCGGTTTCTGGCTGGACGACGAAGCCGACCGGGCCCGCCCGGTCGCGCTGCTCGCGGGCCGCAAGGTGCTGGTGGTCGACGCGGAGGACACCTTCACCGCGATGATCGAGCACCAGCTGCGGGCCCTGGACGCGCAGGTCACCGTCACCCGCTTCGACGAGCCCTACGACTTCGCCCCGTACGACCTCGTCGTCATGGGCCCGGGACCGGGTGACCCGCGGGAGGTGGACCACCCGAAGATCGCGCACCTGCGGGCCGCGGTCGACACCCTGCTCACGGAGCGGCGGCCGTTCCTCGCCGTGTGCCTCAGCCACCAGGTGCTCAGCACCAAGCTCGGTTTCGGCCTGCGGCGCAGGGAGCAGCCCAACCAGGGGGTGCAGCGGGAGATCGAGCTGTTCGGGCGGCGCGAGCGCGTGGGCTTCTACAACACCTTCGCGGCGCAGAGCGCCTCGGACACGGTCGAGGTGCCCGGCGTCGGCACGGTCCAGGTGTGCCGGGAGGCGGGGACCGACGAGGTGCACGCGCTGCGCGGGCCCGGCTTCCGGTCCATGCAGTTCCACGCCGAGTCGGTGCTCACCGAGGACGGTGTCCGCATCGTCGGCGAGGCCCTGGCCGGACTGCTGCGGGAGCGGGAACAGGAGCAGGAGCGGGAACAGGAGCAGGAGCAGCTCGTATGAAGGCGACGGTGGCCTGGTGGGACCTCGCCGGCTCGGGGCACAGCATCGAGTCGCTGCGGTCGTACCTGCGCGACGAGGCGGTCGACCGGTTCGCTTCGGTCGAGGGTCTGCGGCTGAAGTTCTGGATCGCGGATCCGGCGACCGAGCGCTGGGGCGCGGTGCTGCTGTGGGAGTCCGCGGAGGCGGCGGCCCGGCCGCTCGCCCCGCGGGCCGCCGAGCTCATCGGGCGGGCACCGGTGCAGTACACGGTGTTCGACGTGGAGGCGACGGTCGAGGGCGTCCACACGCTGCCCGGGCTGCCGGGCCCCGGCCTGATCTGAGGCCGGTGCGAGGCCCGGTGTGAGGCCCGGTGTGAGGCTCGGTGCGAGGCCCGGTCCGGGGCCCGTACCGAGGACGAGGGCGAAACGGCCCCTCACGACCCGTCCGGGTCGGGAGGGGCCGTTGGCGTCCCCGCCGTCGCGGGCTCCGTCGAGACCTTGCGCAGAACGGCCGTCATGGCGTCCAGCGTGCCGTGGAAATCGCCGTCCAGGTCCCGCAGATACGGGTTCTGCACCAGGACCGCGGCCGTCCTGCCCTCGGTCAGGGTGATGCTCAGCGTCAGGGTGAGCCGCCCCTCTTCGTCCTCGCCGATCTCGTTGCGTATCTCCGCGATGTCGGTGGGGTCCAGATGCCGGTAGACGATGCGTCCGGCGCTCTCCTGGGCGGTGACCCGCTGGAGGAACGTGTGCTGCCCGCGCCGGATCTCCCGGAGGAGTCCGTCCGCGTACCGGTCGTGGATCCGGCATTCCACGATGGCGGGCACGTAGTCCGTCGGATGCTCCGCCTTGTGCAGCAGGGCCTGCCACAGGTTCTCCCGGGTGGGACCGCCCTGACCCTCCCGACCTGTGTCGACGACCGGACGGGTCCACGAAAGCGTCAGCATTGATCTCCCTCTCGGCCGCTTACCGGCGTGCAGCATCGGCTGGCCGCACCGCGGTGTCAAAGGGGGTCCGGGCAGTCCGTCAGATGCCTCCAGGACCTGACGAAGTGCCCGAAAGGCACTGCCCCCAGAGGCCCGGATCCTTGCAAGGTGGCCGCTGGTCGAATGCGTTCGGTGTGAGTGAACGCCCTCTCGGATCCCCCTGCGGAGAATCAGGAGAACACTGATGTCTGAACGGTTCGACGGCCGGGTCGTCCTCGTTACCGGTGGAGGCGAAGGCATCGGCCGGGCAGCGGCGGTGGCCTTCGCCCGGCTCGGAGCCACGGTGGTGGTCGCCGGCCGCCACCCGGAGACGCTCGAAGGAACGGTCCGGCAGATCCTCGACGAAGGCGGCAAGGCCGACAGCGTGGTCGGCGAGGTCTCGGACGCCACGGAAGGCGCCGACGTGGGCGCCGCCCACATCGTCGCCGAGACCGTGCGCCGCCACGGGGCCCTGCACGTGGCCTTCAACAACACCACGGAGCTGGGCCCGCACCGACGCGTCGCCGACATCAGCGAGAGCGCCTGGGCCCAGAGCCTGACGGCCAACCTGACCGGCGTCTGGCTGTCCATGAAGCACGAGATCGCCCACATGGAGCTGGCCGGCGGCGGGGTCATCGTCAACACGGCCAGCAACATCGGCTCTCAGGGCATGCTGCCGGGCCTGGGCGCGTACGCCGCGTCCACGGCGGCGGTCAGCGCCCTCACCCGGACCGCCGCCAAGGAGTACTTCGGCAAGGCCATCCGCATCAACGCCATCAGCCCCTGCCCGCTCGGCCGGGGAGGCAGCCCCGAGGAGATCGCCGACACCGTCGTCTGGCTGGCCTCCGACGCGGCCGCGTACATCGTCGGGCACGACCTCGTACTCGACCGCAAGACCAGCGTGTGACCAGCACCCAGTCGAGCCCCGAGGCCCGGCCGAGCAGAGGAGTCCCGAGCACCATGACGAGCAGCCCCGCGCAGAGATCCCCCCGTACCTTCGAGTGGAGCGACCTGGACCGGCGCGCCGTCGACACCGCCCGCGCGCTGGCGATCGACGCCGTGGAAGCCGCGGGCCACGGCCACCCGGGTACCGCCATGAGCCTGGCGCCGGCCGCCTACCTGCTGTTCCAGAAGCTGCTGCGGCACAACCCGGCCGACCCCCAGTGGGCCGGCCGCGACCGCTTCGTGCTCTCCTGCGGGCACTCCAGCCTGACCCTCTACACCCAGCTCTACCTCTCCGGCTACGGCCTGGAACTCGACGACCTCAAGGCACTGCGCACCGAGGGCAGTCTGACCCCGGCGCACCCCGAGTACGGGCACACCCCCGGCGTCGAGACCACCACCGGTCCGCTCGGCCAGGGCCTGGGCAACGCGGTCGGGATGGCCATGGCGGCCCGCCGCGAGCGCGGTCTGTTCGATCCGGACGCCTCCCCGGGCGAGAGCCCCTTCGACCACACCGTCTGGGCGTTCGTCTCCGACGGCGACCTGGAGGAGGGCATCAGCCACGAGGCCGGTTCCCTCGCCGGCCATCAGCGGCTGGGCAACCTGGTCGTGCTCTGGGACGACAACCGCATCTCCATCGAGGACGACACGCTGATCGCGGTCTCCGATGACGTGCCCGCGCGGTACCGCAGTTACGGCTGGCACGTGCAGCAAGTCGACTGGACCGTGACCGGGGCGTACGTGGAGGACATGGCGGCCCTGCACGACGCCCTGTCGGCCGCCCGTGAGGAGACCGGACGGCCCTCGCTCGTCGCGCTGCGCACCATCATCGGCTGGCCTTCGCCGGGCAAGCAGAACAGCGGAAAGATCCACGGCTCGGCGCTCGGCGCGGCCGAGGCCGCGGCCACCAAGAAGGCCATGGGCCTGGACCCCGAGCGCTCCTTCGAGGTACCGGACGAGGTGCTCGCGCACGCCCGGCAGGTCGGCGAACGGGCCCGCGCCGACGTGAAGGCCTGGGCGAAGCGTTACGCGGACTGGCGCGCCGGCGCCCCCGGGCGGGCGGCCGAGTTCGACCGGATCAGCGTGCGCGAACTGCCCGCGGGGTGGAGGGAGGCGCTGCCCGTCTTCGAGGCGGGCGGGCAGGTCGCCACCCGCAAGGCGTCCGGGGAGGTGCTGAGCGCGCTGGCCGCGACGCTGCCCGAACTGTGGGGCGGCTCCGCGGACCTCGCCGAGTCCAACCTGACCACCATGAAGGGCGAACCCTCCTTCGTCCCCGCCGACCGGGCGACGGAGACCTTCCCCGGCCACCAGTACGGCCGGACCCTGCACTTCGGCATCCGTGAGCACGCCATGGGCGCGATCCTGAACGGCATCGCCCTGCACGGCGGAACCCGCCCCTACGGCGGCACCTTCCTCGTCTTCTCCGACTACATGCGCCCCGCCGTGCGCCTCGCGGCCATGATGAAGCTGCCCGTCACCTACGTCTGGACCCACGACTCCATCGGGCTCGGCGAAGACGGACCCACCCACCAGCCCATCGAGCACCTGTGGGGGCTGCGCGGCATCCCGGGCCTCGACGTCGTACGCCCGGCCGACGCCAACGAGACGGCCGTGGCCTGGCGCACCGTACTGGAGCACGACGACCGGCCCGCCGGCCTGTGCCTGTCCCGGCAGAACCTGCCGGTCCTCGACCGCTCCGCCGCCTCCGGTGTGGAATCGGCCGAAGGCACCGCACGCGGCGGCTACGTCCTGGCCGAGGCCGCCGGCGGCGCCCCCGACGTGGTGCTGATCGCCACGGGCAGCGAGGTGCACATCGCGCTGGACGCCCGCGCCGTCCTGGAGGGCGAGGGCATCGCCACCCGGGTCGTGTCGATGCCGTGCCTGGAATGGTTCCAGGAGCAGACCCCCGAGTACCGGGAGCAGGTGCTGCCGAGCTCCGTGCGGGCCCGGGTCTCGGTCGAGGCCGGATCCGCGCTCGGCTGGTACCAGCTGCTCGGCGACGCCGGGATCCCGGTGGGGCTCGACCAGTTCGGCGCCAGCGCCCCGTACACCTCCCTGTACGAGCGCCACGGCTTCACCGCCGGCAACGTGGCCGCCACCGCCCGGGCCAGCCTGGCCCGCGTCGCGGCGCAGCGGGGCACGCGGTGAGCGAGCCGGCGCTGATCGCCCGGATCCCGGGCTCCAAGAGCATCACCAACCGGGCGCTGCTGCTGGCCGCCGCGGCCGAGGGCGTCTCGCTGCTGCGGGATCCGCTGGTCAGCGAGGACACGGTGGCCTTCCGGGAGGCCCTGACCGGGCTCGGAGTGCACATCGAGACGGCCGAGGACGGCGCCTGGCAGGTGACCGGAACGGGCGGCGCCCCGAGCGGGGGCGGCTCCGTGTGGTGCGAGGACGCGGGTACGGCGGCCCGGTTCCTGCCGCCCTTCGCGGCGTCCGGCGAGGGCGAGTTCGGCTTCGACGGGACCGAGCAGCTACGGGCCCGGCCGCTGCGGCCGCTGGCCGACGCGCTGGCCCGGCTCGGCGCCGACGCCCGGGTGGCCGAGCCGGTGGGCGGACTGCCGCTGACGGTCTCCGCCCGGGGTCTGGCCGGCGGCGAGCTGACCGTGGACGCCTCGCTCAGCAGCCAGTACCTCACCGGTCTGCTGCTGGCGGGCCCGCTGATGCGGCAGCCGCTGGTCGTACGGGGCGCCGGACTGGTCAGCCGTCCGTACATCACCATGACCCAGGCGCTGATGCGCCACTTCGGCGCGTACGTCGACGAGTTCGGCCCCTTCGACGAGTTCGGGGCCGGGACGATCCAGGTGCTGCCCGGCGGCTACCGGGCCGCCCGCCTCGACATCGAGCCGGACGCCTCCACCGCCTCGTACGCCTTCGCCGCGGCCGCGATCACGGGGCGCGGCGTCACCGTGCCGGGCCTCGGCAGGAACAGCGTCCAGGGCGACCTCGGCTTCGTCCGGGTGCTGGCCCGGGCGGGCGCCCGCGTGGAGATCACCGACCGGGCCACGACCGTCACCGGTACCGGTCCGCTGCGCGGCGGCTTCGACATCGACATGGGCGACATCTCCGACACCTTCATGACGCTGGCGGCGGTGGCCCCGCTCGCCGACGCGCCCATCACGGTGCACGGCATCGGGCACGCGCGGCTCAAGGAGTCCGACCGGATCGCCGCGGTCGAGGAGAACCTGCGGGCCTGCGGGATCCGTACCGAATCGGGTCCGGACCGGCTCACCGTCCATCCGGGCCGCCCCACGGCCGCCCGGATCGCCTGCCGCCGCGACCACCGGATCGCGATGGCGTTCTCGGTGCTCGGACTGCGCGTCCCCGGCATCACGCTGGACGATCCGTCCTGCGTCGGCAAGACCTTCCCCGGCTTCCACGCCGAGCTGGAGCGGCTCTTCCCGGCCCACACGAGCCGCGCGCATCGATCGCGCGCCGGCAGCCACTGATCAGGAAAGGGAAGGTGAGACACCCATGGCCGACATACTCATCGCCGGTGGTGGCATCGGTGGACTCGCTGCGGCACTCGGGCTCGCGCGACGCGGCCACCAGGTCACGGTCCTCGAGCGCAGGGACCTCTTCACGGAGGTCGGCGCCGGCATCCAGCTCGGCCCGAACGCCTTCCACGCGCTCGACCTGCTCGGAGTGGGCCGGGAGGTCCGCGAACGCGCCGTCCTCATCGACGAACTGCGCTTCATGGACGGCGTCACCGGCGAGCAGGTCGCGGCCCTCGCGGTGACGGAGAAGTACCGGGCCCGGTTCGGCAACCCGTACGCCGTGGTGCACCGGGTGGACCTCTACCTGCCGCTCCTGGAGGCCGCCCGCCGTTCCCCCGGCATCGAACTGCTCGGAGGGTGCCACGTCGTCGCGTACGAGCAGTGGGCGGGCGGGGTGACGGCCGTTCTCGCCGATGGCAGGCGGCGCACCGGCGACGCGCTCATCGGCGCCGACGGCCTGCACTCCGCGGTCCGCCGACAGCTGGTCGGCGACGGGTCCCCGCGCATCTCCGGCCACACCATCTACCGCTCGGTGATCCCCGTGGAGGAGGTGCCCGAGGACCTGCGGGGAAACAACGTGGTCCTGTGGGCGGGCCCGAAGTGGCACCTCGTGCACTACCCGGTCACGGGTGGCAGCCACTTCAATCTGGCCGCGACCCGGGACGACGGAGCCGCGCAGGCCCTGGCCGGAGTCCCGGCCGAGCACGGCCACGTGATGGACTCCTTCCCCGGACTGCCCGGCCCGGCCCGCAGGGTGCTGGAGCTGGGGCGGGACTGGAAGTCCTGGGTGCTGTGCGACCGCGACCCGGTGGACCGCTGGACCGAGGGCCGGGTCGCACTCCTCGGTGACGCCGCGCATCCGATGCTCCAGTACGCGGCGCAGGGTGCGTGCCAGGCCCTCGAGGACGCGGTCCTGCTGTCGGTCCTGCTGGACGGCAGCGAGGACGACTTCGTTCAGCGTCTGGAGAAGTACAACGCGGCGCGCCGGGAGCGTACGGCCCGGGTGCAGCTGGTGGCGCGGGAGATGGGCCGCGTGCTCTACCACGCGGCCGGAGAGGCGCGGGTGGAGCGCAACGCGATGCTGGCCGCGCTGTCCGACGAGGACATGTACGACAAGGCGGCCTGGTTGCACGGCGCCTACGACTTCGCTTGGGGAGACGGAAATTGAGCAGGTTGCGTTGGCTGACGGCCGGGGAATCTCACGGCCCGGCTCTGGTAGCGACGCTGGAGGGGCTTCCCGCCGGCGTTCCGGTCACCAC